>CAZCXH010000047.1:0-31321 GCA_964502525.1 uncultured Chitinophagaceae bacterium
GGGGTTGCCATCGCCCAAATCCCAGAAATAATTGAGCGGTGAAGAAGGATTGATGGTTGAACTGTCATAAAATTCAATCTGAATCGGATAGCACAGCGCATTCAGCGAGTCGTCAACCGATGACGTAAAATGAGCATCCGGCCGCCCCTGCACCCTCACGCGCTGGCTGAATGGAGTTGTGTAGGTGGCGGTGCAGCCATCTGCATCCGTTACTTTGAGCCAAACAAGATATTCCCCTATTGAATCATACACATGCGACACAACGTTGATGGTCGTGGCAGCACTGTCGCCATCACCAAAAGCCCAGTCGAAAGTCCATCCCGGTCCGGCAGATACCGACACAAATCTTATCGAGTCGTTCTGGCACAGGTTGAGGCTGCCAACCGGCAGCAGGCGCGCTGTGGGTTGCGAAGAGATGATTTGCATTGTATCAACAGTCGCACAACCCAAAACATCCTCAACTGTTAATGTTGCAAGGAAAGTATCGGGAGTGGCGTAAGTATGCGATGTGTCATCAGCACTGGCTCCGGTGCCGTCACCAAAATCCCACATGTAGGATACGATGGTGGTATCAGCAGTGGAAATGTTATCGAAGAACACGGTAAACGGCCTGCAGCCTATTGAATCACTAACCGTGAAATCCACATTCACGCCATACACGTTCACTGTTTGCCTGAGCGTGTCGTAACATTCGTTTTCGTCCCTTACCACCAGCGTTATCTCGTGAATCCCGGATGTTTGAAATTCATAGATCAAAACCGGGTTTTCGCGGTGAATAGGCGGAGTTATTCCTTCTTCAAACACCCAGCGGTAGCCGCGGTTGCATAATCCCCACACATCGGTGGACGAAGACGCATCGAAAATGTATGGCACTTTTGCGCAATAATTCACATCAGGAAAAAATGAAGCATTCAACTGCCTCACGAAAACGCCTTTTTGCGTCACAAATGAGTCGCATCCTGAAGTGAGGTTGTAACCTGTAAGGGTAACCGTATAGTTGCCGGCAGCGCTATAGGTGTGGGCGGGGTTGTAGTCGGTGGTGGTTCCGATAACGGTGCCGTCACCGAAATTCCATACCAGCGTGTCAACACCTTTTATCTCACCGATGAAACGCACCGTCATGGGTGAATCGCAGTCGCATTCGGCATCAAACCGCGCAATGGGTCCGAGCACCCTGATGACATCTTGTATCGTAGTGTCAGCATAGCAACCGTTCCATCCAGCGGTAAGCGTGATATCATGAAAACCTGTATCGGAGTAAAATGCCCATGACGGGTTGCCATCGGTGTAGCAATGGGACATCCAACTGTTATCGGCATCATAGTGCCATGTATCGGCAGAATCGGCAGCCGGGGTGAGGTCGGTGAACTGAACCGTGTCATACGGACAGATAACCGATTTGTCCAGCATGAAATTCGGATTCGGAGGCAATCCCACCCTTATATGTAAGGCGTAAGAAGTGTCAACACACCCTCTCTCATTCACAATGCTGAACACTACGTTGTAATCACCCGGAGCCGCGAAGGTATGCGTCACCTGGTTGTCGGGACCGGAATAAACGTTGCCGTCATCAAAATCCCATGTATAAATAGTAATGGAATCATGCGAAATGCTGCTGTCGGTGAAAGTGACCAGCAGGGGAACACATCCCTCCGCAGTATCAATCGAAAAAAGCGCTGTAGGTCTGAACAGCGAGTCGTTGTTCACCGCCACAAACGTGTCCTTGCAGCCATGCGCGCTGGTTACTATTAAAGAATCGGAATAAGTTGATTGCGGATAGATGTAATACTTATCGGGGTTGTCAGGTTCCTCGTACTCATGCAGCGGGTTTTGAACAGAGTCTTTGGCGCCATCACCGAAAAACCATTCCCATTTTACGGCTCCTATTGACTGATCTGTGAATTGCACGGTGAGTGGTGTTTCGCAGCTATAGCCAGGATCAGATGTAAAGCCGGCCACTATTTCCTCCACCACAATCCTGATGGTGGTGTCATCGAAACATACGCCTGCAGAAGTTTGCAGGTTTACAAAATATTCGCCCGGAACGGCATACGCATGCGAGTCCACAACGCCTGTTGTTCCATCGCCATAATCATATAAGAAATTCGTGCCTGTTGAATTATTGACAAAGAATACAGGGTTGCACACTGTGTCGTTCACCGCTCCCACAGCATAGACGGACGCAAGCGGACTTCCAATCGCCACCACTTTGGTCGCTGCGCTTTGGCAGCCGTTGATATCGGTCACCACCAATTGCACCGTGTAAGAACCGTCAGCAGTGTAAGTGTGGGTGGGAGGAGTTACTAAGATTGACGGAGGCGATCCGTCACCGAAATTCCATTCATAGGTCAGCGTAGTGTCGGCAAGCCACTTGCTCTCTGAACCGGATCCTGAAAAATCAATAGATAGCGGTGGCGTGCACGATGAGGTGTTGCCAGGAACGGATGTGATGACGGCAGCAGGAGGATCAGATACTTTTACATAATCATTATAGATGACAGTTGCTTCACATCCGTGTTGGTCTCTTATCAGCAAAGTAACGTCAAACGCGCCCTGAAGGGTGTAAGTATAAGATGGTGTCGGATCGTTGCTGTTGTCAAAGCCTCCGTCACCGAAGGTCCACTCCCACCCTGTAATAGCAGCCCCGCCAGAGCCGGATGATGTATCCTGAAAGTCAACGACAAGCCCCACGCATCCCTGGCGAGGAGTAAGGGCTGTAAAACCGGGATCATCAGGCGCATCGAACACATAGATCAAGATAGATCCGGAGCCGCCCGTTGCGGTGAGCCTGACATTATAAACGTCAGCGGCCGGGAAATTATGAACGGGATTTTGAAGGGATGAAAACGTGCCATCATCAAAATCCCATTGCCAGTTAGCAGTGCCGGGCGGTGAGGTGAATTGCACACCTGTGAGAGGCGCGCACCCTGAATCCTGGCTCGCTGTAATCTGTGAAAAAACCTTCTGCGAAATACACAGAAGCATTACCATGCTGAAAGCAATTATCCCTTTCGCATTCATGAATTTACATTGCAATAGTTTCCGAAATCAGAATGATTCAATTATTTTTGTGAACATCCCCGACAACCATAAGGAGAGCCTAAAGATATAAATATTCATCTTAACCATGAAACATCAGTTTGTAAAAATATTTGCGGGCTTCCTTGCTGCATTATTGTCATCGGGTGTTGTAAGCGGGCAGGGCTGGTGCGGCACGGTGGTGACGGATGAATATGTTCAGTTTGTCCGCAGCCAGCAGCTTGCCGCCCGGAGATTGGTTATCCCGCAAATCAATAAAACACTGAACATCACCGCATGGATCGTAAGGGATCAAGCCGGGATGCCCTCGCATGACTCAGCCGCCATCGCCAATGCCATTGCAGGGCTTAATGCAATTTACGGCCGGATAGGGCTTTCGTTCGTGGTGTGCAAATTCAATTACATCGAAAACTGGCAATTCAACACATGGGACCAGGATGTTCATGATGACGCGGCAACAATTCTTTATTATCAGCCCAATACCATCAATATCTATTTCACCGGTGACATTGTGAATCCTGCAGGTGCAGAAGGATATGCGCCCCTCCCTCCCAGCGAAGATTTTGCGGTGATAAAAGGATTGGGATCGCTCGCGCACGAATTAGGTCATTTCTTCGGCTTGTTTCACACCTTTGAAAACCAGTTCGGGACGGAATTTGCCGACCATTCCAACAGCCAGACAACGGGAGACCTGATTCAGGATACGGATGCCGACCCCGGTGGTGACGGACAGAATGTTGACCTGTTTTGCAATTACACTCCCCCCACAAAAGATCCGCAGGGTGATTTCTATGAGCCGCCAACCGACAACATCATGTCGTATTATGGACCCTGCCCCTGCCGTTTTACTCCGGAGCAATACCTCCGCATGACGCAGCAGTTTTTCCTCCACCGGACGAATTTGTGGTAAAGCAGTCTGTTTTCGATTTACAAATTCTTGACATGTAAACCGTAAACGTGTAAACCGTAAACCTTTATCATGCAGTTTTTTTACTCCCCTGATATTCCGTCATCCGGCATGTTCACGCTCGATGCCGAAGAATCACGGCATTGCCTGCGCGTGTTGCGGAAGAAAATAAGCGATCGCATTGAAGTGGTTGACGGAAAGGGGGCGCTTTACGAAGCGGAAATCATCAGTGACCGAAATAAAATATGCGAGCTAAAAGTAATCTCCCGCAAGAGCGGCTACGGGCATCGTGATTTCAGAATCTCCATCGGCATCGCGCCCACTAAAAATATTGAACGCTTTGAATGGTTTCTGGAGAAAGCCACCGAAATCGGCATTGATGAAATCCAGCCATTCTTTACAGAGCGGTCTGAACGAGCCAGGCTGAACATTGCGAGGTTGAACAAGATCCTCGTCAGCGCCATGAAGCAGTCGGGGAAGGCGTACCTGCCCGCGCTGCTCGAGCCGCAAAAATTTGCCGAGATGATGGCTCAATGCATTCCATCAGAAGCAGGGAAGTTCATTGCCGTTTGTGACCCTCACCCCCGCCCCCTCTCCAAAGGAGAGGGAAGTCCGGGCTTGGTTACTCATCCTCACTTAAAGGATGCCTATGCAAAAGGCAGCGATGCGCTCATCTTAATCGGACCCGAAGGCGACTTTACGGCTGGAGAAGTGAAGCTTGCGGTTGCCAGCGGATTTCAGCCGGTGAGCCTCGGCACATCGCGCCTGCGCGTGGAAACGGCAGGCGTAGTGACGTGTCAGGTGGTGAATATGATGAATGAGTGATTTCCCGTGCACAAAGAAAGGCGGGCGAGCGAGCCGTCTCAGGCGGATCAATTTGCAACCAATTTGTCACACCCCCGTACAACACCCTTTCTGTTTATCGGAGGTTAGTTGAGGAGAGAGATTCTGCTGAGGGATAAACAGAAACCGGAGATCACCTATTCGATCCGGTAAAAACATCCAGGTTTTATTTGAATCTCTCGCGAAGTATTTGTTCACTTAAATTCAATAACCTATGGATTTTATCAAAAAGTTTTTTGGAAAACCGGACAACGAAGTTGCAATCGTAAGGGACGTGCCTGTTGAGGACAATTTTGTCGAAAACATCAATCAGACTATTGACGAAGCTATCAAGGATGAATTGGAAGATCATAAAGAACCGCATCAACACGAGTCTCCGGCAGATAAGCCTGCGAAAAAGGCTTCGGAGATGGCGGTCTTTTTAAAGACCGACTATTTCAATGATGGCTATAACATCGGTTACACCCATCATTCCACTGACCAGCTTGAAACGACTTTGAGGCACCTGAAGGCGCACTTCCGCCTGCTGATTGACGAGGGTATTGATGCGCGACTGAGGGAGATTGCCGAGTTGAAGCAGGAGCTGATCCAAAGTTCCGGGATTTCGGAGCGCCTGCAAAAGCAGCTTGAGCAGAGGATAGAATCACTGAAGGAAAATATCGAGCGCTATCAAATAGAAAAAGAATTGTCAGTGGCTGACGAGGGCATGATCACGAAGGTGATCCACTCTTATCGCGAAGGGTTCTTACGTGGTATTGACCAGTACAAGACGGAGAAATTCATTGCCGGAAGCACCGGTTTTTTTAGCTAACAAAATTTAGAGTGATGCTGAGATTATATTGTTTCATTTCGGGAGATGATTACAACCTGCTGAAGAACGACACTCCGGCAAGCAAGAAGAAAGTTGCGTTGCTGGCTACCTCATTGGCTGTGCCGGTGTTGATCTGGTTCATCGTTACCATTCTGATGGTGAGCCATGTGTTGAACTATTCCATGGCTGCGGCTGTGGTTTCGGGCGTGTTTGCCGCCTCCATCATTTTTGTGATCGAGAGGGGCATCATCATGTCAAATTCCTCAAAAGTGATTGGCGCCTTCAGGATTGCGCTTGGTTTTGTTGTGGCAATCCTCGGGGCAATATGCCTTGACGAAGTGATCTTCAAGGAGGACATCGAGCAGCAATTAGTCAAGGATTTCCAAGCCGAAGTACAGACCGAACTGGAAAAGGTGTCACAGCAATACCAGGAGAAATTTTCAGCGCAGGAAGAGCGCACAAGAGTTAAATATGCCTCCTGGCAAAGCGCGCTGGATGATGCCAAGAGAGAAGCTGATGGCTCCGGAGGCAGCGGAGCAAAAGGCGTTCATGGCATCACGAGGCTGAAGCTTCAGATAGCTTCACAGAATGAACAGGACTACCAGGCAGAGCAGACAGCGCTTGCTTCCATGAAGGCAGATATTGAAAGCGAAAGGACTAAGATCAAAGAAAAATTGGAAGCGACATCCAGCAACCACTCGTTCCTGAGCCGGATCAAAGCGATGTTTAACTTAATCATGAATGACGCATGGATGCTGATGATTTATTCGCTGATGACGGCATTTTTCTTCTTCCTTGAATTTTTGGTTGTTATCTTCAAGATGTTCATGGATGAAACCAACTACGAACGCAAGGTGAAATTGATTGAAACAATAGGCATGGAAAGAATGAAGCTGATCGGAAATAATGAGCCGCGAAAAGATGCTGGCGCCTGGCACCCGAAAGCTAAAAAAGCACGGACAATGCTGAAGGATTCCCCGCCTTCATTGTTTAACTAAAGAGGACTTTTTCTGGCACCTTACGCAGCTTTCGCGTAAACCAGATCAAACAAATCGCTGATGGTAGAGCAGCCAGCCAGTTCTTCCGCTGTAACGGTGACGCCATAATCGGAGTCAATCTTTGCTATAATGATGAGCGCCATCATGGAGCTCCATCCTTCCAGCTTCCGGAATTCCGTTTCTGACGTAATCGTGCCGGGAGTGACGTCTTCAAATTCTTTCTCGATGCTTTGAACGAAATCTGCTAACTGCATAGGGGGCTAAATGGCTGATAAAGATAGAAATAATCTTACTTTGCAGCGATGCAGCGCCATCGCAAAATCCTTTTTCTTCCACGATGGTACCCAACTGATTATGACTTGCAGAATGGCGTTTTTATTCAAAAGCATGCCAGGGCGGCAGCATTAAGCAATGAGGTAGTGGTGCTGCTTGCTTCACCTGCATCCGGTCCGTCACGTTTTTCGAGAAAATCAACCGGCAATCTAACGGAGGTGATTTTGTATTACAACAAGACATCATTTTTTCTGCTGAATTTGCTGAATTACGTGGGCGCAATATATAATGGATGGCGCATCATCCGAAAATCAGGATTCAAACCCAACATAACCCACGTGAACATGCTTGCCAGACCAGCGCTGCTTGCGTTGTGGCTGAAATGGAGGTATGGCGTTCCCTTCATCATTTCCGAACATTGGTCGGGATATGCAACAGGAGAGTTTGAAAAATTACCCTGGCTGAAGAAGCGGTTTGTTCATTATGCGGCAAGGAAGGCAGCATTTATTACAGCCGTTTCTGAATTTCACAAACAAGCCATGATTCGATGCGGACATGGGAATGACATTAAAATCTTACCCAACGTGGCTGAAGTTTTACCCGATGCATGGAAGCAATCGCCTGTTGGTGAAAGATTCCGTTACCTCGTTGTCGCGGATTTAAGGGATGACGTAAAAAATGTCAGCGGGGTGATCCGTGCTTTCGCGGAAGTTTTTAAGAAAGAGCCGGTGACTGAATTGATGATCGTTGGCGATGGGAAAGATAGAGACAGCCTTACCCGGCTCGCCAAAGCAGAAGGAGTCCAATCTGTTTCCTTTTTAGGAGAGAAATCCAATGAGGAAGTGCTTAAGATTATTCCAACGGCACACGTACTCATCGTAAACAGCCGCATCGAAACATTCTCAGTGGTGACGCTCGAAGCCATCTTTTCCGGTCGCCCTGTTATAGCCACGCGCTGCGGAGGACCTGAACAATTTATCAATGAGCAGAATGGGATTTTAATTGAAAAAGAGAATGGCGAACAGTTAGCTGAGGCGATGATTCAGATGAAAAAAAGCTATGTGAAATATTCGCCTGAACGCGTAAGAAGTTCTGTGCCGGATAAATTCAGCGTTAATTCAATAGGTTCAGAGATAAACGAATTTTATCAAGAGGCGGGAGGTGACAGTTTTTGAAAGTTGTCAATTGGGGTTTAAAAAGGCAGTTCAACTTCCACGTCCTTTCCTGTGGAGATATTTCTCAATGAGAAGCGTCTTTGTTTCCTGCCGCTCAGATGTTTGCGGGCATTAAGCAGTTCAATGCCGTAAATAGTGCCATCAGGCGCAATGTCAACCACAATATCTTCGCTGAGCTTGATGGAAGTCACCTTTTCTTTTTTCTCCTTGAAAAAGATATAGGCAATATTGTATTTTGGGTCAAAGGTGAGCTGCATGTCAGAAATATTTTACGATTACAGTTATAACGGTCCAGTCGCGTTTCTCATAGACCGCGTACGCCTCAATCTGCTTCACCGCGTAATGCGTTCCGTTCCATTCTTTATCAAACACGAAATTTTTTCTAAAGCCCGTTCTTCCATGCTTTGCGGGAAACCGCTCTCCCCCATTCACTGTTTCCATAATCTCCCGCTCTGAAGCAGCCTCTTTCCGTTGCTCTCTGAGCCGCGTGAGGGTGTAAAACAGATATTCGGTTTTTTGTCTAAATTAAATAATCGCAAGCAAACAAAGAGGGACTTTCGTAAGCCTTTAGTGAGGATTCTCTTATCTCACCATAACCGCCTTCGCGCTCAATGAACTCTCTCCCGCAACCATCCTCACATGGTACAACCCTTTGCTCAACAGATTTCCATGCTCATCATCCCCGCCCCATTCTATACTGTGTTCACCGGCTTGATAATCCGCCTTCACGCGCTTTACCTCCCTGCCGAGAATGTCGTAGATAGAAAGCGTTACCGATTTATCCTTCGGCAGGGTAAAGATGATGTTGGTAGTATTGCTGAAAGGATTGGGAACGACCGACAGATTCCATCCCTCTGAGGGATGGAATCTGTTTACATCATCTCCCACTTTCACCACCCCATTCGTTGCCACGATATTCAACAAATCCAGATTCTCATTGTAGGCTTCGCTGGCGGTTAGTTCGGAGCCGATGGCGATGGGGGAGAAGCTGCCGTTTTCGCCAATCACTTTAAACTTTAATTCAAAAGCTGTTGCATCGTCATCAAGCGTGAGTGCAGTCGCGCTTTCGTCATACCAGATGGTCGTCAGCAAGCCTTCTTCCCTGCGCTGTTCGCCATAATAGCCTTGCAGGGATTTATTGTCGGCTTCAACCAATGACAACACGCGGGGATTCCATGAGAGGGTGAACTGGTAGCCGCTTATATTACGGAAATCCTTCACACTCACCGGAATGATGATTTCATCTCCGGTCATTGCATGATATTCTGCCATTGCCATTTGCACGTTGCCGATTGCACCTTGCTTGGGCGTAGCCGGGTCCCAGCTATTATTTACGTCACCGAGCTTGATGGCGGTGAAATTCTGTTTGGTTTGATTGGAGCTAATGTTGGTGTAGCTTCTGCTGCTGTCAAACACATAAGGCGTGAGAGAATCTGCAAACACGAAATCGCTGCTGACGAACGACCAGATCTTTCCTCCCGGAAAAGAAGTGAGATTGCCCAGAATCATGCCGCGTATCAAAACGATGTCAATCGTGGAGATGGAGGATGAGGCATTGACATCCGCAGCGATGATTTTGTAGGGCGAACCCAGAACTTCTATGTTGAGGATATGCTTTCGCGTCAATAAAATGTCCAGCGTGGTGATGCCGTTGGAAACGGTGACATCGTTGTTTTTTGAAGGTATAATCGTGTAGTTCCCGTTGGTGGAAACATTGAAATTGAAAAGTCCGTTGTTCGTGGTTATCAAAGTAGCAGAATCTGTTCCGGTAAGATTCATCGTGACAGAAGGAACCGGTGAGCCCATCTCCGAAAGAACAGATCCTGAGATAGAAACTGGAGCAGCAAGACCGATGGTGTTGGTGACAATATTTGTCACAACAGGAGCATTAAAATCGAAATAGGTGTATGCTCTGTTACTGATTTGTGTGCCGATGGGAAGGTTTTCATTCAGCTTCACTTTGTACTGCACGTAACCGTGGCTGGCAGGCTCATTCGCGTTGCTGTCGGGAAGGTTGATGTTGGGAAAGTTGAAGCGCACAGTGCTTCCCTTTATCTGCACAAACGGCTCATGGCTGTAAGCAAGCAACTGAAAACTCGACTCATCAAGATTTGCATCGAGCGTGTCATCAATATAAATATGTTGTGCTTCGGCTGTGCCGGTGTTTTGAAAGCGGATGGTGTATGTGAGCCATTCCTGCGTGGTATCAATATTTGCTGTCGGATAGACTTGTTTGTCATTCGGGTCGAAGGAACCGACTACCGTAAAGCAATGCGTAATACTATTATTTACCGGATTATTATCACCAGCGGTTGGTGTCACAGAAACCGTGAAGCAAACCTGCGAGCCGAGCGGTGCGGTAGTGTCGGTTTGAGCGGTGATATCGAAATCTTGCAATGAATTAATTGAATCGAAGTTGGCAACGTTCCAGGTGATCGTATCGCCCGACACTGAAGAAGGAGTCAGCCCATTCGCATTTACATATCTTGCAGGTCCATTAATGATTATTTTCACTTGTCCGCTAACCCCGACACATTGCCCACCTAAGAAAGCCGCAATATCGCCAGCGGTAATATCTACCAAAGTATGATTTGCGGGCCGAAATATCCAGCCATGAATACTCAAGGCGCCAATGTCATAGCCGGGTTTACATTCTGTGGCGAAATCATTGTCTTTCTTAAGCGAATCAACTGCGGTAACGGCAATGTTCAAAGTATTATTTGAAGGACAACTGCTGTTAAAAGGAATGCCTGCCGTGTCAATTCTCACTTGATAATTTCCAAGTGCCAGCACGTCAAATGAGTAGAACCCTTCACCGCCTGTAAGCGTTTGCTGCTGCAACGTTCCACCGTTCCACAATTGCAGTTTTATATTTTGCTGCTTTACTTCATTTGAATCTAAAGAACAATTAACGTTGTCATCGAAATAAACTTTACCGCTGATGTTCCAGAGCACTTCGCAGCCGCCATTGTTGAAGATGTCACATAAGGGTAAAGTATTTAAGGCTGGATAACTTGTTGTTACCTCTCCATAGTTGGGGAGACAGGATACAGGAGTACCCAAAAAATCCAACCGGACTATTCGCTTTAATTTCGGCAAACAAGTCAGCGGATTGCCTTGGCATGTTAACGAATAGAGCGAATCCGGCAGTTCGGGCAAGCTCGTTATTAGATTGTTGCTACAGTACAACCAGGTCAAATTGGCTGGGAGAGACGGCAAACCCGTCAGGTTATTGGCATCACAGTATAGTGTGGTTAAGTTCGCTGGAAGGGATGGCAAGTTCGTAAGGTCATTGTTAGAGCAACCAAGAAAATTCAAACTTTGCGGAAGCGCAGGTAAACTGGTAAGATGGTTTCCTCCACAAACCAGTCTCCATAAGTTCGAAGGAAGCGATGGCAAGGTAGTCAACTCGTTCACTTCGCATTCGAGTACAGACAACCCCGTAGGAGGAAGTTGCAGGCTCGTGAGATAATTATAGGAGCAATAAAGGGTACTCAACGAGCTAGGGAGGAGCAGGTTGGTAAGCCCACAACCCCTGCAATCTAGATACCATAAAGAAGGAAAAACGAATAGTCCTCCGAGAGTCTGGTTCCCGCTGCAATCCACGTATTTTAATTGAGGGAACTGAGCTAAAAAATTGGGATTGGATATTTTGTTGCGCCTGCAATTAAGGCTTACTAAACCTGAGGAAACCGTTGATAAACTGGTAAGTTGATTGCCGTCACAATCCAACGTATCCAGGCTTTGAGGCAGCGGTGGCAGGCTGGTTAACAAACCTGTTGGCGGAAGATTACTATTATAGCACCACAGAGTTCTAAGATTATCAAAGTATTGAATTCCGGTCAGGTCAGCAATTGGTTGATTGGCAACATTGACTTTTGTTCTGTTAATCACTCCCGAACATGTCGTATCCATCTGATTCCCATTCATGCACGAAGGGATGTTCGCTTGCAGCCAGTTCACGAAGTTGGTATCGGGTATGGTGACCCATTGTGCTTTGAGGGAAGAGTAAGGAGCAAGAAGTAAGATGCAAGTAACAAGAGCAAGGAACTTCGGCAGAGTTTTCATGGCAGTGAGTTTAGAGTAGAAGTTTACCAGCACTCCGGATTTAGTTAGTTTAAAGTTTAATGCCTAAAGTTTTCTCATTTCAATACCACCGCTTTTATCCCTGTTGAAAAATTTCCGGAAATCATTCTTACCTGGTACAACCCATCTGCCGGTGCAATGGATTCATCTCGTGCCCATTCGATGCTATGTTCGCCTGCTTCATAGGTCGCCTGAATGCTTTTGACTTGCCTTCCCCTGTTCTCGCAGGTCTTCTGCGTCAGCCATCAGCACAGCAGACCTGCGAGTATTCATTAGCACAAGACTTTCGTCTTGCGCGGAAAGGCATTCTACTTAACCACTCTCTCCGATTTCTCTTTTACATTCAAGAAAGGTAAAAAGGAAAATCGGCTTATCCAAATTCGTGAGGTAAAAATTTCGCACAAGGGCGGGGAAGGGAAGATTTGGCAACTTTGGAGAGTTGTCAAAATCCCGTGCATCCGCAAATCACGAGGCAAAGATTAATTTTAAGCTGCCAACACATCAAATATGAAAGTATCCAATCAACCGCTAACCAATCTCCAGGTTGAACTGCTGAAAATCTTTTCTCTTCAATTGAGCGAAAAGGATTTAAAGGAGGTAAGGGATGTGCTGGCACAGTTTTTCGCAAAAAAAGCCATGGATGGCGCAGATGCAGTCTGGCAACAAAAAGGTTGGAAAAAAAAGGATGAAGCCCGCTTCTTAAAAGAGCATAAAAGAATTCCTTACAAGCCCCGGTAAGCGGTGAGAGTTGTTATTGACACCAACCTCCTGTGGGTTTCCATCTCCAGAAAATCAAATTCTCATTGGCTGTTTAAATCCTTGCTGAAAGGTGAATTCCAATTAGCGGTAACCACAGACATCATAGCGGAATACGAAGAAATCATCGCCAGCCGGTTGAATCCTTTCGTTGCAGCAGCAACCAAAGAAACGCTGGCTAATCTGCCCAACGTAATTCCGGTAACAGTATATTACCGCTGGAATTTGATAACCGCTGATGCTGATGACAATAAATTTACAGATTGCGCCATTGCCGGATCTTGTGATTATATCGTGACGCACGACCGTCATTTTGAGGCGGTACGCAATCTTGAATTCCCGCCTGTGAAGATTCTGAGTCTGCAAGAGTTCAAGGGGTTATTAAAAGAATCTTAAAGAAGCGGGAGATGAGTGGAAGATTTGACAGCTTTTGAGAAGTTGTCAAATCAATCAGCGAAAACCAGACATTCGAGAATCCCCAAACGCTTTGGTAACGGTAACAGGTTCCTCCTCCACCCTCGCTCGCGTCCCCGCGAGCGTGCGCTATCACCGAGCCTCCGGCTGAAACTTCCGTGTACGCCCTATTCATAACGGCAAAACTTTAATCGGGCTGTCAGAGGGGCGAAAATTTTGCTTTGACGATTGTCTAAAAGTATATTTGCCTGCACTAGTGTTTTGATATTACTCAATCAATTTCAATTGGTTATGATTTAGTTCTTTGAAATTTTGTACTGGAGTTTGCTGAAACAGTTGATGGACGGGCGTTTTTTCAAAAATGGGAATACTCAAAATCTGTAGAATTTCGTAGAGTGATTGCCGAAGCATGAATTTCTTTTTAGCAATGGCAATCAAGACATATACGGCAATGGCTATCCATATCTGGGTTCGCCAGGGTGACGGCTGACAAGGGTTTGAAACTGTTTGTGCGAAATCAATGACATGATTTGTGAAAAAATATAACTGCCTTGAAACATATTACACTGTTTCCCAGGTAGTTACGATTTTTTCTAAGGCTCAAAAAATCAAGTCGTTTCCAAAGCAATTCCTTGCAAACTCAACACTGTCAATAATTTCAAAGAACTTATTTCAAAACATCAAAACGCTAATGATTTGCCTGATAATGTCATGAAGATGAAAATTGCCGAGGTCAATAAATTGATTGAAGATTTTAATTCGTTGCACCTGGAAGAAAAGGAATTTGCAGTGGAAATTATCCGGAAAGCCTATGCCGAGGCAGCGCGTGAAGGCATTTTGGCGAATGCGCGAAAGGCGCAGAAAAATCTTAAGAAAGGAAATGTTAAAAAAGGAAGCCTGAAAGACCTTTACAAAGATTTGGAGAATGATTAAACTGGTCTGGGATGCCTCATTCAAGCGTTCTTATCGAAAAAGGATAGGCAGGGACACGCGGCTTAAGAAAAAATTTTGGAGCACTCTCAGGATTTTTGCCGAAAATCCATTTGATTCCAAGCTAAAAACGCACAAGCTGACAGGAAAACTCAGCGGACTTTGGGCGGTGAGTGTTGACTATGACTGCCGCATCGTTTTTAAATTTTATAAGCAAACCAGCGCAGTTCTTCTGTCTGATTGACATCGGCACGCATGATGAGGTTTATTAATTAAGGCGTTTTTTGCCAACCCGTTTTGAAAGTTATCAAATCTCCCTCCCCCACCCCATCACCTCGGCAATCTTTCTCAAATCCTGTTTTCCTACGACCAGATCCTTCCAATTGATGGTTGACTCTTTTGAAAAGCGCCACCAGGTGTAAAATGTGATGACCGCATAAGTCAGTGAAGCCGCAATTCCGGCTCCCGGCAATCCATACCTGGGTATAAGTAAAATATTTGCAGCAACATTCACTGCAAGTCCAAGAAGCGATGCCATCATGTTTATTTTGTATCTGCCCGTGCCTCCAAAGTGGTTTGAAAGAATAATGTTGATGCTGAAAATGAAAATGCCAGCGCTCATCGTCAGGATGACAATCCTGATGTCACCGAAATCAGCACCGAACACGAAGGAATAGACATTTTCCGGGATGAGCATGGCAGGAATCAGCAGCGCCAATGTGCTCAATACACTAAACCGCAGGAGCTTTCTGGTGAGTTCATGAGCGTCAACCGCATCTTCGGTGTTGGCAATGCGGGTGAGTTGCACAGTGCCAATGCTTTTGCTCAACATCCAAATAACGTCACAAAGTGCCAATGCAACGGAATAAATCCCAACCGCACCTTGCCCGATAAATAGGCTCAACAGATAAAAGCTCAAGCGGTAGTTCAGCGTCTGTATAATATTGGCAAGTTGGGCGAAGCCGCTGTACGAAAACATTTCCTTCGCAACAGCCGCCATGTCATTTGATTCAATATTTCCTTTCAGGTAAGGAAGAATCAAGGCGCACCCAATAACCAGCGGAACAACATTTGAAACATAAAGGGCATTGATAAATGCTCCAACAGTTGCATTTTTAAAAAGGATGAAAAACAGGGCAAGCACAACCACGTTCACAAACGTTTTCAGAAGGAACAGATAGTTATGCTGCTTCACATCCTCTTTTCCGAGCAAAACATACAACACGGTATTGTTAAGCGTTTGCAGCACCGCAAGGAAGTAGAGGTGAATCGAGTATTCTTTGGGAATGATATCAAGGGCGTGAAAAAAAGCCGCGAGCAGCAGCGAATCAAGCAAAGTGAAAGCGACAGCGGGAATAAGTAACGCCACCGGCTTCCTTCTTGGAATCAAGTATATCAGCGCCACACCGCCAACGAATTCATTCGCCAGACAGATGAAAAGCAGGTTTGTGGATATAAGGCTGGTCAGCCCCTTGCCTTCAGTTCCCAGATACCGCGAGGTCAACACGACTGCGAGAAAAACGAATCCTGTGGCGAGCAGCTTCGTCCAGTAGGTGTGAAGGATTTTAGAAAACACTGTTGAATTGAGATTGATTATTTATACCGTTTGGAATTTAACCACAAAAGGCAAAAGGCAATTGGCAACAGGCAAAGGGCAATTTGTTTATTTGCCTTTTGCACTTTGCCATTTACCTAGATTGTTTCAATTTCCAATTGTATTATACCGAAACAACTCAGGTTTTCGAACAATTGAACTGCAGAATGTTCGGTATTAACCAAGAGTACGTCTCTTTCCTTCGGAAATTCGACTACTCTTGGTATAAATGGCCTCCTCAACACTCAACACTCAACACTCAGCACTCAGCACTCAGCACCCAACACTCATTTCAACGTGAAATAAAGAGAAATTTTGCTGAAATTGCGCTCTCAGTAAATTTTCGTACTTCATGACGGATCATATTGACCTTGGAAAACAGGGGGAAAAGCTGGCTTACACCTTTCTCCGCAAGAAGGGCTACGAGATACTCGCAACCAACTTCCGCTATGAGAAAACGGAAATTGACATTGTGTGCAAGACGGGGAAAACGATTGTATTCGTTGAGGTAAAAACACGGTCAACAGACGCGCATGGCCATCCGGAAGAAGCTGTTGACGCAAAAAAACAGGACAAGATTGTCCGCGCTGCCGAACGATTCATCGAGGTGCATGACATGCTTGGCGACATACGGTTTGATGTCGTTTCAATCATCTTCGATGGAAAGAAAAAGAAGGTGGCGCATATCCGGGATGCGTTTTTTCCATATCAGGAGTGAAGGAACGATGATTGACTATTGATGATTGATGAATAAGGAAGAACTAAAGGATAGAACAATGAAATTTGCTCATCGCTGTGTTAACCTGGCAGCCAAATTGCCGCTGAATATTTTAGGAAAAATCGTTGCAGGGCAGATAATCCGATGTTCAACATCTGTTGCCGCCAACTATCGGGCAGCCTGTCTCGCGCAATCAAAAAAAGCCTTCGCATCTAAAATCAGTATCGTAATATGAAGAATCTGACGAAACCGAATTCTGGATTGAATTTATCATTAACGAAAATCTGATAAGGAAAGATCTTGTTGAAAATCTTCTAAAGGAGGCTCACGAACTCACCTCAATATTTATCTCTTCAAGAAGAACAGTACAAAAAGGAATGATCGAATAATTGATTTTAACTTTGTTTCCATTCATCAATAATAAACCATCAATCAACAATCCAATGACACAGGAACAACTGAAAGATCTTAAAGATCGGGTCGCCTCGCTTAAGAGGTATCTTTGAGGTAGAAAATAAAGAAGCTGAAACCCGTGAGAAGGAGCGGCTCACTACGGAGCCAACCTTTTGGAACAATCCCCACCGCGCACAGGAAATTTTAAAAGTCATCAAGAGCAACAAGATGTGGCTTGACGCCTGCCGCGAAGCGCAACAGTCCGTTGATGACGCAAGCGTACTTTATGATTTTTTTAAAGAAGGCGAGGCGCAGGCTGCCGAAGTGGATAAACAGTATGAAGCCGCCCGCAACAAGGTCGAAGAGCTGGAGTTCAAATCAACGCTCAGCAATCAGGAGGATCAATTAAGCGCTGTGATCGAGATCAACAGCGGTGCGGGCGGCACTGAAAGCTGCGACTGGGCGGAGATGCTCATGCGCATGTACATCATGTGGGGCGAAAAAGAGGGCTACAAAGTTTCGCAGGTTGATTTGCAGCAGGGCGAAGTGGCGGGCATCAAATCAGCCACCATTGAAATAGATGGCGAATTCGCCTATGGCTATCTGAAGGGTGAAAATGGCGTCCACCGCCTCGTGCGCATCTCTCCTTTCGATTCCAACAAAAGAAGACATACCTCTTTCGCTTCGGTGTTTGTTTATCCTGTTGTTGATGATACGATTGAAATTGATGTAAACCCGGCCGACCTCGAATGGGACACCTTCCGCTCCAGCGGTAAAGGCGGACAAAACGTGAACAAGGTAGAAACTGCGGTGCGTGTGCGCCACCTGCCGACAGGCATCGTGGTAGAATGCCAGGAAACGCGGTCGCAGCATCAGAACCGTGAAAAGGCAATCACGCTTTTGAAGTCACGCCTTTATGAAATGGAACTGCGCAAGCGCACCGAGGAGCGCGAAAAAATCGAGAACAACAAAATGAAAATTGAGTGGGGCTCGCAGATACGCTCCTACGTGCTGCATCCTTACAAGATGGTGAAGGACGTCCGCACGGGTTATGAAACGGGCAACGCCCAGGCTGTGCTTGACGGCAACCTGAATGATTTTATCAAAGCCTTCCTGATGAACAAAACAGTTGCCGGTTAGATTTGTAAGTCAACGAGACTTCGAAAAAAATCTTACCGCATCGCTCGGACGGTTAAAAGTATTATGCTACCTTGCGCGCATAAAGCAATTGCTTAATGGCAAGCGAGAAACTAAAATGCCCAATTTGCGACAGTGATTCTTTGCAACCTAAACCCCTTACTTTCTTTGACCGGTTCGTTTCACTCATCAGCAATGATCTGATAAGGCATTTCACCTGCGTCAGGTGCAACTGGGATGGCAGGGCGCATTTGTCCAAAACGCATCATCGCCATGCAGAAGTTGCATCCAACGGCTAAGAACTAGGTGTTTACCCGTACGCATTCTAACCTGCTTTTATTCCGTAATTACACGTATTTAAAAATAAATTACAGTTATTTCTTTGTTTATCCGCACTAATGTGCAAGTTTTGCAGTTCTTCACATAGCATAATTTCCTAACGGTGGCAAAAAGAGGAAATATCGGTTTTACTGAGAAAGACCTCGCCAAATACATTATCAACTCAAGGGAGAATGCAGAAATTTTCATTGCCAAATGGATGACCCGCCACCATTCAACACGGGAGAAAGCCCTGAAGCGCCTCAGGCAATTGGGCGTGCATTATTCGGATCTCCGCGATAAGCAGTAAAAATTTCCGGCATTTTTTTTTGAGCTGCGGAATAATCCAAACATCCTCCAATGGCTTCAACCGTGATTGAATGAGTAAAACTTTGTACGTCAGGGCTAACGCCAATCGAACTTGCAACATCAAGTCCCCGCGCTAAATCGCGGAGTTGCAATATGCACGCTTCAAGCGCTAAACACATGCTGAAGGCAGACTTAAAGCAGAACTGAGTGTTAACAAGGGCTTAGCCCTGACATGCGAAAAAAGCAACGAACTGTTGTACAATTCTTTGTTGTTCAACTATACCGGGAGTAGTCGAGTTTCCAAAGGAACGAGACGTACTCTCGGTTAATACCGAACATTCTACGGTTCAATTTTCGAAAACCTGACTTGTTTCGGTATAAAATGTTAAGATTCAGTGCTGAAGTCCAATACTGGCAGTCATCCTTTAGCCCCGCGCTTAAGCACGGATTAAAAAACGATGCCCAAGCCTTGGTCGGGCTTTAGCCCGCATTAGTTGGAAACAATAGTGTAATGCAATTATACTGTGCGCGGGATAAAATCGTACATTTTCTATTTCTGTTTACAGTTTATATGTTTACGGTTTACGGTTGCTCCACTGCCCAAACCGTAAACTGTAAACGGCTCAATGGCGCAATTTATCCCGTTCAAAGTATAATACAATATATGCAATTATGAAATCTGAGATCTCTGAAAACGAAGTCATTGGAAATGACTTGTCGTTCCGCCTTCCCGGAAGGAGCCAGCGCGGATTGCGAGTCAACGCCAGAAAGCTTCTCATGAGATTTATAGCGGGGTATATCGTGATTGCCGGTGCGCTGGTGGGCGCTCGCTGTACTTTCTTTATCAACGCGAACTATGCCGAAGGCGTAGTCACTGATATAAAGAAATCACCGCGGGGATACTCTTTTGAGCCGCACGTCATATTTACGGCAGGTGACGGAAAGCAGGTCAGCTTTGCCGCTGCGCAAAACCTCCGCGTAAAGCCCGGTGAGCGCGTGAACGTGATTTATAAAAGCGCCAACCCCAACCGCGCTGCGGTTTACAGCTTCTTCGGATTCTGGTTCAATTCGATTCTCGTTTGCCAGGTGCTTGTGTTATTTTGGGTGGGGCTGCTGGTCGTATATTACGGAGATTATCCTTAACCCGTCAGCGCGCTTGAAACTCAGGAAATGATCCTGATCAGTTGCGACACTTCTTCCATCTTGTCAGTGAGCGCATCTTCCTTGTAAACTTCGATGAGGTTTTCCAAAAGCAGGCTGATAATCACCTTGTTGGGGCATGGAACGAAAACTGCCGGGTCTAATTTTTCACCGCGTTTTTCCAGTTCGGCAAGCAATTCGTTGCGGCTGAAGATGGCACCGCGATTCAAAGGGTTAATGTGAAACAGTATCTTGCTGCGGGTATCTTCATCCGCCACGCTGAAATCAACATGTCCTTTTGTATAAGCGAGGATGAAACGGTTGTTGGGGAGGTTCACGCCATAAACGGGCATGTCAAGGTCGTGGGCAATGATGAGGTAAAGCACGCCCATCATCAGCCCGTTGCCGCATTTGTTTTCGACAGCCTTGTGAATGAAAAAATTGCGTGACGATGCTTTCGGGGAAAATTCGAGGATGGTGTATAAAACATGATTGAAAATATTAACCTGTTCAAGCGGTGTGAGATGATGGCTCAGTTCGAGCCAGATGGTTCGTTTCAGACGGTCGAGGTCATCCTTTAACTTCTTCTTGTCGAAATCGGGATATTGGTATTGCGCAACAAGGCAGGCTCCTTCAAAGAGGTCGCCAGGATTCAGATTCGTCCACTGCCTGAATTCATGCGTGAGATTGTCAAACTGGATGCGGTGGATGATGGTCTCTATGCGCTCCTGCAGCATCGGGTCGAACGAGCCTTGCCAGGCGTTTTCCAGCGTGGGGATGATGCGCGAGCCGTATGACATCAGCTTTCCTGATACATGCTTGAACACCTCTTTGTCGGGGTCGTCAAGCAGCGAGATGAGCGCGCTGAGTTCTTTGTGTTCCATTATTTTTTAGCAGTTTTTTTGAAACCCCTTCTTTTTTTGGTTTCCGGCTGCTTTTCAATGATCTCAAGACAATCCTCCAACGTAAGCGCATGCGGGTCCTTGTCTTTCGGGATGCGGTAATTTTTATCTCCCGATTTGATGTAAGGACCGAACCTGCCTTTCAGCACAGAAATATCTTTCTCAGGAAAGTGCTTAATATTTTTTTCAGCTTCAAATTTTCTTTTGTTTTCTATGATGGTTGCCGCTTCCTCCAGCCCGATTTCATACACGTCAAAATCTTTTGGTATCGAAACAAACTTGTCATCATGCCTGACGTATGGTCCAAACCTTCCGATGGATGCAACCACTTCCTTGCCTTCGTATTCACCCAGATTTCTCGGCAGCCTGAACAATGGCAGCGCCTCTTCAAGCGTGATGGTTTCAATGGATTGATTAGCCCTTAGTTTGGCATACCTCGGTTTCTCCTCCTCATCCGGCTTGCCGATTTGCGCCATTGGTCCGTATTTGCCGATTCTCACCAGCACCACCCTGCCCGATTCAGGGTCAGTGCCCAACACGCGCTCACCGGAAGCCCGTTCGGCAGTGTTCATCGTTTGTTCAACGTCCTTATGAAACGGCTTGTAGAAATCGTCAATCATGTCAGCCCATTTCATCTGCCCGGTGGCGATTTCGTCAAACTCTTCCTCGATGCGTGCCGTAAAATTGTAATCCATTACATCAGAAAAATTGGCTGCGAGAAAATCATTCACTACGCCCCCCACATCGGTGGGGAAGAGCTTCGATTTTTCCGCGCCCGTAATTTCGGTCTCGGTTTTTGTTGTGATTTCCCCACTTTTCAACGTCAGCACTTTGAACTGTCTTTCTTTACCTTCTTTATCCCTTTTTTCAACATATCCTCTTTTCTGAATGGTTGTAATGGTGGGTGCATAAGTTGACGGACGACCTATTCCAAGCTCCTCCAGCTTTTTAACGAGAGATGCTTCGTTATAGCGCGGTGGCGCCTTCGAAAATCTTTCACGCGCTATCATCTCCTCCAAATCAAGTAATTGACTCACTTTCAAAGGCGGCAACATCCCGCTTGTTTCCTCATCGCCTTCATCGTCCTGACCTTCCATATATAATTTAAGAAACCCGTCAAACAGCAAGACTTCACCTTGGGCAACAAGCTCTTCATGGTTGGTGGAAATGTCAATCCTTACTGTGGTTTTTTCCAAACGAGCATCAGCCATCTGCGAAGCCACCGCCCGCTTCCATATCAGCTCATAGAGCCGCTGCTCATCGTACTCGCCATCAACTTCGCGTCTGTCGAAAAGCGTGGGACGTATCGCTTCGTGAGCTTCCTGGGCGCTTCTTGATTTTGTCTGATATTGGTGAGGCTCCGAGTATTCCTTCCCGAAAGATTTTGTTATTTCGGCAGCGGCAGCATCAATAGCGGTTTTCGCAAGATTTACCGAGTCCGTCCTCATATAGGTGATGTGTCCGGCTTCGTAAAGGCGCTGCGCCAGCGTCATAGTTTTCAGAACGGAAAAGCCAAGCTTGCGGCTCGCCTCCTGCTGCATGGTTGAAGTGGTGAAAGGCGCTGGTGGAGTTTTCTTGGAAGGCTTGGTTTGAATATCCGTTATTGCGAACTGCGCTCCGGTTGCTTCCCGTAAAAATTTATTCGCTGCGTTTTCATCCGCGAATTTTTTCGGTGACTCCGCCTTCAGCTTTGAAGTTTTTCCGCTGTCGCTGACATTAAAAAGCGCGCTAATCCTGAAAGTAGATTCCGCGCTGAACGCGTTGATCTCGCGCTCGCGCTCAACTATCAGCCTCACTGCTACAGACTGCACACGCCCGGCTGAAAGATTTCTCATGGACACCTTGCGCCACAAAATAGGCGACAACTCGAATCCCACCAGCCTGTCAAGCACCCTGCGCGCCTGCTGCGCATTCACAAGATTGAGGTCAATGCCCCGTGGATTTTTCACCGCCTCATCAATTGCCGATTTTGTTATTTCATGAAAAACAATGCGCTTGGCTTCTTTGGGATTCAAACCAAGCACTTCGCACAGATGCCAACTGATGGCTTCTCCCTCGCGGTCTTCGTCAGTGGCGAGCCACACTTCCTCAGCTTTCTCTGCAAGCTTTTTCAGTTGCTTTACGGTATCTTCCTTGTCCTCGGGAATTTTGTAAGTGGGTTCATAATCATTCTTAACGTCAATTCCCATTCCCTCCTTCACCAAATCGCGTATATGACCGTAGCTCGAAGCAACCTTGAAGTCTTTTCCGAGAAACTTTTCAATCGTCTTTGCTTTTGCAGGCGACTCAACGATGAGTAATTTTTGAGGCATCAGGTTTAGGTTTAGGTGTGCAAAGTAACTTATTTTAGATGTTAGATGTTAGACGTTAGATTTTAGATGTTAGATTTCAGATGTTAGACTTTAGCTTTGAATTTTGATTTTCTAATAACACCAGCCAGCATCCTTCTTAGCTCTTGCTGCTGAGTGATGATGACCAATGTCCAATGACCAATGACCAATGACCAATGACCAATGTCTAATGTCTAATTACTAACATCTAATTTCTATTTTTGAAAACACAATTCATCATTAATGCCTGAACCGCTGCTTGCTGTTTCTCCCGTTGACGGCCGCTATCATCGCAAAACCGAATCGCTCGCGCAATATTTTTCCGAATATGCTTTGTTCAAATACCGCGTGTTTGTCGAAACAGAATATTTCATCGCTCTGACTCAAATACGTTTAAGCCCGATAAATGGTTTTCCCAGTAATAAGCTTTCATTGCTGAAAAAAGTTGCAGAAAATTTTTCAGTTGGAGATGCGAAGAAAATAAAAGTAATTGAAAAAGCCACCAACCATGATGTGAAAGCCGTGGAATATTTTCTTAAGGAAATTTTCCATGAAAATGGTTTGGGCAGATTCAGCGAGTTCATTCACTTCGGCCTCACTTCGCAGGATGTTAACAACACCGCCATTCCGCTTTCATTCAAAGAGGCTCTCAACGACCAATATTATCCTGCATTAAAAAAAATAATCAATACTCTAAAGGCTTATGCAAAAGAGTGGATGAACGTTCCCATGCTGGCGCGCACGCACGGACAGCCCGCCTCCCCCACCCTGCTTGGAAAAGAGATGATGGTGTTTGTCGAACGGCTGCAAGCGCAAGAGAAACAGTTGCAGCAAATCCCTCATTCATCAAAGTTTGGAGGGGCAACCGGAAATTTCAATGCTCACTATGCTGCTTACCCTGATGTTGACTGGCAGAAGTTTGCCGACAAGTTTGTGACCGAAACACTCGGACTGCAGCGCAGCCGGTTCACCACTCAAATCGAGCATTACGACAACCTTGCCGCTCAACTCGATGCCATGAAACGCGTCAACACCATTCTCATTGATTTATGCCGCGACATGTGGAGTTACATTTCAATGGATTACTTCAGGCAAAAGATCGTGAAAGGAGAAGTTGGTTCATCCGCGATGCCCCACAAGGTGAACCCCATTGATTTTGAAAATGCCGAAGGAAATTTTGGAATTGCAAATGCAAACTTCGGGCATATGTCATCAAAGCTTCCGGTTTCCCGCTTGCAGCGGGATTTGACAGACTCGACTGTTTTAAGAAATCTCGGTGTCCCATTTGCACATGCGATGATTGCATTCGATTCGCTCATGAAAGGGTTGAGCAAGGTGCTGGTAAATGAACCGATAATTAATGAAGACTTGGAAAAACACTGGATTGTAGTCGCTGAAGGAATGCAAACCATTTTGCGGAGAGAAGGTTACGAAAATCCTTATGAGCTTTTGAAAGAGCTAACGAGAACCAACAGCCGCATTGACCGAAAAGCAATCCATGCGTTTGTTGAGAGGCTGAGAGTTTCTGACAAAGTGAAAAAGGAACTCAAAGCGATTACGCCATTTAATTATGTAGGCAAAACTTCCTGAAGGATTGCTCCTTATCTTTACGGGAAGTTTATTTCACAACCTGCATGGCAAAAAAAATAGCGCTTCCGCCCTACCCTGACGGCTGGTACTGCATTGGGCTTTCATCGCGGCTAAAACCGGGAGAAGTGAGAACTGTGCAGTTGGCGGGCGATGAGGTCGTCATGTTCCGAACCGCATCCGGCAAGGTTAGCGTCATGGATGCCTATTGCCCTCACCTCGGAGGGCATTTTGGTCATGGCGGCATCGTTGTTGGCGAAGCCATCCGCTGTCCGTTTCACGGATTCTGCTTTGACGGAAACGGTGAGTGCGTTTCAACTCCCTATGGCGCCAAGCCCCCGCCCACCGCGGTGGTACCCACAAAACCCGTTCGGGACATTAACGGATTTATAATGGTTTATCATGATGCGGGCGGCAAGCAGCCGGATTGGGAAATTCCTGAAATTGATTTCAACGGATGGAATCCTGTCCTTGCCACCGTTCTTGACCTGAGAAGCCATCCGCAGGAAACATCCGAAAACAGCGTTGACCTCGGACATTTCACCGTGGTGCACGGCTATTCCGGCATAGAAGTGCTCAAACCATTAATTACCGAAGGACCTTACCTGAACACTAAGTATGCCATGCATCGCTCCGCAGGATTTCTCGGGCGCGCTGAAAAATTAAGAGCTGAGTTCGAGGTGCATGTTCATGGACTCGGTTACTCAACCGTTGAAGTGGAGGTTCCGCAGTACGGACTGCAGTTCAGGAATTTTGTGCTTTCAACGCCAGTGGAAAACGGCAGGGTGCATCTATGGCTGGGGATGAGCATGAAGAAAGTGAAAAGCGCATGGAAAGTAAATCCGATGCTTTCAGTTTTACCCAAAAGGCTTGTCAATTTTATATTGAGCAAGGCTTCATTCAAAGGCTATGTTCATGACGTGAAGCAGGATTTCCACATCTGGGAAAACAAATCGTACATTGCCCCACCCGCCCTTGCCAAGGGAGACGGTCCGGTAGGAAAGTACCGGCAATGGGCAAAACAATTCTATCCTGAATACGAACGCGAGAAAGTGATGTCGCTGGCGGAATAATGCTTCCGCTGCCTCAGACGGCAATATCCGCGTCAATTATCATAATACAGGAAAAACTCATACGGATGCGGCCTCAGCGCCATGGCATCCAGCTCGTTTTCCTTCTTGTAGCTGATCCATGTTTCAATCAGGTCTTCGGTGAACACGCCTCCCCTCTTCAGAAAATCGTGGTCGCTTTCCAATGCGGCAAGCGCGTCTTTCAACGAACCGGGAACATGTTTGAAGTGAGAAAGCTCTTCGGGCGTCATTTCATAGATGTCCCTGTCGAGCGGCTTGCCCGGATCAATCTTCTTTTCGATTCCATCGAGCACAGCCATCAGCATGGCAGTGAAGGTGAGATAGCCGTTGCAGCTTGGATCCGGACAACGGAACTCGAAGCGCTTCGCTTTCGGATTTTTTGAATACATCGGAATCCGCACTGATGCCGAGCGGTTGCGTTGTGAATAAACTAAGTTCACCGGAGCCTCAAACCCCGGCACCAGCCGCCTGTAAGAATTGGTCGTGGGAGCCGCGAACGCAAGCAGCGCAGCCGCATGTTTCAGGATGCCTCCAATCGCCCACAAACCCATTTGGCTCATGCCCGCATATTTGTCGCCCGCGAACAATGGCTTGCCCCCTTTCCACAACGAAAAGTGAACGTGCATGCCGCTGCCGTTATCTTCAAACACCGGCTTGGGCATGAACGTAACCGTTTTGCCTGCGTTCTTCGCCACGTTTTTAATGATGTATTTATACCACATGAACTGGTCGGCCATCGTGAGCAGGTCTGCAAACTTCATGTCAATCTCGCTCTGCCCCGCTGTCGCCACTTCGTGATGATGCGCTTCCACCTTGATGCCGATTTTGCGCATCGCATTCACCATGTCGCCACGCAAATCGTGGTAAGTGTCCGTAGGGCTTACTGGAAAATATCCTCCCTTATAACTGGGCTTGTAGCCGAGGTTAGGCTCCTCAATGCGGTTGCTGTTCCACGCGCCTTCTACGGAATCAATCTTGTAAAAACCGGTGTGCTGGTTTTGCTCGAAGCGAACTTCGTCAAAAATGAAAAATTCAGGTTCCGGGCCTATGTAAACGGTATCCGCTACGCCTGATTTCTTTAAGTATTCAACTCCTTTCTTCGCAACATAACGCGGATCACGGGAATAATTCTCTCCGGTAATGGGATCAACGATATTGGCGATCACGCTCACAGTAGGCTCTTTGAAGAACGGATCAAGCTTGACGCTGTCGGCATCGGGAATGGCAAGCATGTCGCTCATGTGGATGCCCTGCCATCCGCGGATGGAGGAGCCGTCAAAGCCCAACCCTTCCTTAAAGGTGTCTTCATCCCACAAGTCAATGGGATAAGAGCAATGCTGCCACGAGCCGAGCAGGTCAACAAACTTGAGGTCAACCATTTCGGCATTGTGTTTTTTGGCGAATTCGAAGAATTGTTTTGGTGTCATGGTGAGGATTTTAGTGAGGCTAAAATAAAAGTTTGGATTAAAATCCCAATTAAAGCCCAGGTAAAAATGATTAACGGTTTGTGGATAGTTTTCTGATTCGGGGACAAGGGGCGGGACGAGGGATGGGGTGCCGGTCGCCCCTCGTCCCCTGTCACCCGTCCCTCCCGGATTGCATAATCCGGGTAATCCGGGTTAAAATTTCATTTTGTTTCTTTGCAAAAAAATCCGATTTTTGCAATCATAATAAACAAAATGCAGTAATGGCAAGGGTATGCGAAATAACCGGAAAGAGGCCTCTGAAGGGTTTTTATGTTTCTAAATCAAACAGGAAGACGAAAAGGCGTTTTTACCCGAATTTAAGGGAGAAGCGGTATTTTGTTCCTGAACTGAATAAGTGGATGACCTTGAAAGTGAGCGCTGCCGCCATGAGAACCATCAGCAAGAAAGGATTGTATAACTGCCTGAAAGAGTTGGAACAAAAGGGCGAAATTCAATTAAACTGATAAGATAATGGCAAGGAAAGGCAACAGGATACAGGTGATTTTGGAATGTACGGAAATGAAAACGAGCGGGCTGCCCGGCACGTCCCGCTACATCACCAAGAAAAACAAGAAGAATACCCCCGACAGGATAGAGTTGAAGAAATACAACCCTATTTTAAGGAAAATGACCGTTCATAAGGAAATAAAATAATCATCAATGGCTAAAGTAAGTAAAAACGCAAGAGTGCACAGAGGTGGTCAAGGCGGAAAGGATATGGTAAAGGTGATTAAAGCCGTAAAAAGCCCCAAAACCGGAGCCTACACTTTCAAAGAGCGGGTCGTACACAAGGACAATGTTGACAAGGCATTGAACGAAATGTAAAACCCTTTCTGCGCTGGAAAACAACGAAGGCTTCTCTTAAAAGGGAAGCCTTTTTTGCAGTTGCTGGTTTACGGTTCACACGTTTACAGTTTGCCTTTTACCAATTCTTCAAACCTAACCGTAAACCCCCACGCCTGGTGCAAGCGTCCGCTTGCGCCTTGCACTCCTAAGCATCCGGTTATTTTGACGGCACCCGGTTCTTCCATGTCTTTCAGATCTTCGCGTGCTTTGCTTTTTGAAACTTTACTTTCCTCGCCTGCGCTCGCGTCCCAGCGAGTTCACGGAATAACTTCACCCGCCAGAGACGAGCGAAAGCTGGTGTTTTGAGCAGGGAATTTTTTGAGGTACTATTTAAATTAATTAAATTTAAAACTTAAAACCCTTAAAGGAAGGGATGACATAATGGATGAAGCGTGAGCCGGAAGCTGATAAATACTGCTGAAGTCGTGCAAGGGCGCTACGGAACAATGCGATGAGGAGGCGGGAACCGTAAGCGCCAAAGCCATCCAAACTTTCTTATCTTTATCGTCTTTCATGCCACGGCATTAAAATGGAAGCAACCGGAAAGATATTATTCTTCATAGGCATGATGGTAGTTGTGGTTTCCATCCTTTTACGGATATACCGTAATCGCAACAAACGCTCTTCCTGATAACCTCGCAATGAACCTCCAAAAGCCCATAGATGCCCTCACCTCCTGCCGTGAGCGCTACCAGACAATGCGATGAGGTGACGAGAACCGTACGCGCCAAACCCTTCTAAACTTTCCTATTTTTATCATCCTGAAAAAACGCCCGCCTTTGCATATTGCCCTTTGCCAATTGCCCTTTGCCTTTTTGCCGCATGAGCAGGTTTAAGATCAAAGAGGTATTATTCTTAATCCTTCTTATCGCCTGCGGGCAGGGCGTTTCAGCTAACCCCTTCAGCATCAGGCCGCGCGACCAGCGCCCGTTCCGCTTTTCGGGCTATGTGAAATACCTGCAAACCACCAACTTCCCCGGCAATGCAGATGACATCCTCACCGATAATCTTTTGCACCACCGCCTGAATTTCCGCTGGGACCTCGCGGAGCCGCTGCGAGTGGTAGTGGAGGCGCGCAACCGCATCTTCTGGGGCGAAACGGTGAAACTTGCCAACACGCTGGGGCTTGACTTCGCGGAGCTGGTTGACAGCGCCAGCAACGACATCTACGACATGTCGCTGATCATCGTTGACAAGAGGGCACTCGCCTGGCAGGTGGTGTTCGACCGCGCATTCCTTCGCTATTCGAAAAAGTGGTTTGAGCTGACGGCAGGGCGCCAGCGCGTCAACTGGGGCGTAACCCTGATATGGAACCCGAATGACGTTTTTAACGCATATTCTTTTTATGATTTCGACTACGAGGAGCGCCCCGGCAGCGATGCGGTGAGGCTGGCGTTTTATCCCAATGCAAAATCATCGGTAGTGGTTGCAAGTAAAATAGCATATAAAAAAGAAGACGTAGTGAGCGCGGTGCTGTATAAATGGAACAAAGCGAAATATGATTTCCAGGCGCTGGCGGGCGTGGCGAATGAAGACCTGGTGGCCGGTGGCGGCTGGGCGGGCAACATCGGCAATGCGGGATTCAAGGGGGAGTTCACTTACTTCCATCCGTATGCGAATGCTCCTGACACCACAGGCGTTTTTGCCGGCACCATTTCGGGCGACTATTCGTTCAAAAAAGAACTTTACATCAACGGTTCATTCCTCTATACGAGCAACGGCAACATGCATGCTGATTTCAGGCTGCTCACCAACCTCAACCTTTCCGCCAAAACTTTGTCGCCATACAAATACAGCTTCCTCATCCAATTGGTTTATCCCTTCACGCCCATCTTCACCGGCTCGCTCGCCACGCTCTACAGCCCTGGCGAAGACCATGCGCTGTTTCTTAACCCCGTGCTGAGCTACAACATCAGGGAAAATTGGGATATTGACGTGGTAAGCCAGATTTTCCTGTCGAAATATTCGGGGAAATATGAGGATGTTTCGGAACTAGTGTATTTCAGGCTGAGGTGGAGCTATTGAGGTGGACGCCCGTTTCGTTTTGTCTATTTTTGCACTCCATTTGTCATTAGGCAAAATCTTCTGCTCATTTTCAGGAAAACGTGATCTCCTTAGTATAGAAATCTTAAAAAGGTTGAAGAAGGCTTTCTCAATGTTGTTATGTGTTATTAGTCTTGCTGCCACTTCGTTTGCGCAAACAACCTGGGGATTAAAGGAATGTATTAATTACGGTCTGGAAAACCACAAGACCAATGAGATTCAAGCTGGCCACATCGAGAAGGCGAAGCAGATGACGCGCGAGAACGTGGCGCTCTACCTGCCGCAAATCAGCGGTGACCTGCGGTTTGACGATTACCTCGATTTGCAAACTCAAATTATCCCCGCAGGCAGCTTCGGTGAATTCAACAATCCGCAGGACCTTGAGGTGCAGTTTGGAAAAAAATTCACCACCATCGGCACCATCGAAGCGGAGCAAATGCTTTACAACAGGCTGCTGCTCGTTTCATTCAGGGGGCTGAAGCCCAATATGTCAGTTGCCAACCTTAATTTCCAGCAAAACCAGGAAACGCTGATTTATAATATATCGCAGGCTTACATACAGGCCCGCATCCTCAGGGAGCAGATTGAACTGCTGTCGGAGAATGAGACAAAATTCACCAGGCAGCTTGAAATCACCCGGCTGCAGGTGGAGCAGGGCGTTGCCAAAAAGCTCGATGCCAGCCGTATTTCCGTTGCGCTTAATAATATTCAATCGCAATTAAATGTGGCGGAAAGCAACTATGAAGTGGCGCTCAACCGACTGAAAAACGCAATGGGCATGGAACTGGGCGATTCGCTGGCGTTGACTGATTCCGTGAACATCGCCCTGCTCGACAAAACACCGGATGAAACCTTTGACGCGGACAACAGGACGGAGATACTGCTGCAGCGGAATAACATCAAGCTGCTCGATGTGCAAAAGAAGCGGATTGGCGCGGGCTACTTCCCAACCCTCTCCTTTTTTGCCCGCTATTCAGCGCAGGCTTACAATAATGAATTCGCCTCAGCCTTCCGCACGTGGTATGATTTTTCATCATTCGGGTTGAGGCTCAACGTGCCGATTTTTGACGGAACCCAGAAAAGTGCCCAGCGCAAGCAGCAAATCATCAATATCCGCAACGCGCAGCTTAACCTTGAACTCAGCCAGCAGGCGTTCCAACTGCAATATCAAAACGCCTCCGCCCAACTGAAGCGGGCAAAATCCAACATGAAGAC
>CAZCXH010000048.1:0-8621 GCA_964502525.1 uncultured Chitinophagaceae bacterium
TCGGAGGGGTGAGGCTGAGACGAAGGCTGGATAAAACCCTTGCCCTCTGATATTCCTAAAAAGATGCGTGCATAGGCAAGCCTTCTGGAGAGGAAAGGGGTGAGGCGATAAAAAGAGCAATTTTTAGAACTGCCCTGAAGAAATACCTTTCCAAAAGTTTCTTTGTGCCACCTTACCGTCATCAATAGCGGATACGACTATCACGTTTTTCGTTGTTAAGGTTTGGGTTTTGCTTCAAAAATAGAGATTGCTACAAACGGTGTTCTGACACCTCAGTTATACCGGGAAGTTTCGTATTGCCGAAGTCAAAAACCTCCATCATCTGCCGGATGCAAGGCCGGGCTTGGGGCTTTGAATACGAAAAAATAGTAAATTATGGCAAACTGATTCGCTATTTCACCGAATCCGCATCCTGTTTCTTCTGATGTCCGCAGAATCCCATCTTTTCCTTTGACGACTTGCCAAAGCCGAAGGCCATCAGCACATACGGACCGCTGGGACCGAAGTCAGGCGCACCGGCCACCTCGCCACCGCTGTGCCGCCAGTTGTCGTTGGGGATGGCATATTTGTAACCCACGCGGATGCCATCGAGAAAGCCTTTGGTGATGCCTTTGTCATCAGCTTTCCCCCAGATGTAATCCATGCGAACGGAAAAGTCGAGCAGGAAATTTCTTGCATCAAGGTTGTATTCATTCCCGGCAACTTCGCCACCGTTAAGCTGGCTGAGGGGTATGTCGCCCTCGCTGGTGACGTTGAAATCAGTTCTTGCATGACCAATGCCGATCATCGGATAAACTTTGAGATTGGGCATGTCAACAACGGCATAGCCAAAATTCACAGTCGCATTCATGATCTTTGAACGGGTGGTGATGCCTTCGTCATTTTTGCCGAAAAGGTCTTTTACCATCGTGCCGCTTTTCAGCATGGTCAGTTCACCGCCTATCATAAAGCCCTTCATTTGATAATGAAAGCCTGCGCCCATCGGAACATAGTGGTTCTTGATATCATTGTCCGGGCTGGGCGGCACAAATACCTGCAGGTTATCCTGGTCAATGTTGGCGTATCCGCCTGTGATGTAGAATGACGTTCCGTAATTCTGCCCGAGGAATTGCGCATTAAGCGTAAACGCGGACATTACGGATAGGGTAGTGATTGCTAAAACTTTCTTGCTGTTCATAATTTTGATTTTAAGGTTTAAAGAAAGGGGCTAATTGTAAACTTAAACAGAACAGGTGGCGGAATAGTTTAGGAAAGTAGAAAATTTTATGAACCTGGTGAGAGAAATATCCACTTTTGAGTCCATATCCCAATTTGAAAAATCCGGTTGAAACTACTTCATCCTGTAAACCGTGAAGTTGTTCTTGATTTCCTGTGATGGAAAAACAATAGGGTAGGGCAATTCTGTCCGGAGAGCCTGGATGATGTAAACAGCGCTGTGCTTTCTTCCCGATTCAGCCGCTATTCGTTCAAAATCAGCGGAAGTGAGTGCCATATAATTCTCGTTGAGTTTGGTATCATCACCTGAATATCCCAGCTTTTTCATCCTCCTGATCCATTCTTTCCCGAATTCAGGATTGAAAAACATCTGGGTTCCATCCTTCCAATCACCATAAATGGTGCGTTCGGATTCAACGCGAAAGCCCTCCATATGGGGCGGCACAATAAACAATGCGTCCCTGGGAGTATTGGCTTTAGCCCATTCCTGAGCGGCAAGCCAGGTATCATCCTGCTTGTTCCCGATGGTGAATCCTCCACGCAACAATCCTCCGGCTGCTCCAAGTCCCAGCAGCAAAAGGAGTAGCGCGTGCATGTAAAAACTCCTGAAGTTCCCGGCAAACCGGGTTACGAGAGCAAACCCCGGAAACACGGCAAGCGCAATGAGCAAAAAGCTGGCATACTTGGGAAAATTCCCGCTATGGAAGGCTGCGACAAAGCAAATGAAAATGAAAAGTTTTTGAAGCACATTCCCTTTGGTTTTTGATTCTTCAAAAAAGAAGTTGGAATAGTAAATGATGGCAAAGAAAATCAGCAGGACAAAGCTTCTGAACAGTTGAAACTGGATGACGATTGCAACCGGCAACAATTCTGTGAACAGCGTTCCCGCCACGCACATTGAAAAAATGGCTGCGCTGGTGAGTATCACGGTTTTATGATGCCAGGCAGTTGGCTGGTAAAGCCGGCATAGGCCGAATCCCACTATGAAAAGTGCTGACTGCGTAAGGAGCAACGGACTCCAGCATGTTGGAAACAGGTGATGGGCGGAACGCAGGCGCAGCAATTCGAGCCATTCGGGATCAACCCGGATCAAGCCCAACGAAGGGGCGGGGTTCAGCGCTTTCAGGTAAAAAACAGGACTGACCAAAACTCCTAAAACCATCAGGCTCACGATCAGATTTTTCCATCCTATTTCTTTGATGGAAAAAACGGAGCATGTGAACAGGCAAGCCAATGCATACACTGCCGACAACGGATGAAAGAGAAAAGCAATGCCGGAGAGCGCATAAGCCCATACCACTTTTTTCCGGAGGAAACAATAAAATGCAAACAACAGCAGGGGCATCACGAAGGTGCGTTCGAGGAAAAGGCTTTCAACGGTGCGCATGCCCGCCAGCGTGGTGAATGAGAAAATGAGGAAGATGACGGAGAAGTAAGCCACTTCCTTTTTCGGATAGAGCGTGAGGGCGATTTTGAAGAAAGCAACCAGCGTGGCATACAGGCTCAGGCAATAGAGCGCAAAGAATAAAACCGGCAGCGGAATACCGAGTGTTTTCACCAGCAGCGCGCAGCCGCTGTTGAAATAAGTGTAGAAATATTTTTTTTCGGCAATAAGAAAATCGTGCGGGTAAAGCGAAGGGTCAATGATGCTTTTAATGAAGGGGATGGTGATGAAATGATTATACAGCCCGTAGGTATATTGGTTGATGCCGATGATGGAAGCTGCGCAGATAAGTGCCAGCGCGAGGGCATCAGTGAGGTTGAGTCTTGTCCCATGCATCATGGATGCAAAGGTTGCTATTGAGTTGCTTAAATGACCATTAAGTTAATAACGGCTGGGTGGGGAAGTGGCTGATATGGCAGGGGTTTTTTATAGACACTTAAAGAAACCACAAGGGGTGGAAAGCGCTTCCCGCTTTTTGCAAGGCGCATCGTCCTGTGTTGGATTGCATTGCCATGATTCATTCTGTTTAGCAGGTTCCCATGCAATGATCCGCAGCGAAAGAATCTTTTAATAATTTCGCCTGCCCAAATACGCTTTCCTCTTCAAAAGTGAAATTGTGAATAACCGTCTTTTGAGAACGCTCGCTTTAACCGGCATTTACATTTTCTATTTCCCCTTGGTATTGTTCACCTGCCTGATAGTTTGGCTTGACAGGAAAATCGGGTTTCCGCTTTCCTTCCCGCGTGACGTGGCGGCTCTGGCAAAGCAGCGGCAATGGTGCGTGGATGAATTGAAAAAGGGAGGAGCATTGCCGCAGGATGCGCAGGTGAATGAATACAAAGTGACGCCCATGCCGCAGGAGATCATCTTCCGCTCAAACGCAGGCATCGTTGAAATAGACTATACCCGCAACGGTGAACGCAAGCGGCTGAAATGCTTTGCCAAATTCGCCCCCACGCAAGGCTCCGTGTGGAACAGAACCATTTTTAACCTCCAGCTCAATCACATCAAAGAATCATTCTTCAATCAATATTTTGCAAATGCCGATAAGAGCGCTCAATCTCCAACCGCTTATTGCTCAAAAATGTCCGTCATCACCGGCAATCTATGCCTGATAACGGAGTTCATGGATGATTGCGTCCATTACCTGGATTGCGCTTATGATAGATTCCCCGATGAGCACCTGGCGCTTGCCATCCAAGGCATGTCCACGTTGCATGCCCATTATTGGAAAGACTCTTCCAAACGCATGGAAAAGATTTTGCCCATCCCGGACAGCGCAGTATATCTTTTCGATTCGCTGATCGCCTCTTCATGGAGCAAAACCGCCCGCACGATTTTGGTTCAAAGCTGGAGGCGCATGAATGAATTTCAAACCATTCTGCATGGAGATTCCCGCGTGGGCAACATGATGTTTCCATCTGCTGGCAAGGGGCGCTTTGTGTTCATTGACTGGCAAGCCGTGAGAAGAGGGCGCGCGGTTTATGATCTTGCATATTTTCTTATTCTCAGTCTCACCACCGACCATCGCAGGGCGGTTGAAAAGCAAAGCGTGGAAACCTATTACCGGCAGTTGATGGAGAAGGGAGTGAATTACCCGCGGGAAGAAATGGAAGATGATTACCGCCATGCCTGCCTGTGCGTCCTGGTGCTGCTATCGCTGCCCATGCTTAGCGGTGAGGCGAGCGTGGAAGGCGAGGCGGCAAAGATTTTCGCATGGGGCATGAACATCTGGCGTGAAAGGCTGAAGGCTAAGTTCACAGAATTTGATTATCCATGGATGGCGCGCCATTACGGGATGACCGAGCAGGAAGGGCGCGAAGCGGTTGCCGAAATGCTGGGCGTAATTGAAAAAAGACTGAGCCGGATAGAACAGGATGCCCTGAACACCCGGCCGATGACATGCACCCAGCCAAAATAAAACCCTCCGGGGTTGCCGGAGGGTTTGCATCGAAGGAGGATTTGACCTATGGGCGGGATTTCACAGACTTTTGAAAAGTCCCTTTTTTTGCTCATTGTTACTGCCCTGCCGGTTTTTTAAAAACCTTTCCCCGGTATATTTTTTCTCCGTCAGCAATCTCGATAAAGTACATTCCGGTTTGAAGATCACTGATGTTAATAGCCGAAACTTGCCCGTTAACCTCCATGCTGCTAACTTCTTTGCCGCCTATGTCGAGTATTTTAATGACACCATGAAAAGATTTTCCTGCGATATTTATAAAATCATAAGCAGGATTAGGGTAAATATTGACTTCCTCTGCGCTTGCTGATGCAATTCCCGTGGGGCAGCTATAAAAGAATTTTGTGGTTCTGCTGTTATTTTCAAATGCGGACTGCAATTCGGTCATCTCATCCACATCGTTATTTGAATTATAGGTGTATTGCTGCCTGATGGCGTAAGACCCTGCAGGAATGCTGTCACCGCCTATAACCTCATCGTTGTCAAATGTTACCTCAGTAATGTTATTAGCAGTTTCCGTCTGGAATATGTCGGCAACCCCGTCACTTGGAATCAGTTTCTTCTTGACATTGTTCTTGTCGTCAGTCACTACCGAAAGTTCTATTGTATCGCTTCCTATCACAAGGTTTACCGAAGTGATGTTTCCGTTCTGCCATGCGAAGTTGGTAAAGCTGGCTGGAAAATCGGGGCTGCCCGTGGAATTGGTCAGAGTAACTGCGCTTATATTCCCATTCCCGTCATAGCTGACCGAGTGGGTGGTGGTTGATTGACCGGTGCTGTCAAAAACAACAGTAACCTTATCGTTGCCATCTCTTGTGTACCTGATGACTCTGTTGAGGGTTTGACCGCCAACGGTATTGATAAACCTGTATTCAACGGGTAATTGCGAGCCACCATCAAACAACACGACAACAGCGCTGCTTGGACCCGCTGTATCCCACGATTCGGTATTATAAGCTTGCGCCACCCTTCCCATCTGATCAATGGTGTATGTAGTGAATCGCCCGGCTCCTGAGCCGACAGTGACCGAATCTTTGATTACATTGCATGACTGTCCTTTGATTTCAGCTAAAGGATAAGATGTCAAAAAGATGACAATGAGAAACAGTAAAGATTGTAGGGCATTCATTTTTTTGATTAATTTTTAGTTAGATTAAAATTGAAGGGGGAAAATTACTTTTTCCTTGACTATCATTCAGGAACTTTATTCAGCGCAGCCTTGTGGATAAACTGACATTGTGGAAAGTGCAACGGACCCGGGATTGTAAAAGCTAAATAATTATCTATATTTAAACAGTTAAGCGCCAGTATGAATCTATTGGCGCGAATTGCGGTAAGGCTTGGATGATTTTTTCGAAATTTACGGAAAAGTGATTTACATTACGTTGTGCGCATTTATTTAAAAATCAATGATTTGGGCAAGCTGATATTGGCTGTCGCTTTAAGTTTTGCCTTTTCACAGGCACTGCCTCAGTGCGCCCCAGGGCAGGAACTCGTGACTATTGAAATCACTACTGATGATTTTGGCAATGAAACCTCGTGGGAGTTGTACCAGGTGAACGGTGGGATGGTGGCTTCAGGTCCTGTTGGTCCAGCCTATGCCGGTAACACGACTTATTTCGAGAATGTCTGCGTTGACACCGGAAGTTGTTACTATTTTGTCATGAATGACGGCTTCGGTGACGGGATGTGCTGTTTTTATGGGGATGGGTACTTCATTGTTTATTATGCTGGAGATTCTATCGGTGGCGGTGGTGTTTTTGCCGACATGTCCGCTGTCTATGGAATCGGCAGTTGCACAGCCGTAACCCCGCTTTATACCAACCACAATACTTACACTCCCCCGCAATTGGTTAATGACGTTTTTCTCGGTTCCTGCGTGGAGGCGTTTAACATCAATTATACAGGGGTGCCTGCTGCGGTGGGCTACTTCTCCAATGGCTCCTCAATGGGAATGGAAACAGGCTTGATACTTACCACTGGAAACACGGATATAGGTCCCGGTCCCAACAATACCGGATCAGCCGGATATGAAACTTTTTCACCCGGAGACCCCATCTTAGGCGCTGTTACAGGAGTTACGGCAGATTCGAACGCGGCTTCCCTCGAATTTGACTTCATTTCATTCAACGATACTGTTACTTTCCGCTACATTTTTGCATCGGAAGAATACAATGAGTTTGTTTGTTCGCAGTATAATGATGTTTTCGCATTTCTCGTCACCGGCCCAGGTTATGCTCCCAATACCAACATAGCGGTACTGCCGGGCACAAGCATCCCGGTGGCTATCAATACGGTTAATAATGGCAGCCCCGGTGACTTTCCGGGCGTGCCTTACGACTGCGCATTGGTCACAACACCGCCTGCCGATCTTGCCAATACTGCATTTTATGTTGATAATGCCGGTGGCCTTGTTACGCAGTTTGACGGATACACCGTTCCGATTACAGCAACAATGATGGTGGTTCCCTGCGACACTTATCATATCAAAATGGTTATCGCTGACGTGGGGGATGGATTATGGGATTCAGGGGTTTTGCTGGAAGCCGAAAGCTTCACCGCAGGCGCAAGCGTTGGAATTCACGCGGCAACTTCAGATGGCACAAAAAATGCCCACGAAGGCTGCAATGACGGAAGCTTTACTTTTTTTCGTGAAGACAGTTCTGATGTTGACTATCCGGTATCCATTTCTTTCATTCTTTCGGGAACAGCTGCTGAAGGCGTTGATTACAGTGTCGCGTCACATACGGTTGTCATTCCGGCAAATGAATTTTCAGCGGGTGTAAATATCATCACTGCCCTGGATGGGGCTGCTGAGTTGCCGGAAAGTGTGATTCTTTCATACCAGGACGTCTGCAATTGCAATGTGTTCAAAAGGGACACCATCTTCATTTTTGACAATGCGGTGCTGGGCGCAAATGCTGCCGGCCCGGCTCTCATCTGCCAGGGGCAGCAGGCAACGCTTAATGCCTCCGGTAATGGCAGCAGCAGCATTCCTTACTCCTACTCGTGGTCAACCGGAGATTCAACTCAGCAAATTACTGTCAGCCCTGACACTACCACTTCCTATACAGTCACGGTTTCTGACGGATGCGCGGGGCAAACTGCCACCGCTGCTTTCCAGCTTAATGTCGCCCCTGAAGTGATCGCTTCTTTCGCAACCATTACCCCTCAATGCCTTCCCGGCAACAGCTTTGACTTTATCAATGCCAGCGTTTACACAGGCGTTCCAACTTTTTTCTGGGATCTTGGCGATGCGGCAACTGATAATGCTGAAGATGTTTTAGGTCATTCGTATGCTGCCGCAGGAAGCTATGATGTGTTTCTAAGGGTAACCGTTAACGGTTGCACCGACTCAATCACTCAGACGGTTGAAGTTTTAGAACCAGTCGCTACGAACATTACTGCGGCTATATGCCCCGACAGTTCGATTTTTGCGGGTGGCGCAAACCAGAATACTGCCGGAATTTATTACGATACGTTGATTGCAGCCAATGGCTGTGACAGTGTTGTAATTACTGATCTCAGCATACTGCCTTACCTGCACATGTTTCAGCTTGCAGTGATTTGCGAAGGCGATTCCTTTTTTGCCGGAGGCGGATTTCAGGATTCTCCGGGTGTGTATCTTGATACTGTTCCTTCGGGATTGGGATGTGATATGGTCGTGAATACCGAATTGACGGTTTTAAATGATGTGCTATTCCACCGCGATGCATCAATCTGCGAAGGTGATTCTTTTCTTGCCGGAGGAACGTGGCAGGATTCATCCGGGGTTTTTCATGACACGCTCGTTGCGGCAAATGCCTGCGACAGCATTGTGATTACAAGCCTCACCGTGTTGCGGCATGCCGCTGGAGCAACCGGCATCAGCATCTGTGAAGGCGATTCGATTTTTGTTGGCGGAGCCTATCAGAAAATTGGCGGAAGCTATTTGGACACGTTGATGGCAGCCAATGGCTGCGACAGCATCCTCACTACCAACCTCACTGTGCTGGATACAAG
>CAZCXH010000048.1:8721-30958 GCA_964502525.1 uncultured Chitinophagaceae bacterium
CGTCAGCACCGTGAATGTTTCCATTTGCGATGGCGACACGTATTTTGCGGGAGGCGCCTTTCAAGGCACTGCTGGAATTTATTATGACACCCTTTCAAATGCCAACAATTGCGACAGCGTTGTCATCACCGATTTGAGCATTCGAAACAACAGCGGTGCAACAAGGGCGGCAAGCATCTGCGAAGGTGATTCGTTCCTTGCCGGAGGAGCCTGGCAGCACGCAAGCGGAAGTTACATTGATGTGCTGGTGTCAGCCAATGGCTGCGACAGCATCCTTACTACCAACCTCACTGTGCTGGATACAAGCGTCAGCACCGTGAATGTTTCCATTTGCGATGGCGACACGTATTTTGCGGGAGGCTCATTTCAAAGCGCGGCAGGGGTTTATTACGACACCTTCTCAAATGCCAATAGTTGCGACAGCGTGATCATCACCAATTTGAGTATTCGAAACAACAGTGATGAAACAAGAGCGATAAGCATCTGTGAAGGAGATTCGTTTCTTGCCGGAGGCGCTTATCAATACACAAGCGGAAGCTACGCAGACACATTGATCTCGGTAAATGGCTGCGACAGCATTCTCACAACCATCCTTGCCGTTTTCGACACAAGCACAACCTATCTGGCGGTTTCAATCTGCGATGGCGATTCATTCTTTGCCGGAAACGGTTGGCAGTTTGCTTCCGGAACTTATTATGATACTTTAAATTCGTCACACGGCTGCGACAGCGTCATAGTTACCAATTTGAGTATTGCGTTTGTTGCCGTTGATGCCGGCATCGGTGCGGGAATATGTCCTGGAAATTCCGCGCAGCTCAGCGCAACGGGAGCTTTGACCTATTCATGGAGTCCTGCTAACGGGTTGGATGACCCGGCTCTCGCCAATCCAAATGCTTCTCCATCGGCCACCACTACTTACACTGTTACCGGCTATGGCGCGTGGGGCGGAAACCTGATCGTCAACGGTGATTTCAACGCTGGAAGCACAGGCTTCACATCGGCTTATGCTTATGCGCCCGGCTTGAATACAGCCGAGGGACAATATGCAGTGGGATCTAACTCTCAAGCATGGAACGGCAACATGGCCGGATGCTCCGACCATACATCGGGCACGGGTGATTATATGATGGTTAACGGCAATACTGCTGCTGTAGCGCAGGTTTGGTGTCAAACCGTGAATGTAAGCCCTGGTACCGAATATGCGTTTTCAACATGGATTGCCACCCTGCATAACAGCAATCCCGCGCAGCTTCAATTTTCCATCAATGGCGTGCTGATAGGTCAGATTTTGGCGGCAGGTCCGAACGTTTGCGCCTGGCAGCAGTTTTATACGACATGGAATTCCGGAGGGAATACCACTGCCGATATCTGCATTGTCAATCAGAACACCGCATTTTTGGGCAACGATTTCGGCCTTGATGATATTTCATTTGCTCCGATGTGTTCTTCAACCGATACCGTCACCGTTACTGTTTATCCGGATTATAGCAGTCTTGTCAATGCCAGCGTTTGCGATGGAGAAACCTACACCTTGCCGGATGGTTCGATTGTAAACAGTGCCGGGACATATCCTGTTGTTTTGAGTTCCTTTCACGGCTGCGACAGTTTGATAACAACCAACCTTTCGGTGCTGCCGGTTCTTTCTCAAGCTGTCTCCGTCATTGTCTGCGCAGGGGATAGTGTCTTTGCGGGAGGAGGGTTCCGAACTCAACCGGGTGTTTACCGTGATACCGTGACTGCATCGAACGGCTGCGACAGCATTGTCATAACCGATTTGAGCGTGGCGGATACCTTCCGGATTTTTGCAGGCGAAACCATTTGCGAAGGGGATTCTGTATTTGCCGGGGGAAGCTGGCAGAAGCTTGCCGGAACGTATTACGATAATCTTTCTACAACAAGAGGATGTGACAGCATTATCATTACAGATGTTTCGGTTATACCAACCATTTACACGCAATCGTACGAAGTGATTTGCGATGGCGACAGCTTTTTTGCCGCAGGCGCTTTTCAAAAAGTTGCGGGCATTTACTCCGATACGCTTGCCGGGTTTGCAGGCTGCGACAGCGTTCATATTACCAACCTCTCCGTCAATGAAAGTTACCTGATCCGTGATACGGTCAATATCTGCGATGGCGATTCCTTTTTTGCCGGAGGAAGCTGGCGGAAACTTCCGGGCGATTATATTGACTCTTTCTCATCGGATGACGGCTGTGACAGCGTTATAGCGTCTCATCTCATCGTTGATACCGTCAGTCAAACTCAATTCACCGCCTCAATTTGTTTTGGAGAATCCTATTTTGCCGGAGGCAGTCTGCAATCGTCTTCCGGAGTTTATACCGATACTTATACCGGTTCAACGGGCTGCGATAGCGTTGTTACCACGACTCTTGTTGTGCTTGATACATCTGTCAGTTATGCTGCGGTTTCTATTTGCGAGGGCGATTCGTTGTTCCTTGGTGACGCATGGCGGAAAGATGCTGACGTCTATGTTGACACATTGCTTTCTTATGGCGGGTGTGACAGCACGGTAGTTACAACCCTTACGGTTACGCAACGGCTTTTCACTCAAATGGATACTTTGATTTGCGAAGGCGATAGCTTGTATGCCGGTGGAAAATTCCAAATGTCGCAAGGAACATACTTTGACACTGTCACGAGTTCCTTTGGCTGTGACAGCATCATCACCACCAACCTTGACGTTATAGAAATCAATCTTGAAGGAGATACGGTAACGGTATGTTTGGGAGAGGATGCTGCGCTGCATGCTTCAGGCGGCTTCGCTTCATATATTTGGTCGCCTGGCGGGGAGACGTCATCGTCCATCAGCGCAACAGCGGGGCTTTACACTTTGACGGTAACTGATTCCAACAACTGCACTGCCTCTGCCGGCTTTTTGGTGGATGAAGCCGACTCCATCCTTTTGAAAGCCATGCCGGAAACGGATACTATCATTGAAGGTGAAAGCACGGTGCTTCAGGTTTCTTATTCTTCCCTTACCACGATAAACTCATTGGTATGGGATCCCCCGACAGGACTTGATTGCCCGACATGCGACCGTGTTAAGGCTTCACCAAACGATGATATTGCATATACGGTAATTGCAACAGATAATTACGGCTGCACGGATGCTGTAATGATTCAGATCGTTGTAGATACATTAATGCAACCGGCACTTTATATCCCTAACGCATTCACTCCTAATGGCGATGGCTTCAATGACGAGTTCAATGTTTATGGGCAGGGCATCGAGGGATTCCGGTTAAGGATATATGACAGGTGGGGAGAACTCATTTTTGAAACGCTGGATCCGGGTATTGGCTGGGACGGCACGTTCAAGGGTAATCCCTGCAATCCGGGCGTTTATATTTATTACGTTGAAGCGGGGTTCATCAGGAACGAACGCCTGCCCGACTTCGCCAGATACCGCAAAGGAAGCGTCACGCTTATCCGCTGAGTTATTCAGGAACGGTTTTTGCAACTTTTAACAACCGCGGCTGAGTAAAACAAACAACAGCCTTCGTACAACCCGTTTATCTTTGCGCTTCTAAATTTTCGTGTTATATGGCAGAAAGACTTCCCGGAGTTTTGCATATTCTGATATTTTTACTTGCCGCCAATGTTTTTGCAGCGGGAAAAGAAGGCTATCAGATTAAGGTAAAAATCAACCACCTTTCCAACGATTCCATCTTCCTCGCTTATCATTTTGGAGATAAGCAATACATGAAAGACACAGTGAAGCTCGACAATAACGGGGCAGGGGTGTTTGAAGGAAAGGAGGCTTTGCCGGGCGGATTCTACCTGATTGTTTATCCCAGGAAGAGTTACTTTGAGATTATTGTCAACGAACAGTTTTTCTCAATCGAAAATGACACGTTTGATTACCAGACGAATTTCAAATCAACCGGATCGGTGGAGAACAAAATTTTTTATGAGGATATAGCTTTCATCGGCAGCAAGCATAAGGTAAAAGCCGCTCTCGATGCCGAATACAAGCAGGCGGAAGGGAACAAGGAAAAACAGGAGGAGGTTAAGAAAAAATTGCAGGCTTTGGATGATGACGTCATAGCATACAGGGAAAAAATTCAAAAAGATTACCCCAATACTTTCTATGCGAAATTTTTGAAGAGTCTTGATGAAATTGAAATCCCGGAATGTCCTAAAGACTCCAATGGACAGTGCCTGGACTCGCTGTTCCAGTATAAATACTACAAGGCTCATTACTTTGACAACATTGACTTCACTGATGACCGCATGTTGCGCACTCCTACGTTCTATAAGAAGGTCATGGATTATCTGGAGAGGATGGTGCCCCAGTCTCCGGATTCTCTCGGCATTTATTGCGATGTGATCCTCAATAAGGCGCGCCCCAATAACGAAGTGTTCAAGTACTGGCTCATCACGCTGCTGAACTATTATGCCAACTCAAAGATCATGTGCCAGGAAGCCGTGTATGTCCACTTAGTGGAAAATTATTACGCCAAGGGTGACGCGCCCTGGACATCGGAAGATGACCTGTTCAGGATCACAGACAGGGCGAAAAAGCTGAAGCCTACGCTCTGCAACAAGGTAGCGCCAAATTTGTTTCTGCGCGATTTAAACAACACTTTGATTCCGATGCATTCCGTTAAGGCAAAGTACATGATGCTTTTTTTCTATGATCCTGATTGCGGGCATTGCAAGAAGGAAACGCCACTCATGCTGAACGCCTATAAGAAGATCGTTGACACCATGCACGTTGACTTCAAGGTGTATGCAGCGCCTACCATGCACCTGCACAAAGGCGACTATGACGACAACAAAAACCCGATATTCAGCGATGACCCCAAAGACAGGGACGCATGGCCCAACTTCGTGAAGGAATATAAAATTGAACCCTGGATCAACGTGGCTGACCTGTATTTGCAGGATAACTTCCGCGCCAATTACGACATCAACAGCACACCGGTCGCTTTGCTGCTCGATGCCGACAAAAAGATTCTGGCGAAGCGCTTCAGCCCTGAGCAACTCGTAAAAATCATTGAAGACCTGGAAAAGCGGGACAGTAAGAAAAAAGCCAACTGACAGGAAGTGTTGCCAATACTGTCTGATAATTTATAGGTCATGTTCATCATCTCCGTTGTTTTTTGAAATCCTTTTGCATATTTTCGGACACGAAAAAATTTTGGTTCAAAGGTTTGCAACCAAAATCGCATTTAATCATTTAAAAAAAATAACCCATGAATCTTAAAAAACTTGTGTTCACTTTAGCAGCGACAATTGCCCTGACAACAACCTATGCGCAGAAGACTTGGAGCGATATTTATACTATTCTGAATACAAAATGCAGCAGCCAGGCATGCCATGGATCCGGCAGCGCGAATGATGAGTTTAATGTTGATACAACGGCATCAGTGCTTTACTCCCAGTTGCTAAATGCCAATCCGAACAATCCTTATGCGAGAGATTCGGTTCACAACAAGTTTATCACGCCTAACTCACCGCAAACCAGTTTCCTGCTTCGCAAAATTGCTCATTGCGACACCTCCAGCAGCCTTTCGCTGACTCAGCCTTTTGAAGGCTCCGGCATGCCTGTGATTGGCGGCACCCTGCCAGATGCTGACATTGAACTCATTTATAACTGGGTCAACCAGGGCGCTTCCGAAACCGCTGCTATCAGTCCGGATACCGTTGCAGGTGATGTTTGCGACCTCCCTCCTCCGGTGGGTGTTGAAAACTTCAGCGGCATCATTGCTTCCATCTCCGCATATCCAAATCCTGCGGCAGAGAACTTTTCATTGAGCTATTCGCTCAATGAGCCGTCATTGGTGACGGTAGATTTGCTCGACCTCGCAGGGAAAAAAATGAAAACCATTTTCACCGAAAATCAGTTTCCGGGCAGTCACATTGCAACCATTGCCATTGCTCCTGAAATGAAGGGGGTTTATCTGGTAAGGCTTGCAGCAGGCGCAGCCCGGCATACAAGGAAAGTAGCCCTCTACTGATTTTTGTTACGGACTGAAGGATTTCAGTTCGAAAGCTGGTTATACCTTGAACTGGATAAATTGCGCCATTGAGCAGTTTACGGTTTACGGTTTACAGTTTGGAGTTTTGTGCAACCGTAAACCGTAAACATATAAACTGTAAACAGAAATAGAAAATTACGATTTTATCCCGCGCACAGTATAATCCATGAAACGGTTGTCTTTCCTTGCCGTAATGTCAATCGTTTATCCGCTCTCGTTGCTGCCGTTTTCAATGCTTTTCCGGTTATCGGATTTTGCGTACTGCATTGTTTATTATGTTATCCGCTACAGAAGGAAAGTTGTGTTTGCCAATCTTCAAAATTCCTTTCCGGATAAGACCGATGCTGAGATCACCACGATTGCAAAAAAGTTTTACCGCAATCTCTGCGACATTGCGGTGGAGAACATCAAGCTGGTCAGCATATCGAAAGAGCAGGCTTCAAAAAGGTGTCGGAATAACAATCCTGAGGTCCTTGACAGGCTGTTTGAACAGGGAAGGAGCGTGATTGCGACTATTGGTCATTGCGGCAACTGGGAACTTGCCGGCTTGGCGACAAGCCTTATGGTTAAACATCATTCCGTTGCATTTTACAAAAGGCTGAAAAATATTCACTTCGACCGTTTCGCAATAAAAATGCGGGCAAAATTCGGAATGGATCTGGTGCCGCACACGCGGGCAAGGCAAATGCTGAAACATGCAGGCGACCGCCCAAGCATGTACATCTTCATCACCGACCAGACGCCATCCAATGATTTCACAAGTTATTGGACTGCCTTTCTGAACCAGGATACCGCCATTTACAAAGGCGCTGAGAAATTCGCAAGGCTGACCGGACACCCGGTTGTGTATGGTGATATTCAACGGGTGAAAAGGGGATATTACACTATTGACGTGAAAATGCTGGCGGAAAACTCAATCCGGACAAAGGAGGGCGAAATAACGGAACTGCATACCCGGGCATTAGAGGAGACTATCTTACGGCATCCTGATAACTGGTTGTGGACGCATCGCAGATGGAAGCGAAAAAAACCGTTTGCAACGGGTCATGCCTGAGTTCCGATATTCGCATAATTTGCGCTGATGCAGCATTATCCGTCCGTTGCGGTGGTTGTTCTATCATGGAACGGGAGAAAATTTCTTGAGCAGTTCCTTCCACCACTCTTAAAGACAACCTATCCCAACGCTTCCCTATACGTTGCGGACAACGCATCAACAGACGACTCTGTAAAATTTGCAAGCGACAATTTTCCGGGAATCAAGATTATCCGCATCGGGAGAAACTGCGGTTTTGCAGAAGGATACAATATCGCATTGAAACAAATTGAAGCTGATTACTACGTTTTGCTCAATCAGGATGTCGAGGTGACTCCGGGATGGATAGAACCCGTAATTGGCTTGATGGAGAGCGACCAGCGAATTGCCGCCTGCCAGCCAAAGATTCATTGGCATGCCGATAAAAGCCGGTTCGAGTATGCGGGAGCTGCAGGAGGCTTCCTGGATAAATACGGCTATTCCTTTTGCCGCGGCAGGTTCTTCAATGTAACCGAGATTGACGCAGGGCAGTATAACACCGCCTCGGAAATTGTATGGGCGACCGGAGCCTGCATGTTCACGCGCTCCAAATTGTATCATGAGGCGGGCGGACTTGACGGAGATTTTTTCGCATACTTCGAGGAGATTGATTTGTGCTGGCGGTTGAAGAATGCCGGATATTCCATTCACTATTGCCCTGATTCGGTGGTGTTCCACGTTGGAGGCGGCAGCCTGCCCCGAGGCAATCCGAAAAAAACATTTTTAAATTATCGCAATAACATGAGCGCGTTGGTGAAGAATCTGCCCGCTGAAAATTTGTTCGCCACATTGTTCCTCAGGTTTTGCCTCGATATTATTTCAGCGTATAAATCGCTTTTCACCGGCAACTGGCGCGACTATCTTGCCATCGCCAAAGCGCATGTTTATTTTGTCAGCCACTTTAATGAGTTGCTGGCAAGGAGAAAAAAGGTGTGGACGGCAATTGCATCAAATAAAATATCTTCACCCAACCGGAAAGGATTTTACAAGGGGAGTATTATCATTGAGCATTTCATCAAGAGGATTCACAACTTCAGCGAGCTGCCGGCAGAAAAATTTGAATGAATATTCAATTTGCCGGGCTGGAGTTTCGAGTTGCAGAAGGCAATCCCTATTTCTTGCTATAAACTCACAGCAACTCCCTCATCCCAAGCGCTATCCCCACAATGGTGCTTGCAATACCGAGTAGTGTCAGCAGCGCCTTCAGGAATTTCATTGAAATAGCGCGCGCTTTATCCCGCAGATAGCCGCCACGCTGGTAAAACTTTATTCCCTCGTATGTGATAAAATATCCCTTGCCTTCTTTCTGCGGTTTTTCGGATACAAGTTTATCGCTCAGGAATTTTTCCAGCATCATTGAAATATCCTCCCCTGTCAACCGGATGGGCAGCTTCTTCTGAATAGCCCGGATGCCGAGCGCAGCCTTGTCCTTGTTCAGGTATAGAACCTCCAATGCGGAATCCAACTTCAGTATTTCCATGAGGTAAAACATGGCTTGATGTCGTGAAACCCTTTACCAGAGCGCATTTCATCGTTTACAGCATACGGTTTTCCGGATTTTTAGTTTTGCTAAATAATGTGAATGTTTCACTATATCAGACATTTTTTCGGCCATCATGCGAATAGAGCGCGGATGACGCGGATTATGCGGATGGCCGCTGATGAATCCTAAGAAATCCGTCCTGTCCATGCTCTATTGCATTTGCCACCCAATTTCTCGTTATCTTCAACGCCAAAATCCCAAGAATGATAAAATACATTTTGCTTCTTTTGGCCTGCGCTCTTTTGCTCGGTTCATGCAAAGAGGAAGATGACAATAAGCAGGATTCCCCTGTTCCCATAGTGTTCGTTCACGGCTTGCTCGCATCCGGAGATACTTATGCCAACACTGTGATGCGCTTCACTTCCAATAATTTTCCCGCAGACAGGTTGTTTGCCTTTGATTACAATTCGCTGAATTACATCAGCGCGCAGTTGCTCGACACAGCCGGACTGGATGATTTCATTGAGGATGTTTTGCAAAAAACCGGAGCTGCGCAGGTGAATCTTGTCGGGCATTCATTAGGGGGAACAACGGGTTATGCCTATCTCAGCGACCCTTCAAAAGCTGCGAAGGTGGCGCGATACGCCCATGTTGCCAGTGGTGCCCAGTCCGCTGCTGCCGGTCCCAATGCCAATGTGCCCACGATCAACATTTACTCTACGGCAGATAGCGTTACTGCAGGCGCGGATATTCCGGGAGCCACCAATGTTGCGCTCAGCGGCAAAGATCATTATGAAGTGGCAACATGCGAAGAAACTTTTGAAGCATTATATAAATTCTTCAACAGCGACCGAACTCCGGCTACTTTGCAGATAATCCCGCAAAGCGATGTTCAGATAAGCGGCAAGGTGGTTTCGCTTGGAGAGAATGATCCCAAAGTGAATGCGACAGTTAAAGTTTTTGAAGTAAATACCAATACGGGCGAACGGGTTTCGGCTAACCCTATATTTACTTTGAGCATCAATTCAAAGGGCGAATGGGGTCCTCACGATGTTACTCCGGGAAAATATTATGAATTTGAGGTGAATCCCAATGTAATCACCGACCGCATCGTCCATTATTATTACGAAGGATTCATTCACGATAATCCGCTGGTTTATCTGAGGTTGCTGCCTCCTCCGACAGGCACCGCGGGGATCCTCGTAAACTCGCTGCCAAGAAATGACAGCTTGGCCGTTGTGGTGCTCTTCACCGCAAACCAGGCTGCAATTTACAGCCGTGATTCGCTGAGCGTTGACGGCAATGTTCTTTCCACGCAGGAATTTTGCGACTGGGCTGATAACACCATCGCTTTTTTCATATATGACGATGGCGACAGCCAGACTGAAGTCACCTTCAATCCGTCAACGCTGTTCAGCGCTTTTCCCTTTTTGGAAGGCGCTGACGTTTTCTTCCCCACTGCCGCTCCGCAAAGCATCCGCTGCAGGTTTAACGGAAGAAATCTTTTTGCAAGAAACTGGAAGAGCGACACAGAAGGCGTGTCCATCGTTGTTTTTAATTAAATAATCATTGAACTGAATATTAAGCTGATGAAACGCAAGTGGAAACCAATTAAGGAATACAAGGAAATTTTATTTGAATATTTCGAAGGCATCGCGAAGATCACCATCAACCGCGAGCGGTATCGTAATGCATTCACTCCGCTCACCAATATGGAAATGATAGAAGCGATGGATATCTGCCGCGAGCGGCAGGATATCGGAGTGGTGATACTTACGGGAGCGGGCAACAAGGCATTTTGCAGCGGTGGAGATCAGAATATCAAAGGCATTGGCGGCTATGTTGGAAAAGATGGAGTGCCGCGCCTGAATGTTCTCGACCTGCAAAAAAGAATCCGCTCGCTGCCAAAGCCGGTGGTGGCGATGGTGAACGGTTATGCCATCGGAGGCGGTCACGTGCTGCACGTGGTGTGCGACCTCACCATTGCTTCGGATAATGCGGTTTTCGGGCAGACAGGACCTAAAGTCGGAAGCTTTGACGCAGGATTCGGGTCATCCTACCTCGCACGCATTGTCGGACAGAAGAAAGCCCGTGAAATTTGGTTTTTGTGCAATCAGTATTCTGCGAAAGAAGCATTGGAAATGGGCTTGGTGAACAAAGTTGTTCCGCTAAAAAAACTGGAAGATGAAACGGTGGCATGGTGCAGGATCATGCTGAAGCGCAGCCCGCTTGCTCTGCGGATGATCAAGTGCGGCATGAATGCCGAACTGGACGGGCAGGCAGGGATACAGGAGTTGGCCGGCAATGCAACGTTATTATACTACTTTACGGGTGAGGCGCAGGAGGGGCGGAATGCGTTCATTGAAAAGCGTGATCCCGCTTTCGGGAAATTTCCAAAGTTTCCCTGACTGTGGTAGTTACGTTTGTCAGAATGTCCTGATATTTGCCGCAAACTATTTGCATGAAAAACTTACGGGTTATTATCCTATTGCTTGGATGCATCATCTCCACGAGTTCTGCCCAAAACGCGCCTCCGACCCTTCATTCAATACTCAGCCCTAATATCGCCAACGGATATTTGCCGGATACGCTTTATCATTTGAACGTGAATTTTAATGAAAACAGCAATAAAAGATCATTCCGGCTGAAGATCACCAACCAGGCAAATCCGGGCGTGATAGGGGTTTTTTCTCCGGTGGCGTCAAACATTGATACCCTGACCGAAAACGGGATGTTTTTTGTAGTGAGCGACACGGGCACGGCAGCGGGTGGCAATTTCACCTGGCTCACGCCTGCCTCAGCCAATGAAACAATCAGTTTCGAATTAATTGCTGCGGCTGAAGACAGGCCGAATTCACAGCCGGATATTGTTTACACCTGCATTTACCAGGTCACCAGCTCAAGTTTCGGGCTGACCGGAAACTGTTCCAATTCAATGCAGGTCGGCATCATTGAACAAAACATCTTTACGGATAATTTTAATTTATATCCTAATCCCGCTGAGCAAAGTTGCACGATCAGCTATACGCTCAGTGAAAGTGAAAGCATCCGGATTGATATTCTTGATTCGGGAGGCAAATTGATTCAGCATGTATTTGAAGGAAATGAAGCAACGGGGGTTTGCGGGCACCGGGTGAGCACCTGTGATTTAACCACCGGAATATATTTGGCAAGAGTGCTCATTTCCGATAAACCCCATTACCATAAATTTTCCGTCCATTGACTGGCATTGCCTCGTGGCTGAAAGCATTCCGCCTGCGCACGCTTCCTCTAGCATTTTCCACAATAGCCATGGGAAGTTTTTTGGCTGCTGCGGAAAAAAAATTCAGTTGGATCGTTTTATCCCTTTCTCTGACCACAACCCTGTTCCTTCAGATACTCTCCAACCTTTCCAACGATTATGGCGACACCGTACATGGCGCTGATTCAACAGGCAGGGTGGGGCCGGAAAGAGCCGTGCAAAGCGGGGCGATAAGCCTTGGCGCGATGAAAACAGCCATGATGGTTTTTGCAATTCTTGCCTTCATTTCAGGGGCAGCGCTGATATACTTCGCGTTTGGAAGCGTCTCCGGCTGTTACCCGCTTTTCTTTTTCGCCCTGGGTTTGGGAGCCATTGCGGCAGCCATAAAATATACTGCCGGAAAAAATCCTTACGGATATAAAGGATGGGGTGATTTGTTCGTCTTTCTCTTTTTCGGGATTGTTGGTGTCGGAGGAAGTTATTTTCTTTACACCCGGCAACTCGCATGGGATATCCTGCTGCCATCAGCCTCAGTCGGACTGCTCTGCGCTGGCGTACTCAATGTCAATAACATGCGCGACCGGATACCCGATGCGGAGGCTGGAAAAATCACTGTGGCGGTAAGGCTGGGCGGCATGAACGCGAAATACTACCATCTTGCCCTCGTGGCATTTGCATGGTTTCTGATTATTATTTATACAGGCGCAAATTTCCGATCACCGTCACAATTCCTTTACTTCATCACGCTGCCTCTTTTTGCCGCCCATCTGGTGAAGGTTTTTCAGAACAGGGAACCCTCTTTGCTTGATGGGCAGCTCAAAACGCTCGCGCTCTCCACGTTGGCTTATTGCATTACTTTTGGCATCAGCCAATTATTGAACACATGAATTCTTCATTGCCTGGGTTGCTCCGGGCATATTTCAAGCCCTGTACATTCCGCTTTATAAAACCTGGTGGAACGTCACGCGGAATTCTTACGGAAAGAAAGTCATGGTTTTTAGCAATACATCAAAGCGGCCGTCCGGAAATAAAAGGGATCGGAGAATGCGCTCCTTTGAAAGGCCTCAGCATTGACGACCGCCCTGATTTTCCGGAAATGCTGCAAGAGGTTTGCGACAACATCAGCGATATTCCATACTGGATGAGCGAGGGGTTAAATGATTTTCCATCCATCAAATTCGGGCTTGAATCGGCATTGCTCGATTTTTACAATTCCGGAAAAAGAATTCTCTACCCCTCTGCTTTTACCGGAGGCAGTGATTCCATTCAAATCAACGGACTCATCTGGATGGGAGATTTCAAAAACATGAAGCAACAGGCGGAAAATAAAATTGCCGAGGGATTCCGCTGCATCAAAATGAAAATCGGAGCAATTGAATTTGACAAAGAGCTGGATTTGCTGAAATTCATACGGGATAAATATTCAGAAAATGAAATAGAATTGCGCGTGGATGCCAATGGGGCATTCCCGCCCAATGAAGCAATGGAAAAATTGGAGCAGCTTTCAAAATTCAAATTGCACTCGATCGAGCAGCCAATCAGGCAGGGGCAATGGAATGAGATGGCGGAAATCTGCAGGAAAAGCCCCGTGCCTATTGCGCTCGATGAAGAGCTCATCGGCATCAAAACCAAGCCGGAAAGAAGGAGATTGCTTTATGAACTTAAACCGCAATACATTATTCTGAAACCCTCCCTTGCCGGAGGGTTCAGCGCATCGCTGGAGTGGATCAACCTTGCCAAAGAGCAAAATACCGGCTGGTGGATCACCTCAGCGCTTGAATCAAACATCGGGCTGAACGCCATTGCCCAATGGACTTACACTCTCGGAAATCCCATGCCGCAAGGCCTGGGAACAGGGCAGCTTTATGAAAACAATGCGGACAGCCCATTGTGCCTGCAGGGAGATAGGTTATTTTTTAAACAGGAAACCGGCTGGCGTCTGCCGCAAGAATTGTCGTGATGTTTCAAAACTATCGTTCGCTTATCCTGAATGGAGAACAATTCAGACCGCCTGAATTGAGGCTGCTGTGCGAACAGAAACTAAAGACTTTAACGAATGAAAATTGGGAGTTCAGGCTCTTTGCTTTCATTGCCGAATGGCTGGGCGAATCTTCAACCGTGAATGTCAGAACCTCGGGCACTACGGGCAAGCCGAAGGAGATAAGAATCCCAAAAGACAAAATGATTCGAAGCGCGCAACTGACGGTAAAGCACCTGAAAATCCCTGCCCGAAGTTCAGCGCTGCTTTGCCTTTCCTGCGAACACATTGCAGGGAAAATGATGGTTGTCAGAGCCTTCGCGGGGGGATTGAATCTGATCACAACAGAACCTGCATCCAATCCATTAAAATCTGCTGATATTGGTTGCAGGATTGATTTCGCTGCATTCGTGCCGATGCAGGCACAGGAAATGCTCCGGGCCAAAAGATCAAAAATGCTATTCGGACAAATCAGAAATGCGCTGATTGGCGGAGCGCCTGTTCCTTATGAATTGAGATTGCAGCTTCGCAAAATGACCAATAATGTCTATGAAACATTTGGCATGACCGAAACCATCAGCCATGTTGCCTTAAAAAAGCTTTCAAACGACAGGAGTCAAACTGCTGCCGGAGACAATCGCTTCACAACCCTCAGAGGCATCACCGTCACTAAGGATACCCGCAATTGCCTTGTCATTCTGGCCCCGCAGATTTCCAAAAATCCGATTATCACCAACGATATTGTTGAGATAAAGGACGGCAGAAATTTTAAATGGCTTGGCAGGTTTGACAACATGGTGAATTCTGGCAGCATCAAGCTCATCCCGGAATTGCTGGAAGAAAAAATAAGGGGAGTGGTTGCGCGCAGATATTTTTTCAAGGGGATGCCTGATAAAAAGCTTGGCGAGAAACTGGCTCTCTTCATTGAAGGGAATGAATTTCCGGCAGGGGACTTAAGGCACCTGAAAAAAGAGTTGAGCCGGATGCTCGGCAAATACGAAATTCCGAAGGAAATAATCTTTCTCCCTGTATTCAAAACAACAGCATCCGGGAAAATAATAAGGTAAATCACCTTCGAAATGCTATTCGGCTTTTACAACTCGCCTCCTCCGCGTCCCGCGGGCGGACGTAATCATCGCTCGCCAGAGGCGAGCGGTGGAGAGGGGATTATTTGAAATACAAGCCGATAACGGCTAAGATGAGAACGGTAAAGAATCCGAAAACCCAACGGATAATATCCACTTTGGCATTGGCAAGAACTTCTTTGGTTACAAATACGATAGCCTTGTCATTTAGGTGTTTTTCCGCCTTTAATTCGACATATTCGATGAGAGCTTTGGCTTGTTCTTTTCCAAGCTTTTCGCTTAGGATAGATATCATAAAGGTCAATTGGTCAATTTCGAATATAGTCATGGCAAATCTTTGATATAAAGATAAGAAACGCCCCCATTGGCGGTATCTGCGGGAAATTGAAGATTCATGGAATTTGAGTTTGCGGAGTTGACTTCAACTCAAAAACCCACCGCGTTTGGCGGTGAGAGGGTGGGGGCGAATCTCCCCCGTCTCTACTCGATCCGGAAATTTTTTGCTACTCGCTTGTTTCTTTCTTTCTCAATAAAATCACATAAACCGGCAGGTGGTCGGAGTAGCCCCCGATGTAGGTATCCCAGGAATACGTTCTCTTGGGGTAGCCCTGGTATTTTCCGGTTTTTTGAATCATGAAATCTTCCTTGAATATTTCAGCATCCTTGAAAAAAAATCCTTCCTGGTCTTCATCAAGCAACGCTGACGAAACCATGATTTGGTCAAACAGATACCATTGGTCCTGATATTTAAGCGAGCCTATTCCTTCATTATAAAGTTTCAACCATGGATTATACAAGCCGCCTTTATTTACAGCAAGCCTTTCCCTCTCAGCATGAAGGACGTTTGAAACGCTTTCATCGTCAGGGTTGTCATTAAAATCTCCAAGCACAAGAATTTTAGTTTGAGGGTCAATCCTCACCAGGGAGTCTATAGCCTTTCTGCATATTGCCGCAGCCAATTTGCGGTATGGGCGGGAAGATTCTTCGCCTCCCCTTCTGGATGGCCAATGGTTGACAAAAATATGGAGCCGGTCGTCCAACAAATCTCCCGATACATATAATATGTCCCTCGTAAATCCGGAAGTGGTATCCATTTTTTCAGTTGGAACATGCAGGGATTGTATTTTGCCGGGCTTAAAATATTTCGGGTTGTAAAGCAATCCCACATCAATGCCTCTTTCATCAGGACCATCAACGTGGGCAATTTGATAATTCCGTTTTGCCAGCGCGGAAGTTTTCGATAAATCTTTCAGCACGTCTTTATTTTCAGCTTCAGCAACACCTAATAAAACAAGTCCGTCAGGCGAGCCGTCTGCGCCAATTTTGGAGATTATTTTTGACAATTTGTTAAGCTTATCATTATAGATTACGGAAGTGTAGCGTTTTTTGCTGTCCGGAGTAAACTCCTCGTCCTGCACATGGGGCTGATTAATCGTGTCAAAAAGGTTTTCAAGATTATAGAATCCGATGACAGCCGTGTCGAACTTTGCCGGTTGTGTGCAGCCTGATAATGAGATGGTGATTAAAATAACCGCGCAGAAAAAAGAGGGTATGTTCGCTTTCAGACGCATCTGCCTATGCATTCCTTTGATTTGAATCAGCCGAATTTGCCCTCTTCGGGAAATTAAAGGCGAGACTTGAAAGCACCGGCAAAATAAAAACACCGGTTGTAAGAATGGAAAAAACAAGGTCGGCAAAATGCCCGTTCAGAAATTCGCAAAAGCGGGTGTCATGAAAGAATTCGCATACATAGGAACTAACCAGCTTCATCCCGAGGATAAATATTACAATAAAAGCGAGGCTTTCGAGAAACGGGAATCTGGACATCAATTTCACGAATCCTTGCGCGGCAAAGCGCATGGCAAGGATGCCGATGAACACTCCGAGGCAAATCAGGAAAATGTTGTCGGTGAAAGCCACCGCAGCGAAAACGTTGTCAATGGAAAAGCTCAGGTCCATAAATTCGATCAGCACCACCGTGCTCCAGAAAAGCCCTAGCTTTCCGATGGTTGCCTTGTAAATCCTGTTTTCCCGTTTTTGCAGCAAATCGTCCTGTTCTTTCGGGGTGGATTTGGTGTAGAAATATTTCCATGCGAGCCAAAGTAAATATAGCCCGCCAAGCAGCTTGAGGAAAACAAGCTCAAGCAGCACTGATACAAAGACCAATGATAATCCTCTGAAAAAATAAGCTCCAAGAATGCCATATCTCAACGCCTTTCCCCTCTGGTGCTGAGGAAGGTCCATCACCATGGTGGCAAGCACAGCGGCATTGTCAACTGAAAGCAGGCTTTCGATCAGAATCAGATTGAAGACGATGATGAGGGCTGCCCGATAGTCCGGACCGATGATTTCATGGATAAACTCCATAAATATGTTTTAAATGATTGAGTTTCTTTGATTTATTATAAAAAGACAGCCGAAATTATCTAAAAATTTCGTTGACACCGGTTGAGGATATGTTTACTTTCCTGTTTAAATTGTGTACATTGTAAAGCGGTGTGCAACTCCGGGTTGAGTTATTTAGTCCAACTCTTGGCTAACCTGCGTGGTCAAGATTCTTAATGATAACCCGGTGTGCAACCAACAACATGCTTCCCACTCAGGCATATTTATATACACGGCTGAAAAAACTATGGCTTGAATGCCTCGGCTTGGCAATAGTTTTTGCTTGCAGCGTTACTCCAACGACTGCAAATGCTCAATCCATTCCCTGCACCGCAGATTCTGCATGCAATGACCTCGATCCGTGCACGAACGACACCTGTATCAGCCTGCAGTGCGATTTTATTACAATTCCTTGCGTTGATACCGATCCCTGCACCAATGATTTCTGCAATTTTAATGGATGCCGGCATGCCCCGATTGATTGCGTTGACGGCAACCCCTGCACGGATGATAGTTGCGATGGTTCCGGCAATTGCCAGCATCCTGCGGTTGATTGCGATGATGGTAATCCTTGTACCAATGATTTCTGTGATGGCGTAACAGGGATTTGCCAGAATAACGAAGTTTCATGTAACGATGGCAACCCGTGCACTATTGATTCTTGTGATGGTTCCGGCATTTGCCGTCATCAAAATATTAATTGCGATGATGGAAACCTGTGCACCAACGACTTCTGCAACACCAGTGGCGTCTGTCAGCATCAAGCCATTAATTGCAATGACCAAAACGCTTGCACGATTGACCTTTGTGTAGGAGGAAGCTGCCAGAATACGCTCCGCACCTGCGATGACTCAGAGCCTTGCACCACTGATACCTGCGTCAGCGGACAATGCAGGAATACTCCCATTAATTGCAATGATGGAGACGCATGCACATTTGATTTATGCCAGGGCGGAAATTGCACGCACACGCCTGCTGTGTGCGATGACAATGATCCATGCACCAATGATACATGTGCTGCCGGACAGTGCGTATTCGATTCGATAGATTGCGCTGATACCAATCCTTGCACCTATGATTTTTGCAGCGCTGACGGTAATTGCATTAACGAACCTGCCGATTGCGATGACCTCGAGCCATGCACCAACGATGGGTGCACGGCAGGCTTATGCACTAATATTCCGATAGTCTGCGCTGACAGCGATCCCTGCACCGAAGATGAATGTGATAACGGAACCTGCGAATTCACTCCGCTGGATTGCGGTGATGCCGACCTTTGCACCGATGATACATGTTCGGGAGGGCAGTGCATCAATGCTCCGATTGATTGCGATGATGGCAATGTCTGCACAAATGATATATGCTCGCGGGGAATATGTGAAAATATTTCAATCGTTTGCAATGATTTTGAGCCATGCACCAATGACACCTGCATATCAGGGACATGTTCATTTAATCAAATTGACTGCAGCGATCCAGATTCCTGCACCAATGATTTTTGCCTGAGCGGACAGTGTTTTAACGTTCCCCTTGTCTGCAATGACCTTGTTCCGTGCACCCATGATTCATGCATCAATGGAGGATGCGTGTTTACGCTATTAAATTGCAATGATGGAAATCCCTGTACCAATGATTTCTGCCAGGCTGGAACATGCTTCAATATTGCTATTAATTGCAATGATAATGTTCCTTGCACGGAGGACGCATGTCAGGGAGGAAGCTGCATCAACACCCAGCTTGACTGCAGCGACCAAAACCCATGCACTATAGACGTCTGCATGAATGGAAGATGCCTTAACCAGGCGATAGATTGCGATGACGGCAATGTTTGCACTTCAGATACCTGTTTAAATGGGCAGTGCGACCATTCGGCTCTCCCGGGTTGTTGTATCAATGATTTGGAATGTAATGACGGCAATTCCTGCACTTCTGATGTTTGCAGTGGCGGCCGTTGCATTTTCATTCCGCTTTGCTGCGATGATGATGACCTCTGCACGTTTGATTACTGCGAAACGGGCATCTGTCATTTTGTTGCCTTGATCTGTACTGATAATGAACCCTGTACGCAGGATTTATGCATTGACGGAATCTGCCAATACCCCATTCTTAATTGCGAAGATAATGATCTCTGCACGGCTGATGAATGCAATAACGGGGTGTGCAATAATATACCTCAGAACTGTAATGACAACAATGCTTGCACAACCGATACATGTATCAGCGGGACATGCTATCACTTTGAGAAAGATTGCAATGATGGTGATTTGTGCACTACAGACAATTGCGTTCAGGGCAGTTGCGTCAATACGCCACTCGGTTGTGATGATACGGATTTGTGCACCACGGACAACTGCGTGAATGGCGTTTGCCAGCACGTTACGATGAACTGCGATGATGGCAATGAATGCACGATTGATAATTGCGTTCTGGGGAGTTGCGCTCATACGCCCATCAACTGCGATGACAGCGAACTCTGCACGGTAGATAAATGCAGTCAGGGTACATGCACCAATCTTTCCATTGATTGCGATGATCAGGATCCTTGTTCGAGGGATTATTGCATTGGCGGAGCCTGTTTCCATGATGTCATTCAATCATGCTGCGGAAATCAGCCCCAATGCGATGACGGAGATCCTTGCACCGATGATGCCTGCATCAATAATTCGTGCGTGCACACAAACATTCAGTCAAACCTTGCCATTGAAGAGAGCGGACTTCCCGACTTCTGCCAGGGCAATGCGGTTGTCCTTAAAGCTGTTTCCTTGACGGCAACAGGATATTCATGGTCAACAGGCGATACATCGGCTGCAATTCAGGCGGATGCTTCAGGCGCATATTCAGTCACCGCATCGTTTGCAAGCGGATGCACCGCTTCGGCATCTTACTCGCTCAGTTATAACGCGTCAAAATGGTCATCCGGTTATGTGATTATTGCAAACAAGGAAGCGAATTTCAAGAGAAGCACAATCAACTCGGGTGGGGTAGGGGTGCGTGCAGAAACGGGGAAATCCAAATATGAGGTCGTTTCCAACGTCACCGCTCCCGGCACTTTCGTCAAGGCCAGGAATATTCTCGTTATGAGCGGCAGCAGTGTTACGAATAAAATTCCAACCAATGCAAATATTGCATTGCCGGTGTTTGAGTACAATACCCTTTGCGGTTCAGGGCAAAGAGTCATCACCCGCGATAATGTGAATGTAACGCTTACAGGATCTCATTACAAGAGTGTCACCATAGGGAAAAACAGCATCGTTACATTCACATCACCGGACATCAGCGTTGACGATATTTTCGCAAAAGATAATGTGACCATCCGGTTCACTTCGCATTGCGCAAGACTGAAAGTTTGCAGGAAATTGCAGCTTGGAAATAATAACACGTTCAACCCTGATGGAAATGACGTGACAGCCTTTGTGGAGCAGGATGTCACGATAAAAGGAGGTTCAACCGTAATGGCGGACATTTACATGAGCAGCGGCAAGATGAATATCGGCAATGCCCCTTCCAATGACCATACCATCATGACAGGATTATTTATTGTTAATATGCTTGAGTCGGGAGAAAATACTGAATGGAATCAAAATACCAATTGCGCTGATTGCGAAAATATATCACAACCGCTATGTGATGGCGATGACAGAAAAGTGTTTTCGTTCACGCTGGTCAACTCGAATGCTGACATGGATATCAGGGATCTGACGGATGGCGATGTGATTGATATCTGCACCCATCCGGTCAGCGTAAGGGCCAATGTTTGCAATGAGAATAATATCGAGAGTGTCAGATTCCTGCTGAACGGCAGTCATTACAAGATGGAAAACATCAATTTCTACACGATTGCCGGCAACAATGGAAACAACTACAGCCCGTGGAATGTATCTCCAGGCAGTTATACCATCTCCGCGATTCCTTACAGCGGCAATAACGGCACCGGTACCGCAGGAGAAAGCCTGTCTATTACGATTACCGTGGTCGGATGCTCCACCTCTAATTGATTAGGTTTTCCTTCCCATCCCTTCTAAATATCCAACAATTTCGTTGACTCCCTTTGATGGAGCTATTACTTTCTGTTTTGATTCGTTTTAATTCAACTGTAATTTTTAAACAACTAAAACAAAGTTTTATGAAAAGGCTCCTAACCTGTTGCCTGTTACTGGCAGGCATGTTTATCAGTAAAAATTCTTTAGCTCAGTGCACACCCGATCCGAATTGCACACCGGCACAGTTGATCTGCCCTTCCACGCTTCCCAGCGGATGCGAGGGTGATGCATATTCGCAAACGATAACTATCTCCTTAGGCAGTACCGTAGCTGGAGCGAGTTTCGTTGATGTAACATTAAATGACCTCACGGGAATACCTGGCTTGACTTATGTGTGCAGCCCAAGTTGCACTTTCCTTCCTAACACATCGAATTGCATACAAATTTCGGTTCCGGCTCCGGCAGCAGGAACATATCCCATACGGGCAGATCTCCTGGTGAATCTTGGATTATTTCAGGTTCCTATAGATACAGCCATTGGCAGCATAACGATTTCACCCAAAGATTGCGCTGGCGTATGTGGCGGTTCTGCAACTGTTGATAATTGCGGAAGATGCTCTGGCGGTTCTACCGGTATTCTTCCTGATTGCGATGATGCAGACCTGTGTACCACTGACACATGTGATGGACTTGGCGGATGTATCAATACTGCCCTGATTTGTGATGACTCGGATGCCTGCACCGATGACGCTTGTAATTCCTCTACGGGGTTGTGCGAATATATCCCCAATATTGCATGTGATGATGGCGATGCTTGCAACGGCCTTGAAACTTGCGATGCATCTAATGGTACCTGCCTGTCAGGAACTCCGGTAGTTTGTGATGATGGCGATTCCTGCACGATAGACCAATGTATTGCGGGATTATGTGATTTCACTTTTAATCCGCTTTGTTCCAACCCCTGCGACACCGTCCTTTGCGATGACGGAGACGATTGCACCACGGATGCGT
>CAZCXH010000049.1:0-1208 GCA_964502525.1 uncultured Chitinophagaceae bacterium
CTTTCTGGTTCAGAAAAGTGTTGATCAGCGGGGCGTGTTCCTTCTTGGTGGCAAATTCATAGCCTCCCCCTACCTGCACCATCTGGAACGAAAACGTTTCGGCCTCATATTTCAGCCTCACTGCTTCCAGGGCGTTGTCAAACTCTTCGTCATTCACTTCCCAGCCGAAAGTCGCCTTCAGGGCTTCCTTAATTTCCTTTTTGGTGACAGGCTTCTCGCTCGCGAATATCAAGGCTTCCAAGTGTTGTTCCAGCATCATTCTGAATAGGTTTTAATAACGGTTTAAAGTTAGGTAACAGTTTGCCTAACGTCCAAACACGGTTTTCAATGATACCAATGCAGTTGTGGATAAGTGAGGAAATGGATACTGAACAGGACAAAGAAGAGAAGATGCCCTACTCCTTCACCAGCTTTCCGTAGGAGATGCTGCCATCCGACAGGTTCTTTAATTCAACAAAATAGTTTCCCGTTGGGAAATCGGCAACAGTGATGACCGATGACCTGGAATCAAGGATTTTTTCAAGCGCTATTTTTCCTGTTACATCATATAACCTGAAACGATAATCATCAGCCTTGTTCATCTCAACGGTTATCTGCCCTTTGGCAGGATTGGGAAACAGCCTGATATCCGAAGATGCAAAATCAACAATACCAACCGGACCTGACAAAACGGAATCACAATCCGTTGCCGTGCAGCCGCTGTTATCCGTAACGGTAACGCAATATTGTCCGGGGGCAAGCCCCGTGATGTTCTGGCTGGCGCTGCCGTTTGACCATATATAAGATATTACGCCTGTCGAAGAAGCCGAAGCGGTGCCGTCATTGGCCCCTGAAGCTGTTTCATCAGTGGCGGTAACGCTCACGCTAAATCCCGAACAATCGGGACCGGAGATGTTGCCGCAATCTTCTGCGGTGCATCCCGCATCATCTGTAATGCTAACGCAATATGTCCCCTCAGATAGTCCGCTCACACTTTGCGAGGTATGTCCGGTTGACCACGAGTATTGATAGGGCACTGCTCCGCCCGAAGGAACAGCCGATACCGTTCCATCCAAACCGCCTACAGTGGTTACATTGGTGCTGTCAATTGAAACACTGAAGCCCGTGCACGAAGGCTCAAAAACATCAGCGCATTGAATATCCTGGCAGGCGGCAGCATCTGTCACGGTTACGCAATAATTTCCGGCTGAAAGATTCTGACCATTGCC
>CAZCXH010000049.1:1308-29965 GCA_964502525.1 uncultured Chitinophagaceae bacterium
GCTTCCGCCCACCGTTGACACGTGTGATACGCTGTCAATTGAAACACTGAAGCCCGTGCACGAAGGTTCAGAAACCAGTTCGCAATCGCTTGCGGTACAGCCGGCAGCATCAGTAACGGTGGCGCAGTAAGTTCCTGCCGATAACCCTGTGATGGTGGTGTTGCTGGCGGCATTGCTCCATATAATGGCTGGCGTTCCGGTGGCTCCAATGATATTGACGGTGGCGGTGCCGTCAGTGCCGCCATGCGTGGTGGCGTCAGTAGCGGTTACGGAAACGCTGAAGCCTGAACAATCAGGCTGTGACACATCTTCACAGGCAGTGGTAGCCGTACAGCCGTTGGCATCGGCAACAGTCACGCAATAGCTGCCAGCGCCAAGGTTGATGATGGTTTGAGTGGCTTGCGCGCTGGGGCTCCAGTAATAGCTGTATGGCGCGGTACCTCCCGATGGCGTGGCGGTGGCTGTTCCATCGGCACCGCCAGCGGTGGTAACATCCGTAGTGGCGAGCGTCACGCTCAAAGAACTGCAATCAACGAATTCCAGATCATCAACTATCAGTTGACTGCCTATTTGTATATTATTTGTGTTGGTTGAAATCAGCAAAATCCTTCCGGAATCGGGAGCATTTGCGCTGGAATAAGTGATCGGAACCAGAAACATCGTATAATTAGGGATGGAAGAATTGGGTAAAATCACGCCTTCTCCTACCAGTTCATATGCTGGCGAGCGGCTCCAAAGAGTGACTCTCACTTCGCCATTATCACCTGTAACGGGTGAATACTTATACCATCCTTTAAGGTGGGTGGGGCGCTGGGTGTAGGGGAAACCTCCCAGCAATTCCTGAGTGCTGGTGTTGATGGTACCCGTCACTGCGATACCTGGAGCGCTTTGTCCGAAAACGCTTTTAGACGTGAGCTTGATGGCGTAGCTGCCGCTGTGAACATCACCCCCTGACGCTCTCTCGCAGGTCAACGTGCCGGTGATGGCGGTGGCGCCATTGAGGTTGCCCCATCCATTGGGATTCTGATAGGAAGGAAAGCCCGTTGAAGTCCAGCTTTCAAAACCGGGATTGGGGATTTGCGAAAATAAGGTCAGGAATAAGCAGGTTGCAATGGTGGAACTCAGAATACGCTTCATTTTCTTTCGGTTTGATTATGATTAAGAGGTCAAAAGTAATTATTTTCGGTGCCGATTTTTTAATGTAAATCAATTCCAGAAATGAAAAAGTTTTTATTCCTGATTCTGCCGGCCGGGCTGGTTTTCACTGAACCTTCATTAAGCCAAACCACTTTCGATCGCGTTTACGGCATTTTGCAAACCAATTGCAGCGGCTCTTGCCACAACTATGGAAATCCATCGGGCAACCTGCGGTATGATGTGCCCAAGCAAGATCTGCTCGCAAGCCTTGTTGGCATTGCTCCCGACAATGATTACGCTGATTCGGTGGGATATAAGAGAGTGATTCCCGGTGATGCAAGAAGAAGCTTTCTTTTCCGCAAGGTGAATAACGGGTTGGATGCCAACCTCTCCCTTCATCAGGGTGAAGGCGGCTCCATGCCGCAGGGGCTTTCACCGCTCAGCGAAGTGGAAAGGGAAATGATAAGGCAATGGATCATTTTTGGCGCTGCCGACACCGGCTATCACTATGCAGATGAGCAAACCATTACCGATTATTATAATGGCTTTGCGGAAGCAAGGGATCCCTCCCTTCCGGTTCCTGACCCGTCAGAAGGTCGCCAAATTTACTGGGGACCTATTTTTTTGAGGCCGGGCAACGAAATTGAGTTTGACGGCAAATTCCCGGTTTATAACAACGCGCCTATTGAAGTTTACAAGATGGAGGCAAACGTAAACAAAGAGTCGCATCACATGGCTGTTTTCAAATATCTCCCGGGAAAGGATACGCTGATGGAAGATGGCCTGAGCCGCGTCACAGGAATCGGTGATGCGGCAGAATTGTTTGACAAAGCCGAGCCGATCGGACAATGGCCTAATTCACTTGCAATCGAAACTCCGCAAGGCACAGCCCTGATCTGGGACAGCAATACGGTTTTGAACCTCAGCTATCACATTTTGAATTACAGCGATTCAATTATTGCATGCGAAGTGCATTACAATATTTTCACAAGGCCCCTTCAAACCGGCACGGTTCCGATGCTGTCTTACCCCGTCCGTTATGACGGCAAGCCTGTTTACGAGGGAGGCTGGGAAGTGGGCAACCTGATTGTTCCGCCAAATGACCCCGGTGACAGCACAACGCTCACTATCACCCAATACAATAACCCCGACTCGGATTTCTGGCACATCTGGAGCATCCAGGCGCACACGCACCGGCTTGGCAAGGATTACAACGTATGGCTCCGCAATCCCAACGGCTCGAAAGGAGAATTAATCTATGATGGAACCTACGATTATGACCAGCATTTTGATAAAGGGGTTTATGACTGGGAACACCCTCCGCTGAGGACGTTCAACCCGATGCAGCCCGCTGACATGTCGGCCGGTTTGATCCATGAGGCCACTTTCTACAATGACACTCCCGATACGGTTGGTTTCGGCTTGAGAACGACTGATGAGATGTATGTTACCTATATCTTCTATGCAAAATCGCCATCACCTGTTGGCATCCTTCCGGACAAAGTTTTTAATGACGCCAATGTCCGCATATATCCCAATCCGGTTCATCAGCAGGCATTCATCCGCATCCATCCTGATATGACATTGAATCATGCCGAGTTCAGGATGTATGATTTAATGGGGAAAGAAGTGCTGGCTGAAAGAAATATTGCAGACGGAAAATTCACCGTTGATTTCGCCCAACTGCCGAACGGCAGCTATTTCTACCGATTGATTAATGACGGTCGCCTGGCGGCTTCGGGGAAGGTGATGGTGGTGGAGTAATGCCATTTAGAAATTGAAACGAACCGAAAAAAAAGCAAAGGGCAAAAGACAAGGATCAAATTGTCCTTTGCCGATTGCTTTTTGCAAATAATTCCGAATGGCATAAGGCTGGATGGATAAAGGCAGACATGCTGATAATATACGATGGAAAGAATGGCATCTTCAGCACATTGGATGCAGAAAATGCAGCCAATCCTCAATCCATCATTTCCGCGAGTTCGGGAAATGTCGAAACAAATTGTTCCCTGCGCACGCCATCCACGGCATTCACCCAATGCTGAAATTCCTTTTGCCGCGTGCCGTTTGACGACATCATGTAGTTGATCACTGCTTTCACATGATTTTTTATATTATCCGAACGGATAATAGTGTTTAAGTAATTTTTTTCAAAATCATCATATAGCTTCAAAACCTTTTCCTTCAATGCGGGAGTCAGGTTGGTGATATTGAAATATTCGGGGCCAAAGAGGAGGTAGAGGTTCATGCGGTCAGGCTCTGCAAATCTGTTTTCCACCATGTAGCGGTAAAATTCCGGAACATGAAAAATGTTGAAGATGCTCACCGTCACATTTACGCCAAACAAAACGCTCGTGCATTCGCGCTGCACCGTTCTGATATTTTCCTCTATTTTATGCCAGTGCTGTCCCTTTCGCTGGTAGTCGCCCTGCGCGCCCATTCCGTCAAGGCTCGCCCACACGTCCACTTTTTTGAATCTGTTCCAAAGGTCAATGACATTGTATTGCTTGTAGCGCAAAACGGAAAAGTTGGTGTTGTAGCTCAGCGTGACGTCCTTTTTGCCGATGGAAACCAGGTAATCAAGCGTGCGGTAATGCTCATCCATCACCAGCGGCTCTCCTCCCGCAAAATGCAGGCGTTCCACATGCGGCAGCATGCGTTCGTATGATTCCCAGAACTTTTTCTCATCGCCCGCCATCCTGATCTCCTTTTCCGTGCCGTGGGCGAGCGGCCTGCGCGGGCGCCCGATTTTCTGTTCCTCATCAAGCCATATGGAACTGTACTCGCTGCTGCAGATGCGGCATTTGTAATTGCACTTGTTCGTGAACCGCAGGTCAATAAGCAGCACCCTGTCGTCATCCAGGCTGCCGTCTTTGCGGGTCGCAGTGACGCGGTTGAAGCAGCGCTTGAAATCGCGGTTATACTGCATCCGTTCGCTGATCCGCCCCACTTTTTCATATTCATAGCAATTATTACAGATGGAACTTCTTGTCCCCTGCAGCATGTTCAGCCGCAACTGCTTCATGTTGGAGGAATTCCAGGACTGCCGCAAATCAGGCTGTTTTCTCAGATCACCGATTTCATTTCCGTCATAAACGCATGACATGCAGCAGGGAGCCGCAAGCCCGTTGGTCTGCGCATGCAACTGTATCCAGGGCGCCATGCAGAAAACTTTTGAATCCTCAAGCAATGATTTCGATGGGCTTCTCATGCCCGAGAGCCGTGCGATGGCGCTGCTGATGCTTTCTGAAATGTTCAAGGTTTGTTGAAACTGATGAGGTGTTGCGTGTAAAGTTCGTATTTCCCATGTGTATTTTTGGTTTTCACAACATTCGTATCTTAGATGAATGAAGGTTGCGCTTGTATTAGCCCCTGTTTGGGATTCAATCACTCCGCCCCTTTCGCTGGCTTTCCTGAAGGCAGGCCTCGCGCAAGCCGGGTATGATTGCAGGTGCATTGATCTGTCGGTGGAGTTCCGTCCGATAATGGTGTCCGCATTGGGAGATGAAGCTGCTGAAGATTATATAGCAAATCATCCTGATCTTTATAAAGGATGGGCAAAACGCATTTGCGATGAGCAGCCTGATATTGTCGGCTTCAGCCTGCTGGTGTCGAACCTGCGGAATACCGCTCTCGTTGCCCGCGAGGTGAGGCGGTTGCTGCCTGAAGCAACGATCGTGTGCGGTGGCCCGAGCCTGACCAGGGAAAATGGCGACACCATTGAGTTTGCGCACGGCTTTGCCGATATCATCGTGGAGGGAGAAGGCGAAAGCGTTTTTGCGGAGCTTGTGAAATGTATTGACAAAAGAGATAATGTCACTAAACTGAAACAGCTCTGGTTGAAAGCTCCTGACGGGTCGGTTTATTATACCGAAGCCGGCATCGAGCAGAATATTGATAGCATCCCCTTGCCCGATTTCCGCGACTTCGATCGCAATGCTTACAGGGTTCCGTCCAGGCTGCCTATCCTATTTTCAAGAGGATGCATTCTTAACTGCAACTATTGTGAAAACAAGTGGAATCATCTCACGCAGCGTTCACGCAGCGGACGCCTGGTGTTTGAAGAGCTGAAGCGCGATGTGAAGGAATACGGCATCACCGAATACATGTTTAACGATGATTCCCTGATTTCATATAAAACCTTCAAGCCGCTGGAAGAATACTGTGATCTGACCATTGCCGAAGGCCTGACGCTGCCCTGGAGCGTGTATGGCACCCGCGTGGAACGCAAACTCACCGCAGAATATGTGAGCAAGCTGCGCAGGAGCGGACTTGAGCGCGTGTCGCTCGGAGTGGAGAGCTTCTCATCAAAGGTGCAGCATGAAATGGGCAAGTCATCCAAATATGATGACGCAGACAAAACCTGCCGGCTCTTTGCTGAGCAAGGCATCAGGACTGAGTCGTGGATTATCTACGGCTATCCGACCGAAACCGATGCCGACTTTGATGAGACGCTGCAATGGTTCATCAAAAACCCTGACCTGTTAAGCCATGTTACAGCCAATACCTTTGGGCCAAATGCCAAGTATTTGCATGACAAGCCCGGCATGATTCAGTACCATTCTTACAAGTCATGGAACTGGTCGGGGCAGGAAAGCACGCTTGAAAAAAGGAAGCAAAGGTTTTTACTTCTTATTGAAGTGCTGGAAGACATACGGAGAAGGCGCAAGGGCGATTTTACTTTCTACTTTGGCGATCCGCTGTATGTGAAATATTTTTCAGCCTGGGGCAAAAAAGAAAAATCATACCTGCAGGAGAAATGGGACGAATTGCAAAACATTCCGAAAAAGACCTCCGGATTGCAAAAAGCGCTGCATCTCATCGGATTAAGAAAGAAATCTGCGGGCAATATCGCAGGAGAACACAACTATGGTTTGCCGCAGCGCGAACCGGAAGAACCGCATAACGGATATATTATTCACGGCAGCACTGACGAATTGAGGAAACTGCTGTTTGACAAGATAAAAAACCATTTAGGTTCCAATCAACGCAGCGGGGTGGAGCAGCAGAAAGGGGTGGAAGAATATATGGGAAAATTACTACAGGTGCATGGGTTGGTTGGCAACGAAATTTCAGAGCGGGTCATCTATATGATGACCCTGAACGGCTCTGTAAGAAAGGTTATTGAAGACCTTGATGCTTACACTCCCGAAGAGCTTGCACAAAGGGCAATTCATTATCACGGCCTTCAGAAAGCAAAATGAAACGAAGCAATGCCGCCATGCTCCGAAAACCGCATCACGAGTTCATCATTTAGTGCCTATTTTTCAGTATCAGCTTCAGGCTGCCGGCTTCAAGCCTCAAGCCGGCCCCAAAACCGGCAGCCGGAAGCAAGCGACAAATTCTATCCATAAGGCGTAGCGAAAATAAAAATGACACCTGCGCAGGCATTCAATCTGGTGGTAACGAAGCGGTTTCCGGCCACCCTTGTGCATTTCCTCACCGAACGGTGCAATGCCCGCTGTTCCTTTTGCTTCATAGATTTTCATTCTCCGCAGCATGGGAAAAACGAGATGACTCCGCAGGAGATTGAAAAAATGACGCGCCAAATGCCGCCTTCGCTGATGAACGTAAATTTTACCGGTGGAGAGCCTTTCTTAAGAGGCGATATCCTTGAGATAGCGGATGCGTATTTCACCAACTCATCCGTTCAAAGCATTTTCATCACCTCCAACGGATATTTCACTGAAAGAATAAAAACTTTTTGTAACGCCATCCTCGCAAAGTTTCCCGGCAAGGAAATTTTCATCGCCCTCTCCATTGACGACTTTCCTGAAGATCACGACAGGATTCGCAAAGTGAAAGGGTTGTTTGCAAACTGCGTGGATACCTTCGCCATGCTGAAGCATTTGCGGCTGAACGTGCGTCCGTCAGTTTCCATCACGATCTCGAAGGAAAATTATATGCATGCTGAACAGCTTTATGAATTGCTGTTGAATCAATACCATGTTGACGCAGTGCAGTTGATCATGGTGCGGAGCGAAGGCGTTTATAAATTTGACGAATCATGCAGGCAGCCCTTGTTAAAAGCGTATTCCGGCCTTTCAAAGAGAATAGATGACGACTACAGAAATGGCAGGCTAAGGGGGTTTGACCGGCATTCTTTCCGGGGCAAATTACTCAACCGGAAAAATGAAATTTCAAGAAATATTCTTAATCAATATCTGCAGTCACCACGCTACGTGCATCCCTGCCGGGCGGCAGCATTGTTTGGAGTTATAACAGCTGCCGGAGAGGTGTTTCCCTGCGAAGTGCTGAATAAGCCGCTTGGAAATCTGCGCGACTATGGTTACGATTTGAAGCGGCTCTGGAAAAGTAAAGCTGCTGAAGACACCCGGTCATTTATTTCCGAAACCAACTGTCACTGCGAATACGAATGCGCGATGAGCGTCAACATACTTTCAAATACCAAATATCTTCCTTCCGTTGCGGCTGGTCTGATCCGATAAAACATGAAAGATGTAACGATCATCATTCCATCCATCCGGTGGGAACCTTTTACCGAACAGTGTGTAACAATTTGCAATGTTTTATTTCCTGAATCAAAAATCATCCTTGTTTTAGATGAAACCACAAAGGTCGAACCGTTAGCGAAAAACCTGACGGTGTTAATTCAGAGCGGATTCATCTCTAAAAAAAGAAATGCGGGAGTGAAGGCTTCCAACAGCGAATTTGTTGCTTTTATTGACAGTGACGCTTATCCGCATAAAAATTGGCTGATGCAAGCGGTAAACACATTGCAAACAGACAAAAGCACGGGAATAGCGGGCGGACCAAACATTTCACCGCCATCGCAGGAGCTGAGCAGAAAACTGGTGGGAATGGCGGCCAGAAGCTGGATGGTGGCGGGCAAGTGGCAATTCTACAAATCAGAAAAATCTTCTGCTCGCTATTGCGACAACCTGCCATCGTGCAACCTTGTAATGAGAAAATCAATGTACGAGCAATTAAACGGCATGAATGAATATCTTGAAATTGGCGAGGATACGGATTTATGCGCGCGGATGATTGCCAGCGGCTATCGCGTTTATTTTAATCCGCAAGCAATCGTGTTTCATTATGACCGGAAAATTAAGGCATACCTGCGCCAGCGGATGGTGCGGGGAGCAGGGGTGTTTTTACATGTTTTCGGAAATTCCGCGCTAAAGAAAAATCTCTATACCTACCTGATGCTTCAGCCGGTTGCGACCCTGTTGTTTTTGTTGTCGTTTCCAATGGGGTTTTGGTGGCATCCATGGTTTTACATTGTGGCAGCAACCTCAGGAGCATATGTTTTGATGGTTCTTATCGAGACGTTCAGACTCAGCGAACGGCTGGCATATGTCCCGATGGTGGGAACGCTTATCCTGGCAGGCAATATCCTGCCGGGGTTGGGATTTATTTTAAAAGCGTTGCGGCTGCTGCCCTCTCTTCAAACGTTTTACCGCAACGACCAGCGATGACTTTTACTGCTTGCACTTCATCACCGGAGCAAAAGTCTTATGATCGAAGGAAGGATTTTTGACAGGCGTGAAAATCTTCAGCTCGAACAATTCCTGTTTCACCGGGCAATAAAAAATACAATACAGGCTATGGTAATAGTTGTCGTCAGGATTGCAATTCCCGTAGATCAAATTGACCGTAGCAAGCAGTTTGATATGCAAACTCGTCTTAGCAGTGTCCTCAACTGCTTTGGGCTGCATATCCTTCGGACAGCCGATGCTATTGGAGAGTATGCCCGGATAGGGAGATGGCTGATCCTGAAACATTGCAAGAATGAAAAATTTCTTGTCTCCCATCACCTTTTTCGCTTTCTCTTTTGAAATATTATGGTAATGCTTAAGCTGTAGGATGTCTTCACTCGAAGAGTATTCCGTGTAGTCATAGGATGTTCTGTTTTCATGACTGGTTATTTTCAGCGGCCCGGAATAGTTGATGCTGAATGGCAAATCATCGCTGCATTCAACTGGCAAAGCAAAACCACTTGAAACGAACGCGCTCATTAACATCAAAGACGAAAACCTTCTTAGCATGGTTAAATTCCTGCAGCGATTTTTTTTGCAATATCGAAGCTAATCCGTTTTGCCCTGTAAAAACAAACGGGTTGGTTGCCTTCGGGATTGATTTGCGGTGACATATAGTTCCATACGATTTCTTTTTCCGGAGTCACCTCGAAAACCTGGCACCCCCTGTTGCCTGAAGCAGCGCACACCAGCGTGTTCCCGTTTGGCAATCGCTGTGCGTTTCCCAGCGCCTCTGCCTGCAGCCATTCTTTGGGAGTGGAAGTAAATTCCCATACGATCGCATTTGTAACCGGGTCATACTCGGTGATGCTTACCCAGTTTCTTGGCTCCGGTTCTTTACTTGGTTTTTTGGGAGGAAGCCTGCGGTGAAGATATTTCAGCACGGGATCCTTTTTCTTATCAATCCACAGGCTGCTTAGCGTGCTGTTTTCAAACACCAGAATGGTGCCTGCAGGCGTCAGCACGGGAGTATGCAGGGTGGTTCTGTCCGGAAGATAGCCCGCCCATTCAATTTTACCGGAAGCGGTGTCAAGTATTCCATAACAGGCATACGGGTTGAAACTCAGCAGCAGGTTGCCTTTTTTAAATGCCGGTATTTTGGCGGAAACCTCATTTTCAGGAAGCACCTGGATGGAGTTGAAATGAGTGAACTCAAAAGAGGTATCCTTCGCGACAGGATTGTTATGCCAGAAAAAACGCTCAGCGTCCTGGGCAATATATTCCTCCACGCCCTTGGCGGCATCGTACTGATAATGCAATCCTTTCAGATAAGCGGATTTTGAAATAACCGAAATCACCTCTTCCAGATGGTCAAAGACGTGCCACTCGTAAATCAGTTCACCGTCCGGATTATATATTTTCACAACATCAAAGTTTACATTCAATCCCATGAATTTGTGGCCATCGCTGGAAAGCAGATAGACGAATCCATTTTCATCAGCAGTAACCTCATGATGCGGATAAGCGTTGATTCTCCACAGAAGGTTCATTTCCGCGTCAAATTTCATTACCTGAGGAGCCATTGCTCCCAAAGTGGCGCCATTAGGGAAGGGATGAATTAATCCGAATGGAAGCTTTGCCAGCACTTTGCCATTCATATCAATTAAAGTGCTCCTCATTTGCTCATCCAGAATCGTTACTCCGTTATCAGCTTTCAAGCTGTCGTAATAGTGAACTCCGTTCGAAACTAAAGCGGGATGTGCAGCCTGCCAGGTTGAGCTGCTCTTTATTGTTTCATAATCACCGGACAAAAAAGCGGTCCGGGAAGAATTTTTGCACGCAAAAAAAGGCAAGAGCAGGTATAAGAACGGAATATGCTTTTTCACTCCAATACTTTCTCAATCGGACTTCCCTCGACATAAGACGGGATTTCCATTCCCATCAGTTTTAAAATAGTCGGCAACTGGTCAATGTGGCTGATGTTCTTATCAAGAGCCACCCCTTCTTTCACTCCCTTGCCCATGATCACAAAGGGAGTCCACATCGCCTTGACCGTATCGCCAAGGATCGCCTGTTTGTAGCCGGTTACGCGCGGGGTGCTGAAGATTTCCATTTTTTCGGTGAACTCTTCGTAAAATCCGAATCCGGGCAAGTTTGAAATAATAAGGTCTCCCACCCGGTCTTTAGGAAGGTCCAGAAACTGCTCAACGTCTTCCCATTTCGTAACAGAGTTTATCGGATGCTCGCCTTTATCAGTGGCGAGATTAGCCAGAAGGTTTTTTATCTCTTCCCTCAATTTTTCATATTCAGGACCGCTGCCGCGCTTCCAGTTTCCCGCCAGCCCATCAGGATGGATATATATGCCGTCCATTTTTAAATAGATTGCTTTAGAATGGGCATAATCAATCACCGGTTCGCCCGTGATGCTGTCCAGATGAAATTTGAGATAGCCATTCTTAGCAAGCAGGTTATTGACCATGATAGAAGTATTGAGCGGTGCAGCGCCATGGTCGGAACTGAACACGATCAGCGTGTTGGTGTCGGCATGCGCAATGATTTCGCCAATCATGCTGTCGAGCTGAAGATACATGCCTTTCACCTCGTTCCACAACTTTTCATGCTGTTTGGCATCAACGGTATTATAGTGTTTGCTCGCGGGGTCAACATATCCCATCCACCAGCGGCTTGTGAGCATCTGGTTGGGGGTGTAGATGTCGTGTATCACCACATCAGGCTGGTATTTCTTCATGATGAACCCAATGCTTTTTCTGTGCCAGTTGAACGACATTTTCATTTCATCCTGAAAGAGTTGCTTGTCTTCATCATAGAAAATGAGCTGCGGAGGATAGTTGTCGGGATAATCAACGCACGGGCCCACCGCCTCGGTCAACTGCGCTGCGGTTTCTTCCGGCATCGTAAGAGATGAGTTCAGGTGGTTGAAAAGTATGCGGATGCGGAAATAACCGTCAGCGTTCAATTTAACAATGCGGGGCGTCAGGTTCGATTCAAGGATATGTTTATCAAATGAAACCGTGCAGGGTGTCCATTTTCCCCATTCGCCCTGCTGCAGATCTGCAATGGGTTGTTTTTTGTCAAAAGAGAAAAGTATATGATTGTAGTTTACTTTTTTATCATCAGTGTTATCATAAACATATCCGTAAAGTGTAAGTCCGTAGGCAGTCATTGTTATCTCCGATGGCGGACTGTATGACTTTACGCTGATGTTCCAATCTTTTGGCTCTGATGTGCCGATGAATTGCGACAGCTTGGGTCCATTGAAAAAAAGACGGGCGCCTCTGCCTTGCTCAAACTGTCTTTTGTTGTTGGTCTGCTTTTCAAAAAGCAGCGCATAGGTTTCGGCTCCCCATCCGCCCCATCGTCCACGCACTACATATCCCTTATTGATTTCCGGAGGCGTGGAACCCGGCACAGACAGCATCATGACCTTCTTGCCTGCTTTCTCCATGACTGACCATACCGCAGGCACCCTGCGGGCGCTTGAACGAAAGCCGCCCACCGATACCTTATCAAGCGGAAAGCCTTCGCTGTGCATCGGACCATCCGCTACCCCGTTCACCTTTGGCGTAGCACCGGTGAGCAGGGCTGCAAAGTTTACCGGGGTGTGGGTTGGAAACAGAGGCGTGGAGTAGCCATGCGCCCCATGTTCCATCATGTATTTGATGTTGGGCAAATACCCTTGCCTGGCCCATTCAAACACATTGAATAAATCAGGTTCGGCTCTCACTCCGTCAGGAATAAACCAATAAAGCTTGTCGGGCTTTTGCTGTCCGAATGCAAAGCCTGCCGCAAAAATGAATGCGGCAACACAAAGGATGAGATGTTTTTTCATTGAAGTATTTATTGAGGTATTTTATATATCATGGCAATGGTAACGATGGGCTGGTGGGTATGCACAACATATTCAAATCCAGCGGTGGCCGAGAATTGCTGCATGTTGTAAAAATAACCTGCCAGTATGCCGCCCTGTCTTTTGACTGTTCCGCCTGTGCTGCTGTAAAGAAATTCCCCACCGGCATAGAAAGCGTCCAGCAGGTTTTTCTTATTGTCAAACTGAAAGGGAAGGGTTACAAGTTGCGCGTATCCGTCATAATCTTTGTTGGGTTGCACAAAATTCTCAAGCCTGAAATCAATCATGCGTCCCATTTCCCAGCTATTGAGCTTGCGATTCCAGTTGTTGGGCACTTTGGAATTAAAAATGAATCCAAGCGGGTTGCCGAACTCAAGCCCTGTGGGTCCCATCGCGCGGCCCAACCGCGCGGGATGGCTTAAAAAGCCGCCATCGAATCCGAGCGTTGAGTTGACAAATAAATACCGCACGCCCTTATTACCTCCGGCATTGTTATCAACGTACAGGGCTTCGAACACCGGGCGGTATTTGGCTCCCTCTTTTGGGGATACTAATCCGATGCAGGCGCGGTACTGCGTGTAGGCATATCCTCCGGCAATCATGTATGTCGGATTATTCACAGATAAATATCCGCCCGGGCGGGCCTTTTCGTTAATTCTCTGAACCTGCCCGGTTATGGTGAAGGACCATTTCTTCACGGTTTTCCGGTAGGAAATCTTGCCCCAGTAATCAGTATCAGCGGTGGTTTTACCCTGCGGTATTAATTTCATGACTCCGCCTCCATAGCACAAACCAAACTTATGGCGGTGTTCCGCCTGCACATCCCAGGAAGTAACGTCTGCCTTCGGCATGGAATAGTTGACGCCCAGAATCAAATCGCCCTTGTATTTGGTGTATGCCAACGGGCGGAAGAATCCTCCGCCATAATGCGCGACATCTCCCGTGCTGTTGAACACCGTTCCAAAGCCGCCTTTCAGGCTTTTTGACCAGAAGATAAAATTTCCGCCAAGATACTTTTCCTTATAGGTGAAAAGGAAATCAACCTTGGCCGGGGCAAAGTGAGTTTTAAAAGGAGGAGGTTTTGCGGCTCCCGTTGTGTCAGTTTCAGCAAAGGATTGCTGCGTAAATGCCAGGACCACTGATATTGCGAAAACGCGCTGTAACATTATAGATGATATTTTGGATGAATGCGGTTGACAAGTTCGCAGCAAAAAAATGAAATTTATTCATTAATACAAAATGATAGAAGCATCTTTTATCCGCCCCGCAGGAGATTTCCCAGTATGGTCTGATAAGCTTCGCAGGGCTGCCAGCATTGCGGGCACTGTCCTTTCCAGATTTCCTGCTGAAGTTTTTTCGTTTCCGGAAGGTTCCAGATTTTTCCAAGGTCATAATCATAGTCGCGGATGCTTGCTATTTTATGATCATAAGTTACGCAGGGGTAAACATTTCCCCATGAATCAATAAAACAGGACGCGCTTAAGGAATGGCAAGGCATGGGCGTTTTCCCGCTGTCAAGAAATTTTTCCACCTTGCCGAGATATTTGCTTTCCAGAAAGCTTACGGGGCCGGTTGTCAGGCCCCGGGATTCCCGGTATAATTTCAGTTCCTGAATAATCAACTTATCGCAGCTTTTGTCGGTCAGGTCTGTGGTATTGTTATTATAAAAATGTCCTGACTCCTGCGCCATGTGAACGTGAAAATCCTTATGAGTAAGCCCGGGCAAAACTTTTTTTACCGCTTCAAACGTCTGGCGGTATTTGCCCGCGTTGTGCCTTGACAAGGTCATTCCCAAAACGGTTTCCACCCCGTCAAGTTCTTTTAATTGCCGGAAGGTTTCAATCTGCTTTTTCCAGCCGCCCTTTTTTCCCCTGACCTCATCGTTGGTTTCTTCATCTCCATCCAGGCTCACGGTGATGATGAATTTCGGAGGTTTCATCTTCAGGATTTCCTTGACTCCTTCAACGGTTTTTGCGGTAAAGTATCCGTTGGTGGGAAAGTGTATAAGAAATAAATCCTTACAATATTTTAAGGAAGCCTCGACAATGGAAACAAAATCATTCCTGATCCAAATCTCACCGCCCGTGAAATCAATCCAGTTGAAGCGATTTGACTTTTGGAAGAAAGTGATTATTTCTTCGGTGGTAAGTTCATCTTCGGGCCGCTTCTGCCAGATGTTGCACGTCTTGCATTTGTAATTGCACCAATAAGTTAAAACCAGCGTCAGCTTGTATGGAAATGGAAGCCTTTGGAAATTGGATAATAAAATATTTTTTGCGAAGCCGAATCCTTCTCGTATCATTTACCGCTAATTTAGTTCTATTGGAAGATTCACGCAGATACTCGCATTACGAAATGATTTTTTATGTGCATGAAGGATAAGTGGCGCTTAAAATTTTTCGCCTTACAGGATGATGAAGATCGGGCTGGTTAGAAAGCTGGATTACCTTATCGGCTCAGTTTCAATTGTGCTGCTGCGGCCGGCTTGCTTTGCCTTGGGAACGCTGCTCAGGCGCAACCATGACCTGGTTATCAGGAAGCAACTGGTTGTGATGAAAATAAAAGGCGGGGGAAGTTTGCTGCTCGCATTACCCGCCCTGTTATCGCTCCGGAAAAAGTATCCCGATAAAAAATTTACGCTTATCGCTTCCGGAGAGGTCGCTTCCTTCGCAGAATTAATGGGAATTTTTGATGAGTTTGTGCTGATAAACACGTCCCGCTTTCTGCCTTTCCTCATTTCATGTGTTTACGCGCTGCAAAAGGCCTGGCGCGCTGACGGCCTGATCAACTTTGAAATTCACTCCAAGCTCACGACCGTGTTCTCGGCTTTGTCCTGCGCAAGAAACCGGTTTGGATTTTATCATGAAACCAATTCATGGCAACGCGATGTCATCACCCACCTTTTTTACTACAACATCACCTCCCCGGTGTATGTCAATTACAACCAGGTGGCTTTGGCCATGGGTGCAGGTATTCTGCCGTATCAGGAAGTATCGGATTTTTTTATCCGTCATAACCACCTGGAAAACAGCCGCACGAATGGCGCGCAAAATCAAATTGCAATCGCGCCTTTCTGTTCTGATCTTGGAAAGGAGCGGGAATTTTTGCCTGAGCATTGGGTGAAAATCCTGAAGCGAAAATTCGATGGACAAACGCCTGAAGTGACGATACTGGGTGGGCCAAATGACGTTCGCAGAGCCTCAGAACTGGAGCGGCACCTGAAGGAAACATTCCCGGATATTACAATTCATAATCGCGCGGGAAAAACAACCCTGCGGGAATCGGCAATGCTCATAAAATCAGCGGATGAGTTTTTAACCATTGATTCCGGACTGAATCATATTGCCCGGTTAACAGGCGGAGTTCAGATTACGTCCTACTGGGGTCCAACTGATCCCGCCACCCGGCTGGCTCCATTTCCCCGCCTTTCTGAATCTGTGGTTTACAGCAAGTTATTTTGTTCCCCCTGCGTTCATACGGTCGCCTCGCCTCCCTGCAAAGGGAACAATATCTGCATGAAGCAATATGTGAAGGAGGAACTGAATCAATACTCCAGCGGGGGGTGGTTAATTATATCGAACAGCGCCACGCCAAAGAACATCTGACATCATCCATCGCCCATTCTGATGGTTCTAATTTCTATTTTTGACTATTTAACGCATCCTCGTTTTGACCATGCTGTCGGCCATCATCAAGGCAATCCGTTCCCCGGGTTTTGCGATTCCGGCAATATTGGTTTTACCGGCATTTTTCTGGATTGTCCTTGACAGAGGGCTATGGAGAGGAGATCCTGTCGGCTATGCGTTGCATTCCATCAGCCTTTACCATAACCTTGCAACCCACTTTCCTTCCTGGAAATGGAATTTGTTTAATGGCTATAAGGGACCGTTGATATACTGGATAGGGCAATTCCTCGTGCCGCTGGGCAACTGGATTGGCTCCGTAAATTTTTCGCTGCTCCTTATTCCGTTCATTTCTTTCTTCATTACCCTGATTCTTTCATTCCGCAGTTTTGAGCTGCTTTTCAGAAACCAAGCAATCGCGTTCTGCGGTTGCCTGGCAGTGGCATCATCACCATTGTTAAATGGTTTGTCAACCCAGTTCTGGATTGAGCCGATGCAAACTGCAATGACTTCCTGGTTCATTTATGCAATGATTAATGCAAGAAACCGGAACTTATATTTTGCCATTGCTCAGTTCATCCTCGCCTTCTCGCTTTCCATGCTGATTAAGGTTTCAACCCCGTTATACATCATTGCTCCTGCAATCGTTTTCTGGATTACGCTTTTCAAAAGTTCTCCATCCTTGAAGATAGATGTAAAGAATTTGATTTTTCTTGCAATTTCCTTGCTTGCTTTTTTTGCAGCGATTGCATACTACTATTTGAATTTTCAGGCATTGCGCGATTTCGCACGCTTTGCCTCTACGAGTCCGTTATTCGCTTCTAATGAATCTAAATACTCACTCTGGCTGCACATCATGCATGATGGGGTTGCCCATGCAATTGCTTTCGGTTTTTCCTGCCTGCTCCTGGTGGCGGGAGTTGTGAAAACAATTAAAAAGCGGTCATCCGGCAATATCGGCATGGTCTTGTTAGCCGCCATGACTCAAATGGCGATATTTTTTATTGCATGGATGACGACAGCGAATGTGGATCCGCGTTATTTCATTCCGATTGTGCCTTATTTTGCTTTGCTGGTATGCTGGGGGCTTGCGGCTTTTAATCATCGGCTATTAACGACAGCCTTTATTCTGATATTTATGGTGCAATTTGCATTTGTCAATGGATTTGCCTTCGGATTAATCCACTCGATGCCGCCCTATGGCGCAATAAGGCCATTAATAAGGCAACCCGAACGGGAACAGCAACTTATAAATGACATGATGCCATGGGCGAGCCGGGATTCATCCATTATATTTGATTTAAACCCTGAACTTGGGGTGGCGGAGTTTCAATATGAACTCGCCAGGCGAAATCTATGGGGCAATTGGCAAAATTGCTGCGTTGATATAGGCGTATTTTTTAACATTTACCTCCAGTCAATTGATACCGCTAACATTAAAATTGCAACTGTCTGGGAAAATGCTCTGGCTTACAACCCGGATTATTATATTACATGGAATTCACGACTCTCACCCGAACAGGCGGAGGAAGAAATGACAAGCATTGACAGGTATAACGCAGTGACGGTTCCGTTGCGCTGGAAAATAGCCGGTAAAATGAAGAATAGCATGTTTTATGAAACTGTTCACATTCCGGAATATCCTGACTTGTTAGTGTTTAAAAGATGCGGCACGCCATGAAGCTGATTCCTGCAAAACTTTCTTCAGATCAAAAAAAGGTGGGCGCTTTTCTTATCGCTGCGGCAGGCGCATCAGGTCTGTTTTTATTGTATTGGAAATTCGAACAGCCGTATGCGGGCTTCGGGTGGAAGGAGGCGCTTGCATTCCTGGTGTTTCTTTTTGCAACGGTATTCGGCATCTGTCTGTTCCTGCTGATGATTTTCAACGCGAGGCGTGAATTGCTGCTGAGAACATTGATTTCGGTTTCTTCTGTCTTTGCTGCGCTGCTGATTGTGGAAATAATATTCCGCTTTGCCGGTGTTAAACAGGCATATATAGAAACACGGGGAGGAAACAGATATACGTCTGCGTTTATCAAGCGGGATAACAATATTTGCCGCACCTACGGCCCCGGCACCTTCACTTATATTGAATCAGCGGAATACAAATTTCCCCGTCAACATAACAATTATGGATTCAGCGATGCTGATTTTTTCCCGAAAAAGGATTCAACAAAAATTCTGATTCAGACCTATGGCGACTCCTATACAGAAGGCGATGGAGCGCCATTCGATTCAAGCTATCCGGCAATTCTCAGAACGCTGCTGCCCGATACGAATGTTATCATTCAGAATTTTGGCATTTGCGGCAGCGACCCGGGATTTTATTACATGCAATTGAAAACCATCGGACTGATGATGAAGCCGGATATTGCGGTTATTACCTATGATCCCGGTGATTTTACCGTGGATTTCCTGGCACGGGGAGGCCTGGAGCGGTTTAAAGGAGATTATTGGCAAGCGGCCGGTGCGCCCTCCTGGGAGTGGATTTATGCCTGCAGCTACGTCTTTCGCCTTTTTGCCGCCTCTCTCTTTGATATTTCCCTCAACGATTTCTTCTTTTCAGATGAAGCGAAGAAGGAGCGACTGAAAATGCTGGAACCGGAATGGAACCAAGCTTTTTTGAATATTGCCGGACTCGCGCGTCAAAACAAGATTAAAGTGCTGCTTGTGAAAAGACCCGGGCGGGGCGATATTGAATTAAACCGGTATGGTTATGATTTTGCTTTTTTCGAAAAAATGGCGGATACTTTGTCGGTTTTCAAGCGAATTGACCTGCTGGAATATTACCGCGACTCGACACAAATTGATGCAAGCAACTCCGCAAAATATTATTGGACAAAGGACGGCCATCATAATTCAGCGGGCTACTTCGCCATGGCTAAGGGAATCAATGCCGGCTTGAAAAAATGCTATCCTGAATTGTTCACGCCCTCATCCCGTTAACAACGCAGTTTAACATACTATTAATGAGTTCATCATTTAGTGAATATTTTTCAGTATTTAGCTTCAAGCCGCTGGCTACAAGCCTCAAGCTGGACCAAAACTTGCCGCTTGAAGCTTGCGGCTTGAAGCGAAGTAAATTGCTTTCTATTTTCTAAACACAAGTTGAATTCCTGTGGCGCAGAGTAAGGCCATTTATAACAGCATCATCGGGCGCATTCCTTATTTCTACATTGCCCTTACGGCATTCATCGGGTATGTTTGCCTTCGGATGCTGTCAACATATAATGTGACGTTTCTTGCGGGAGCCGGAATTTTGATTTTCTTGTTTTTATCGGTAGTTGTTGCCTTTAAACTGGTGGGAATTATCAAGCCGTCTGCCCGTCTGCCTGTTAATTTCAAACTGCTGCTGGTTGCAGTATTCGTCTCCTTCTTGCTGGCTGAGGGAATTTTGCGATTGCTCAGGGTGAATATAACCTACACGGAGATACTCGGTCAACGGAAGTATTATTCTCCTTACTGGAACGACAAAAATTTTTGGTATTTGTATAATCCTGTTTATGAGATCAACAATCCCAGGAAGGATTTCACTCACTTCAGGTTAGTTAACAGCATGGGAATTCCTGAGCGTGAGATTGCCCTGGCGGGAGCCGGTAGAGTAAAAAAAATTCTGACGCTCGGGGATTCTTTTACCGAAGGCATTGGCGCTTCTTCCGATTCAACATGGCCCCGGCTGCTCGAGCATTATTTGAACGCAAATAGCGAAGATTCATTCATTGTCTATAATGCGGGCATTAGCGGCAGCGACCCTGTTTATGAATATCACCTGCTTCGCGGCAGGCTGTGGGATATAAATTGGAATGCCGTGATCTTTTGCATCAACGGCACCGATATTGAAGATTGCAAGATAAGAGGAGGGTTGGAAAGGTTTAAGGATAACGGCACAGTGACCTACAGGAAAGCGCCTGCTTGGGAGCCGCTATATGCGTGCTCTTACTTGTTCAGATTTGTAATCAATAATATATTGGGTCATGATGATTTATTATTAACAAAAAAAGAAAGCATTGAGAATGAAAAGCGCGCGGTAAGCGATATACGCCAAACCATGCAGCAAGCCCACCGGGAACTTGTAATCCGGAATATACCCATGCTGGTCGTAATACATCCGCTCAAAGGCGAGCAAGACGTAAATCGGTTCCACAACCGGAATATGGACACCCTGCTCCACCGCATGCGCGATTTACGTCCCCTTAACTTGCTGCCATACTTTGCGGATAGCCTGGGAACTGATAAAACGAGTGAAGAACTATATTGGCCCAACGATGCGCACTTCAAACCCGAAGGTTATCGGATTATGGCCGAGAAAATCTGCCGGGAACTGGCACCCCGGTTGTAGCAGAAGAGCGGGGAATAATCTAATCACCATCTGCAAGCTTGGGGAGAACGGAGATGGGCTGAGAAAGAGCCGGGGTTGTCCAAACTTTTTTATTAAATTGGTTACGTTAAATAATGATGCGCCATATTGAAACCTTGAAGACCCGCATCAACGGGGGAAGAAGATACCGGGAATCCGTTAACGCAGGTTTTCAGCCTCTTGATAGCAGGCAGTATGCTAAATATAACAGATTCAGGCCCGAAGGAGCCAAACCGGTGTTTTGCTATCTCCCGTACAACAGCCTCACTTTTTCTTTCAGCGGAAAGGTATTTGTTTGCGGTTACAACAAGGATGTGGAACTGGGCAGGTACCCGGATAACAGCATTGACGAAATATGGAACGGGGCTGAAGCTGAAACGCTGCGCAGGCACATGCTTCATAACGACCTCAATTACGGCTGCCGTCATTGCAAGTATTTTTTTGACAAAGGAAAATTCACCAATCTCCGTCCGCTTGTATTCGACAAGTATTACAAAAATACCGATGCTTTATTCCCCAAGGTGTTTGAGTTTGAATTGAGCAACGTGTGCAACTTCGAATGCCAGATGTGCATTGGCGAAGTTTCCTCCAGCATCCGCAAGAACCGGGACAGACTGCCTCCCATTCAATCGCCTTACGATGATGCGTTCGTCAGGCAATTGGAGAAATACATTCCATACCTGAAGGAAGCAAAGTTTTACGGTGGCGAGCCGTTTCTCATCCCCATCTACTACGAAATATGGGAGAAAATAAAAGAACTTAACCCCAAACTTGAACTGTTTGCAATAACCAACGGCAGCCAGTGGAACGATAAAATCAGGACGCTTCTTGAAGACCTGAATTTTGAACTTGCCGTATCAATTGACGCGGTTGAAAAGGAAAAAGTGGAGCGCATTCGCAAGAATGTGATTTTTGAAGATCTCTTAAAACACATTGGTTATTTCAGTTCCGCTTGCAACAAAAAAGGGAAATACCTTACTCTTAGTTATACCGTGCAGAAGGATAACTGGGACCAGTTTCCCCGGATACTTGACCTTTGCAATGATGCAAATGCATATATCTATGTGAGTTATCTGGAAAGGCCGACTCAATTTGCTGTGACAGATCTTTCAAAAGACGAATTGAAAAAGATCAGAGAATATCTGGAACGATTCAGTTTTCCAAAATTTTCTTCCAGGGAAAAGCATAATCATAAATGTTTTGAAGACTACAAGCAGTTCCTGGATGCTTACATTTCGGAGGCAGAAACCAGAAAATATCATGATTACGCGTTCAGGCCTTCCGGCCCGGCAGTTAAAAAATCCAATTCAATGCAGACCATGTCTCACGTCAACCCCATTCCGTATGCCGATCTTATCAGGTGGATAGATAGTCAGTATGCTTCATCGGAAGTGTTCTCGGGGTCTCTGCCCAAAGAATTAATGATTCAGAAATTAAACGAGGCTACAGAGGGATTCACCCATCCGGAGAAGGAAATTATTTATGGCTACATTACTCTTACCCCATTCAATACCGTAATCACCAGTTTGAAACAATACTCCACCAACGACCTCAGGAAGGAAATAGAGTTTTCAATTTCAAAATATTTTTAGGATAATAAAAGTCATGCAGGAAGCGGTTAATAAATTAATTGCCAGGATATTTCCATCAGATAAAGAAGTTTCCGGCCCCGGCTTAAGCATCGGCACCATCAATGGTTACAATGCTGCGCGGGGCAGGTCTCATTCCAGGCATATCTGCCACGCTCCGTTCACCAATATGTACTTCAATGTGCATGGTGACTGCGCCCCATGCTGGCTCACGTTTTTGGACCCGGATCATTATCCCGATAAATCTGTGCGGGAAATTTGGTTCGGAAATAAATTCCAGGATATCAGAAATCACTTGATGAAATATGACCTTTCACACCGGTGCAGCGTATGCCTTAAAAATCTTCAATCAGGCAACTACACCTCGCTGCTGGCGCGCGCTTACGATGGGAATGAAATCGGAAAGTATCCTGCCATGCTCGAGCTGGAGTTGTCGAACACCTGTAATCTTGAATGCGTGATGTGCGTTGGGGAATTGTCGTCTTCCATAAGAAAAAACAGGGAGCGCCTCCCGCCATTGCCCAGCCCCTATGATGACAACTTTGCCGACCAGTTGGAGGAGTTCATCCCGCATTTAAAGGAATTGCGCTTCAACGGAGGCGAACCGTTTTTGATTGATCTTGTCTATAAGATTTTTGAAAAGGTGGAGAGATTGAATCCCGGATTGAAAATTGTGATTGCCACCAATGGCACCGTGCTGAACAACAGGGTGAAAACGTGGCTTCAGAAAATGAACATTCACATTAACTTCTCGCTCGATTCGCTGACGCCCGGGATTTATGAAACCATCCGGGTGAATGCCAAATTCAGCCGCGTGATGGAGCATTTCCGATTTTATCACAACTACATCAGGCAAAACAACCGCATACTGTGCATCATGGTGAACCCCATGCGCAACAACTGGCACGAGATGCCGGAATTTATACGCTTTTCCAACAAGCATGACGTCAACATCTGGTTTAACACCATTCACCGCCCGATAGAGTGGGCAATCTGGTCATTGCAGCATGATGAGCTTGAAAAAGTTTATGCCACGCTGCGCTCCGCTGTTTTTTCGAAGGAAGAAAGTAATAATTCATTGGCGAAATACAATATCGGAATCTTTAACAACCTGGTGAACGTGCAAATTAAAAACTGGGTGGATGAGGCGCTGAACAGGATGAAAATGAATCAGTCCGTGACGGTTGAATTATCGGAATCAGAAGCCAGGGATCTGTTTCAAAAGAAAATCACCGATTTTATCTATGCAAAGTTCAACGAGGGCGAAGAGCAAAAGAGGAATCGCCTTCAGGCGCTGTTTAAAAAGACAGACCAAATTTTTGATGCGATCAAAGAGAAGAAACCGGATGTTGAATTTTATAAAATTGTAGCCCAGGTTCCTGCCGATGTTTTTTATAATCACATGGAAAACCACAGCGTTAAAAGCGCAATTGAAGAATTCCAGAAACGCCCCGTCCGCTATCCTATTACATCCTGAGGAATTGCTGCACACTGTCGTTGATTTTTTCCATGCTGTTGTCGTGGATCCATTTTGCAAAAAACATGGGCGACACCATGGCAATGCTGGAAAGCATTTTGTCGCGATGCGGATTCCCGTCAATAAACATGGCAAATGCTTTCAGCTTATTGACCACATTGGAATCATCAGCCAAATGATGATAGCTTTGGTGCAACTGCAGATAGCATGACAAAGATTCGCTCAGCCTTCCCTCCGGGGTAACAATTAAAAGCTGTCCAAGCTGCATCTTCAGGTTCTTTTCCTCATCGAATAATCCTTTCCATTCAAGCGCGGTGATATCAATTAGAGCCTTTGACACTTTCTCTGTACTCCATTCAACAGGGGCATCGGCAACTTCAACAGGGACTGACGCTTGAACCATCCGGCCGAGGCGTTCCTTTTTTTCACCAACCATTGTCTTACGTTCATCCAGCCAGCTTTTCAGCAGCTTCACAAAATCATTATAGGCTTTGATGCTTAAATCACGGGGCGTATTAGCTGCGTCCTGAGTCATGGGGACGGACTGCCGTTCAAGGTATTCCAGAATCTCCTGCTGCATTTCGACAGCCTGCTCGCGCAGCGACAGCTCAAAGGGCGTGAACACAACATTAAAATACAACGCTACATTTTTTGAAAGGCAGAAATCCAGTATGCCCGGCAGCTCCTTCCAATTGTGAATGATCGGGCAAACCGCCATGGAAATAAAAGTCTTTTTCCGGAAGGTATAATCCCTGAAATAATCGAGATTCGCCATCACCCTTTCGTAATTCCCATTCACCCTGATTTTTTCATACGTTTCTTTCACCACAGAATCAATGGACACGATAATGCCAGCGTTTAATCCCTCGAGCAATTCCTTAACGCGGTCGGTTAAGAAAGTGCCGTTCGTGGTGATGTGTATCCTGATTTCAGGCTTGATCTTCAGGATGCGCTCCCAGATCGAGAGGTAGATATCAATCATAAAAGGCTCCCCCCCCAGAAATTTGGCATCGGTGAGGTGAGGAATGAACTCGTCCAATTCATTTACAAACTTTTCATTATAAGGCGAATAAACAGGGGAAAGCTTCTCCCTGTTTTTCCGTATGCTCGATGAGAAATATCCGTTGCACATGACGCACTCCAGATTGCATTTGTTGCTCAGCTCGAACTCCATGACGCGGGGGTAGCCGATGCCACCAGTGAATTGATTCTTTAAATGAAGGAGTCTTGTCGCCAGATTATCGGGGGCATTGTCATCGAAGAAGAGCGCGCGCACCCCTTGGAAATTGCCCGCCTCAATCATTTTGCCGCACTCCGTGCAGCCACCGCCCAGGTCATTATTTCGAATGCGCTTGCGCAGCAGATTGGCTTGCGGACCGTGCCATATCTGCCTGATTGACTGATCGGGCCATTTCCCCAGTATTTCTTCCCGGTTGTAGCAGCAGGCGCGCACATTGCCGTTCTGCTCAAAGTTCAGATTTACAAACGGGGCATGGCACACGATGGATTTATAAGTGTTATTCCTTGCCGATGCATAACGATTGATCGTTTCTTTCCTGATAATCATGAAACCGGTCCCTCAAACCAATTTAATACTTTAAGAAATGTTCTCATCAAAACATGATGCCTGACCTCATTAAGCGCTCTTTGTCTTCCGGAAGCTGGGAACCGAAATAGCTCATGCTGGTTCAGGAGGAAGGCAAGCGCGGAGCGATGATAGAAATCGGTTTTGTCAACGTCCTGCGCGCGCCACTCTTCGTTTTGCCAGTGGATAAAACACCAGTCTTGCGGCAGTTCATCTTTTTTCCAAATAAATTTGCTCGTCTCTTCCCACCGGTCATCATTGCTTATTTTCTTTGATATGTAAGGCTGAAGTCCAATCTGCGCAACATAATCGTTCAGGATTTGAATCGGCTTATGCCAGTCGGTGTTGTTTTCATCAACGCTTTGCACCGCTTTTTCGTAGCAAAGCCTCATCAGTTCGCTGCCTTTCGGGCATTTCATAACATTACCCACCACCATCATATCGTGGTGAGGGCGGAAAAAATAAGGTTTGTCAGTATGGATGTGTTTCAAGCAAGTGATGTCCATATCGGTCCACCAGCCGCCCCGTTCAAATAGCAATTTATATCGGAAAATATCCGAGAAACCTGCATAGCTGCCTTTGCCGTGTCCATAGGCGTTGGAGCGCTTGTAATTGAAAACCTTTTCCCTCGGAATTATTTCATTGGCGTCAGCCAGCAAAGTCCCCTCCGGCAATGGTGTTTTGATTTTGTCATACACCCACAGGCGGAATGTGTGTCCATGCCTGAGAAACGAGCGGATAGTAAGCAACTCCAGCTTGCTCACAGCGCTGCCCACCCATAGCGCATTAAAATATTCCCGTTCCGGTTCCAAAGAGATTCCGGTTTTGGCTTCCACATCTTTCCAAACATCCCATTGCGCATCGCCCCAATGATGATAGACATGAATGAAATGGGGACTTATTGGTTCCTGAGAACCTTCGGCAGAAAACTCAAGTCCTCCATGATAAATGATTTTCTTGTTTTCATAATCTGCTATAAGGTTGAACGCTGATGGAAGCGTTCGGTGGTTCTGCAGCCCGAATTCCCAAGCTGTCGCAGCCAAAGTGCCCTGGTCGCGGGTTTTCCATTCCTTGATTTCGAAAATGCGCATGGTCTTTTCATGCCATGCTTTCAAAAAGTCCTTGCTTTGATCTTCAAATAAAAAAACTCCACCGTTCCAATGACGCCATTCCGGATCGGCAATGCCTATGCCGAACTCTTTTTCAATGTGTTTGCCCAGGTGGTCGCACTTGCAGTCGAACACCTCTCTGCCATGAATCGTCCATGCGGATTTTCCATTATTCGCACGGTACCTGTAGTCCGTAAAATCTTCAATTTCAGGATGGATGTTGGGGAGATCGTAATTCACCGTGTTGCCTTCCTTGTCATACCACACTCTGGTTTTTTTATCAAGCACGAATTCATCATCCAAGCGGAACTTTCGAGGTGAAAGCCAATAGCGGAAGATATAAAATGGATCGGTGTTTTTTTCAAGGCGCTCAAACTTTTCCTTGAGCCGTTTCTTTTTTTCGGGATGTTCCGGAATGCGTTCGTGTTTCTTTTGCTCTTCTATGAGGTGCTTTAATTCTTTCTGCCAAAGTCCGAATTGTTCGTAACAGCCGCAGTTGACCGCTGCAGGGCTGAACCCGCTGAGGCGGCAATGGTCGGGGGCGAACGTAACTGGCGCGGAAAAGAGATTGAATATTTCATCCACTCCGGAATTCAGCGCGATGACATCGGTATCGAGATAACAATACCGGTAATTGGCGGGCAGGTAACCATATATTCCTGTTTTGATAAAAATGCTCGCCTGATGATGATTCAGATTTACCGGAGTTTTGACGTCAATGATATGGTCATGACGGATGATCTCGCTGTTGCGGGCAGAATCGGTGATAACAATAATATCCGAAGCTGAAAATTTTTTCAACGTTTTCAATGAGTAATTGAGCGCGTCTATATGTTCCTTCGCCCCGCAAACAACGAACACAAATTTGTTTTTACTCATTTACTCATTACGGTTTTCAGCGGCAGGCGGAACTTCCCCGGCAATGCCGTTAATTCTTTGTCCTCCGCTTCTTTCTCAGATAGTCCATCGCGGAAGCATTCTCTTTTCTTAAATCTACGCCAAACAGGAGAAAGCCATAGTAGATGAAGTAATTTACCAATGAGGAAATAACAATATGAATCACCCCTTTGATGGCAGACAGTAATTTGATCATCCCATAGAATGAAGCATTGATTGCACTCAGCAATGGATTTACCCCGTGATTCCTTAGCTGGATGAAGAAATCGAAATTAAAGAGAACGAGGTGCAGCAAAAGCACGGCAATGAACCTTGCGTCACCCAACGACAGGGCAGTCAGAAGAGCAGGCGGAATCCACTTTTCATAAATGTTATTCGGAAAAAATTTCCATTTGCTTTCAAGCAGGAGTTGCATCCCTTTATCGCCAAATAAGATGAAGGTTATTGCTGACAGAAAAATAATCACACCGGAGCAAATCGCTAAAAAACCATTGACCGTAATCATCATTCCCCAGAAGCCAAGGCTTAACAACAACTCGAGCAGCATGAGATTCCTGATAACCGCGAAAAACGAGGAGGGATGCATCCCGGCAACGAAATTCACCGTTTCCGATGTTTTATCCTGATCCAGATCATTTGATTGATGAAGCAGGATGTTCCGGGTGCCGCAAACCAACTGCCAGGCGATAAGCAGCATCATAGGGAAAAACGTGATGGATTTTCCTGATGCAAGAGAAAAAGTGAAGGCTGCAAGAGCGACAGGAAGCGCATGGGCATAGAGCGCATCTGCAATCAGCCCCGGTATCCCTCTTTCCTTAAGCCGGAGCGGTGGGAGAGAGTAGATGACGAACAAAATTATTTCCAAGGCTATCAGCAAGATTGAAAACCTGTTGAACGGCAGGTAAATCCAGGGCAGCATCAACAAAGAAAGCGCAACAGCGAAAAGCAAGATAATTGCCGCTTGTGATTTTCCCGCAAGGAAATTTTTCTTGCCGGCTATTGCGTCCTTTTCTCTGTCAGAAAAATCATTGATTAAATAGCCGAAAGACGCAAAACCTGATATCGTGACGATGGAAAGCAACGCCAGCCAGAGAAATTTTTCAAACCGGATATCAAACCATGCTGTGAACAAATACACCATGCCCATCAGCAGGGCGGCTTTGCTGCGCCACCAGTCATCCATCCTGAAAAGCTCTTTTGAAGAAATCGTTTTGAGCATATCCTGCCATGCTCAGTGCCCGGTGCTCAACACAGGAACAATGAGCGGTTTTTACTTATAAAGTTATACTTGCTTTCAGAAACCTCTCAAAGTGAATCGCTTGATTATCAGAGCCATTCTTCTTTTAGATAAAAATACCCGCTGCATCAACAGCGGCAGAAGTGATTGCGCAATATGAACTGCCGAGAATCGCTTTCGCCCAAACCAACGCTCCTGATGATGCACACTTTGCCAGAAAAACGTCCGCGCTGCCGCTGCCATTGACAGGCGTTGTTGCTCCACCCCGATCCATGTCAAGGGGGTGCATACCAAATTGTCGCGGAGGGTTAAATTTCAGGTCTAAAACCTTTAACC
>CAZCXH010000050.1:0-29947 GCA_964502525.1 uncultured Chitinophagaceae bacterium
TCCAACGGAAACAACAACAACTACAATAACAACAACAATTCCAACGGAAACAACAACAACAACTATAATAACAATAACAACTCCAACGGAAACAACAACAACTACAATAACAACAACAATTCCAACGGAAACAACAACAACAACAACAACTATAATAACAACAATAACAATCGCTGTGCTGAAAGTTGCAACGACTATGATTCGTGTACTAAAGACTGGTGCTACCGTGGAGAATGCTACCACAATCCGGTAGATTCAGATGGTTGCAACGGAAATAACAACAATAACAATAACAACAACAATAATAACAATAACAATAACTCAAACGACAACAACAATAACTATAATAACAATAACAATAATAACTACAACAACAACAATAATAACAATAACAGCAACACAAACGACAACAATAACAACAACAATAACAATAACAGCAACACAAACGACAACAATAACAACAACAACAACAACAATAATAACAATAACAATAACAATAACAGCAACACAAACGACAACAACAATAACAATAACAACAACAACAACAATAATAACAACAACAACAATAACTACAACAACAATAACAATAACAATAACTCAAACGACAACAACAACAATAACAACAATAACAACGATAATAGGTGTGAAAACAACTGCGATGACTACGATCCTTGTACTAAAGACTGGTGCAACCGTGGAGTGTGTTTCCACAACCCGGTAAGCTCTGACCTCTGCGGTAACAACAACAATAACAATAATAACAACACAAACGACAACAACAACAATAACAATAACTCAAACGACAACAACAATAACAACAACAACAATAACAACAATAACAACAATAACAACAACAACAACAATAACAACAATAACAACAATAACAACAACAACAACAACAATAACAACAATAACAACAACAACAATAACAATAACAACAACTGGAATAACAATAACAACAACAACAACAATAACAACCACAACTGGTGCTGGTTATTCCCAGGGCTGTGCGACAATAACAACAATAACAACAACTGGAATAATAACAACAGTAACGACAACGACTGGAACAACAACAATAACAGCAATGACAACGACAACGATTGGGAGTGGGGCTGGAATAACAACAATAATTCCAACGACAACGACTGGGGCAACAACAATAACAGCAATGACAACGACAACGATTGGGATTGGGGCTGGAATAACAACAATAATTCCAACGACAACGACTGGGACAACAACAACAACAGCAATGACAACGACAACGATTGGGATTGGGGCTGGAATAACAACAATAATTCCAACGATAATTCCAACGACAACAGCAACCATGGCTGGTGGTGCTGGTGGGATCACAACAACAACAACAATGATGACGAAGGAAACAATAACAACAATGATCACGGATGGTGGAAGAGAAGCGGCAGCAATGAAACCGGTGTTGAAAGCGGCATGAGAGTGTTCCCGAACCCGACTCAGGGACAATTTGAAATCAACCTGAGCGTGGAAGAGGCCGGCAAGCTGAACGTAAGGCTGTACAGCTCTTCAGGTCAACTGATCTTCTCCGACAGCAAATCTGATTTCAGCGGCAGCTACTCTAAGAAAGTGAGCCTGAACGGAAATCCGGTTGGCATCTACTTCCTGTCGGTTGAAACGGGTGGCGAAACCAGGGTTGAAAAGATTCTCTATAATCACAACTAAGCTGATCGTCATAAGGTCCTAAAAAAAAGAGCCGGTGCGTTCAACGCACCGGCTCTTTTTTTATGTACCCTTCATTTTGCTAAGGTAAAAGGGCAGCTCGTTGCCTCTTGCCCTTTGCCTTTTTTCTTTGGGCTGATTTTCAATTTCAATAGGGTATTCTTCAGACCTTCCTGCTGAACATCATGCCGGCAAATTCTTTCAGTTCCCTTTTTCTGCCGGCAGGCGCACCGATAAGATCAAGGCTCGCTATAGCCGCTTCGTTAAATGTTTGCGCTTCATCCCTGGCAAGCTGTTCAACCTGAACATTCCGGTATATCTCCATCACGCCATTCACTTTTTCCTCCACCGGAATATTGTTGCTGAAATAATAAATCAGCTTGTCCCGTTCTGCGCCTTCCGCAAGATCCCGGGCTTTGATGTATAGATATGTTTTTTTGTTCTGGGCGATGTCACCGCCTATTTGCTTTCCGAAGGTTCCTTCCTCGCCAAACGCATCAAGCAGATCATCCAGCAATTGAAAACAGATGCCGATGTTTTTTCCGAATTGATACAGGTGGCGCGCATCCTCATCTCCAGCATTGCCGGCAATTGCGCCCAGCGCTAGGCTGCAGGCAAGCAGCTCTGCGGTCTTGAACTCAACCATCCTCAGATATTCCTTTGCCGACACTTCCGCTGCTGACGGAAAGTTCATGTCATATTGCTGACCTTCGCAAACCCTGATGGCTGTTGCATTAAATACATCAACCGCCTTTCTGAACTTCTCAACTGTAAGCTGATTGAGAAACTCATACGCATATACGAGCATCACATCTCCCGAAAGGATCGCCTGCGCCTGACCGTATTTCTGGTGAACAGTAGGACGATTTCTTCGCAGGGACGCGTTGTCCATGATATCATCATGCATCAGCGTAAAGTTGTGAAACAGCTCCACCGCGTAAGCGGCAGGCAGCGCTTCCTGCATATCCCCACCAAACAAATCGCATCCCATCAGCGTGAGCAGCGGGCGGATTCGTTTTCCGCCTAAATCAAGAATATACCGGATTGGTTCGTATAGCTCCGCTGGTTCGGCTCCAAACGAGTGCTTAGCGCGGTAAGCTTCGAAAATCTCCAATAGTTCCTGCCGTGAGTGCATTGTTTAAGAGAATTGTTGGCAAAATAAGAATAAAACCAATTTCTTCAATTGGCGGTACGACTGGCGGAAACGAAGGTGACGGTTTTTGTGAAAAGACTAACGATAAACTGGAAACATGTAAACCGTAAACCTTTTATCTGACATAAAACACTTGACGCTGCACTAGATGGCATTGTCAATCCTTTCAAAGTTGTGCAGGCGAGAATGAAACAGTCCTTTCGTCAGCGCCTGCAAACAAAGACTGAGCGGGTGATGCCATTTTCCGATAACGCAACAATCTGGCAGGATCCTCTTTTTTCGGGAAGACTCAATTTACAATTTGAATTCTTAGTTTTAAGGAATTGAAACCGAGTACAAGGTTCCATCTAAAATCATTTCAGCCATGAGCCAAAAATATCACCAATCACCCTCCGCAGTTTTAAAGGAAAACCTTGAAACCGGTGTAGAAGCCGCTGATTATGTCAGGCAATATGACCGGTGGTGGCAGGAAGAGGGCAGCGCCATTTCCGATACTGTTGACAGGAGCCGCACTCCCTGGCTGAAACTCTATAACGCCAAAGGAGAACGCATTGATGAAATCGGCTACCCATCGGAATACTGGAAAATACTCCGGAAAGGATATGACAGCGGAATCATCTGGCGCGTATTTGAAGAGAAATCGCTGATGCCGTTTTTCACCATGGGCTATGTATGCTGTTATTATGACACCGGGTTGTTCTGCCCTTACACGGTTTCAATGTCAACTGCCGGACCGCTATTCAAATACGGAAATGATTTCATTAAAAAAAATCTGCTCGCGCCCATGCTGGCAAAAAGCAGCGCCTGGCAGGGAGCCACATGGTTTACGGAAATAAAGGGTGGTTCCGATCTCGCCAGCAACACCGACACCGTTGCCGCAAAAAAGAAGGATGACCTGTGGCTGCTGAACGGTGAAAAATATTTCTGCAGCAACATGGGCGCTGACGTGGCGGTGGTGAGCGCCATGATGGAAGGCGGCAAAAAGGGATTTGACGGGCTGCAAATGTTCGTGATGCCCCGCATATCCTCCGAAGGCAAGCTGAATTATTTTGCAAAAAGAATCAAAGACAAGATCGCCACCCGCTCCGTGCCTACCGGAGAACTGGAACTGAAGAACAGCGAAGCGTTTATTCTGAACGAAAGAATTCCGGGAATATACCTGATCATGGAAGTATTGAATATTTCGCGCATTTCCAACGCTGTGGGAAGCATAGCGCTTGCGCACCGGGCTTTTGCGGAAGCATATTCTTTTGCAGAACACCGCGTGGCATTCGGTAAACCGGTGCTTCAGCAGCCGTTGCTGGCGCAGGAATTCAGCGACAGATCAAAAAAACTGGATGAGGCGTTCAGGTTCGCTTTCTACACAGCGGGGCTTCTGGATAAAGTGTGGCAGCAAAAGGCTCCCTATTCAGATGAATATCATTTCTTCCGTTTCATTGCCCACGTTGCGAAATATTACACCGCTGAGTTTGCCGCGCAGACAGCCAAGTGGAGCATGGAGGTGCATGGCGGAATCGGCATCCTTGAAGAATTTAAAGTTGAGCGCCTGCTGCGCGAAGCAATGATTCTCGCCATCTGGGAAGGAACGCCTCACCGCCAGATGATTGATGGCCTTAAAGTGCTTCTGAGAAAAGATGTTCAGGACAGGCTTTACCGTGATTTGCGGCCTGCTTTATCTAAGGAAGATTTTAATGCCGTGCATCAATTGATTGAAAGCGTGAACGAGCCGTCCAACAACGAGAAAGAAAGAATGATCGGATATGTTTTTCCGAAGCTGGCTGCATTGGTGGTGAGAGGTTATTCTCAACTGGCTAAATCTGCTGTTTCTGTTTGATCAGAAATAACTCATTCTTCTGGGCGTGAGGTAGGTGGTTTTCCTGATGAACTCATAACCAAGCATAATCTCGTGCGAGCCTGAGTTGAAATCGTTGAGTTCGCTGAGCGTGTAATCATAAGCATAGCCAATCCTGATGCCTTTGGCGAAGGAATATTCCGTCAGGAAAATAACCGCATCGCCTGTCCTGTAGCTTGCGCCAATCCAAAATGCTTCGTTAAATAAAAAGGATAAATTGAAGTCCGCCTGGAAAGGAGCGTTTTGAACATGTTTGAACAGCAATGATGGTTTCATCTTGACGTGTTCTCCGAGATCGAACACTGCGCCCAACGTATAGAAGTAGTGCTTCCATTGCCGCGCTACCATATCGGTTCCTTCCACCTTGAAGTCATCGCTGAGATTTGAATTCAGCAAATGGGGAACTGACGCCCCGATGTAAAACCGCTGCGTGTAGTAATAAGCGCCAAACCCGAAATTGGGGCTGATAATGCTTTCTTTGGCGGAAAGGAAAGAATTATCGTTGACGTCAGTAGTGGAAACATCGCTCCAGCGCGCGCGGAAATTGTTCATCTCAACGCTCATTCCCAAAGCGAGCTTGCCGCGTTTCTTGAATTTTATCCTGTACGCATAGCTTAACTGAACCCTGATGTTGTTAAAGATGCTGATGTTATCGCTGACAACAGTGCCGCCTATCCCGATTTTATCATTCAGCAGCGGAGAATGTCCGACCAGCATCGCTGTTTTCGGGGCGCCTTCAATCCCCGTCCACTGGTGGCGGTAGAGCGCAAGAACCGTTGGGCGCTCGCGGCTGCCGGCATACGCTGGATTGACCGTCAACCCGTTGAACATATACAAGCTGTACATCGGGTCCTGCTGCGCCTGAGAAGGGAGGGAAAAAAGAGCCACGAAGAAAATCACCATCAGCGATAACTTAGATGGAAAAACAAGATCAGATGATTGTAAAAAATAATAATTCTTCATGTTGTTGGGGTTTTACCGGTGTATGATTAAATATCCTGAGTAAATCGTATTTTCTTCATTATTCAGCTTGAGCACGAAGTAATAGGTGCCATCCGGCAGCGCCTCACCATTTTTGTTGGTGCCTGTCCATTCATTTTTATAGCCATGAAATTCCCTCACGAGGTTCCCCCACCTGTTGAATATCAGTAATTCATTATCCGGAAAAAATTCAATGCCGGGGATTACAAACCCGTCATTCACGCCATCGCCATCGGGTGAAAACCCGTCAGGGATCGAAACGTTGGGCTGGCACGGAAGCACGGCAACCACCACGTAAGCTGAATCGCACAACGAAGGCTGAGTGCCAACCTCGCAAATAACGTAAGTGAACGTGTCAATTCCGATGTAGTCAGGAGCAGGTACGTAAGTGATGGTCTGGTCGGCATTTACGTGCACCGTTCCGCTGAAAGGCGCTGAATAAACGGCAGCCACATGAATATCATCGCCATCCGGATCGTAATCGTTATTGAGAACCGGAATATCAATGCTTTCATTAATGCATACAAATAATTTAGCCGTGTCCACAACAGCAACGGGCGGCTGATTGCATGACGGACCGTCAACCGTGAACGAATCTGTGCCGGTGCAGCCATTTTCATCGGTTACTGTTACATAATATACTCCTTCGCCTAAATTTTCCCTGACAGGACCGGTTAACTGATCATTCCAAACAAAAGAATATGGCGGCAGACCTCCGGTGACTACCACTGCAACCGAACCGTCAACCGTTGTATCGCAGGTTGTGGCAATCACTTCAGTGCCGCTGAAATCGAATGGATCAGGCTGCGAAACATTCACTGTCAGTGACGCGGAACAACCATTTGAATCGGTAACAACAACTGTGACTTCTCCAATAGATAAACTATCCGCAATATTTCCGGTGTCACCGTTGCTCCATTGGAAAGTGTATGACGGTGTTCCACCGGAAACGCTTGCGATAACCGAACCATTATCTCCGCCAAAGCAGGTTGCATCATTGACGGTTGGAGAAATTGTGATGGTATCCGGCTGATCGAGGATAAAAGCGTTTTCATAAGCGGAACAGCCGCTGCTATTGGAAACCGTTACTGAATAAGTGCCTGCAGGCTGTCCTGAAATACATTCCGTGCTGTCGCCCGTTGACCACAAGTAAAAATAGGGTCCCGGAACGCCATCAGCGCTGGCGCACAATTCACCGCTGGCATCACCGTTGCAACGCAATGGCTGCGTCACCTCAATCAGCACATCCATCACCGGAGGTTCCGCTATCGTGAATGAAGCGCTGTCCATGCAGCCGTTGGAATCTGTTACCACCACGACAAAAACTCCTCCCCCCGCTATTCCCGTAAGGCTCGATGAATCCTCACCCGTTGACCACGAATAAGTGTAGGGGGGCGTTCCTCCCGCGACAATTGCATCAATTGTTCCTGTAAGCGTGCATGCAGGCTGAGTGATATTTCCCGTCACCAAAAGTGAATCAGGCTCGTCAATCACAACTACATCAGAAGTATCGCTGCATCCGTTCGCATCAGTAACGGTTACCTGGTAAATGGTATCAGGCGAAAGCCCGGTCACGTTTTGCGTAGTATCACCGGTTGACCATGAATAATTGTAAGGCGCTGTTCCACCGGCAACCTGAATGGTGATTGATCCGTCATTGGCTCCGTTGCACTTCACATCAGAAGAATCCTGAATGGTTACAATCACCGAATCCGGTGGGGTGATGGTGAAATTTCCTTCCGCAGTGCAACCGTTCACATCTGTAACCGTCAGCGAATAGCTTCCCGCTCCCAAACCTGTGAGAGTAGGCAAGGTATCGTTTGTATTCCACAAATAACTATATGGTTCCGTTCCACCGGTGACGGTTACGCTGATTGATCCATCTTCACTGCCGTTACAAATTGGCTGTGTGATATCGGGTTGAATCTGCAACTGCGGTGGTTCATTCAGCGTGAAGCAGAAAGTATCGCTGATGCAGCCGTTCGCGTCAACGATCACCACGCAATACTCACCTGGAGTGACATCTGGCAAATCCTCTGTCGTGTCTCCGTTTGACCAATTGAATGAGTATGGCGGAATGCCTCCATTCACAGAAATATTGATGGAGCCGGTGGAATCATTACACTCCAACTCATCCAAAGAGTCGGCCATGGCAATAATTTCTTCAGGTTCATCAATCACTATGGTAGTGGTGGCGGAGCAACCGCCTGCATCAGTAACAGTTACATCATAAGTTCCCGCAACAAGACCTGAAATATCCTCAATGGTATCACCGGTTGACCAGTTGAAATCGTATGGCGGTGTTCCCTGAACAACGGTTACATCAATAGATGCATCGGATGAGCCATTGCAGGTCGGCTCGGTGGGTGCCGCTTCAATCACCACTCCGGGCGCAGGAAGCAAAATTTCAAAAGCCGCAGCAGAACAACCGGCACTGTCGGTAACCTCAACGCCATACATTCCTGGCGCCAACCCTGAAATTGTAGCGGTTGTGTCACCGGTAGTCCATATAATATTGAATGGAGGCGTACCGGAATTAATGACAACCTCAAGAGTTCCGGTTGGATTATCGCAAGTGATATCTTCCTTGTTGACTGTAATTTGCGGGGCGGAAACATCCTGCAAAACAATAATCTGAATTTCTTCGCAGCCTGCGGAATCGGTCACAGTCACCACATACACGCCTGCTTCCAATCCTGAAATTGACGCAGAAGATTGTCCGCTGCTCCATGAGTAGCTGTAAGGCGGAGTGCCCCCGGAAACCGCCAGGTCTATTGAACCATTGGATTGATTGCAGTCCGGGGAAGTGGGGTTGGCAATTATGGAAATATCTGTTTCCTCAGTCACGTTGAAAGTGGCCACAGCCGCGCATCCTGAACTATCGGTAACCGTTACCGAATAAGTTCCAACCCCCAATCCGCTGATAAGACTTGTCAATGCTCCTGTGCTCCAACTGAAGGTATAAGAGCCGCTGCCACCCGTTACCGTAACGCTGATTGACCCGATGTTACCCAAGCCGCAAATGGTGTTTGTCACGCTTCCGGTTACAGACAGTGTGCTCACATCGCTTAAATCGGCAGTGGCTGATGCCGAGCAGCCGTTGGCATCCGTCACCGTCACGCCATAGCTTCCTGCAGCAAGGCTGTCAATGGTTGCACTGCTTTGTCCATTCGACCATTGGATAGTGAATGGAGATTCTCCACCGCTGATGGTGACGGTTGCGGAGCCATTTGACTCACTGCAAAGAGGCTGAGTCAATCCAACTGAAATTATAAGAATATTTGCCGGTTTTACGATAAATGCGCCTTCCGCAGTACATCCGTTGGCATCAGTAACTGTTACCGCATAAATCCCTGCGGCAAGCCCTGTTAAATCCTCACCGGTGTCACCGCTGCTCCAACTGTATGAGTAGGGCGGATTGCCTCCCGAAACGGTGACGTCAATGGCGCCATCCGCATTGCCCGGGCAGGTAACATCCGTGATATTCGTTGCAATGGTGATCTCCGTTGGGTCATTTACCGTAAAGCAAATGGAATCAACAAAACAATTTGCGGAATCAGTTATTGTAACACAGTAGTCACCCGCTGCGAGATTTGAAATATCTTCGGTTACAGCGCCTGTTGACCAACTGAAGGTATAGGGAGGAGTTCCTCCCGAAACTGTAACATCAAGAGCGCCATCGCTTGCCCCGATGCAACCTGGATTTGTGGTGCTTGCGTTCGCTGTGATTGGAGGAGGATCGTTAATGGCAAATGAATTGGAAGCGGTGCAGCCGTTGACATCAGTAACTGTCACAGTATAACTTCCTGCTGGCTTGTTAATAATATTTCCCGATCGTTCGCCTGATGACCATGCATAGTTTTTCCTGCCCGTTCCGCCCGTTACGGTTATCTGGATGGAGCCATCGCTGGCTCCGGGGCAGGAAGGATCATTTACCACGCCCTGAATATTCATCTGAGCAGCCTGAGCAATCATATATATAATTCCGCCCCGGCATCCATTGGCGTCCGTAACAGCGAGCCGGTATCTCCCAGCGGTTAAATTGCCGATGTAAGCCGTGGTGCCAATTTGCATATTGTTGCTATCAGTCCAGACGTATGTGTATGGTGGCGTTCCTCCGGATAAAGTGAAATCGAGAGAACCATCGCTTCCTCCATAGCAGGAAACGTTGTGAATTACAGCATTGTAAATAAACGGTCCGGGTTGCTTCACTCCGATATCCGTCAAGGTATCCTTGCAACCGGATGCATCGGTTACCGTTACGCTGTAGTTGCCTGCTGGGATATTTGCAATCGTTGCCGTTGCGCCCCCGTTTGACCAACTGTAAGTGAAGGGAGCCGTTCCCCCGCTGGCCGTGATGCTTACCGCGCCATTGCTGCCAAGGTTGCAGCTCACATTGGTGATGATCGGACTTGCAACAACCTGGCTGTCAGGATGACACTGCGCATTTATTTCACCTGCGTACAGGCTTCCGATAATTCCTAAAATGACAAAGAGGTGTTTCATATTTTTACGAAATATGCGGAAATTTTCCCTTTTTTTAAAATTTTTATTTTCCGGAGGTGCTCTCCGGGGGCAAGTGGGGCGAGAAATAACTTCAGAGCAATATACAAAACCGAAATCTGAAAATCAAAATTTACTTTTTGAAAGCCGGATCAGCAGGATACATATATTCCGGAAACCCTTACTACTGGCTTTTCTACAATTTAGGAAAAAAATGGGAATAAGCTTGGTTGGTGGAGCTATAATCACAGGCATGGATGCTTATGACAGAGATGCCTTTCGGCATAATATATTGGTAAACAGATTTCCGGACTTGTACCGATAGTGACGGGGGTGTACGACAAATTTTCGCACGTACCGTGCGACCCCTCCGGGGTCGAAGGGGCATGGAAGGGCTATTTTCTACCAACATTTGACCCCTCGGGGGTCTTGAACCCCTGCCCGTCCGGTCAGGCGGGCGTAGGGTTCACATGTTGGTAGTAACAGTCACGGATAAATCCTTTTTGACCCCTTTAGGGGTCATACATTCCTTTCTTTGAGCCATAGAGCGAAAATTTGTCGTACACCCGATAGTGACCGGTGCTACCTACCCCGGGCAAGCGGGCATCCAAACAATGATTCGTACACCCTGTTCCCGGATGGTTCTAATCTCTGCGCGCTTCAAGGCTTAATTTTGCAGGACAAAATGGATTCACTAACCCAGATTGTTTTAGGTGCTGCAGTTGGCGAAGCGGTTCTTGGCAAAAAAATTGGCAATAAAGCTCCCCTCTGGGGCGGCATCATCGCGACAGTCCCAGACCTTGACGTCATCCCCGCCATTTGGATGGATGCGGTTGGCAAGATAAGTTTCCATCGCGGGTTCTCTCATTCATTGTTTTTTTTCATTCTTGCTTCCCCGCTGTTCGGATGGCTGCTTTGCAAACTGTATCGCAGGCAGGAAGCAACCTGGCACGATTGGACTATCCTTTCATTTTTGGCGTTATTTACCCATTCGCTGCTCGATTGCTTCACCTCGTGGGGCACACAGCTTTTCTGGCCGCACCCTTATCGCGTGGCATGGAATACAATCTTTGTAGTTGACCCGCTTTACACTATTCCATTTCTTGTAGCTGTCATCTGGATGACGTTTTACAATAAGCTTAGCGCGATGAGACAAAAGATCAATTATGCGGGATTGGTCGTCAGTTCAACGTACCTCGTGCTTACGGTCGTAAACAAGCAAATAGTAAACGGCACCTTTGAGGATGCTTTAGCTTCAAAACAGATTAAATTTGAACGCTACACGACAAAGCCCGCGCCCTTCAACAATATCTTGTGGACTGCAGTTATTGAATTGGATGAAGGCTATTACACCGGTTACTATTCCTTTCTTGACCGTGATGAAGATATCAGCTTTTCTTATGTGGATAAGAAGCATGAACTGCTTGGCGGTTTGCCACCGGATGACAATCTGAGCACTCTGATTTACATTACCAACGGATACTATTCTGTCGAAAAACTGGACGACAGGTTACTGCTTCATGACCTGCGGTTCGGGCTGGCTTTGGATACTAAAACCGGAAAGCGCGATTTTATATCTTCTTTTTTTGTCCGCCATGACCAAAACGGAGACGGTAAAAAATTGGAGATTACCCAGAAACCCCGCAGTTTCAAAGACATCACCGGAGATATGTTCGTGACGCTGTGGCGCAGGATGACGGGAGATAAGGAGATTCGGATTTAGACTAACTTTCAATATATAATCAAAAAAATGGAACCTCTTTTTGTGCAATTGCCCGGCAACTCCAGAGTTTGGATTTACCAAAGCAGCCGCAGGTTGAATGACGATGAATCGCAACAGGCAACTCGGCTGGTTAAAGATTTTGTGAACCAATGGACGTCCCATTCTCAAAAAGTGATAGCCGAAGGAGCTGTGGTGTACAATTTCTTCATCGTGCTGGCAGCAGATGAAGCAGCAGTGGCGGTTGGCGGATGCTCTATTGACTCGACATTTCATTTCATCCGGCAGATTGAGGAGCAATTTAGGATCAGGCTTTTTGACCGCACCACGGTGGCTTACCGCGACAATGGAGCGATTAAAACCGCAGGACAACAGGAGTTTCAGAAAATGCTGGACGAGAAATTAGTTAACAGCGATACATCCGTGTTTAACAATCTTGTCGCCACGGTTGATGAATTCAACCGGAACTGGGAAACACCTCTATCAAAGAGCTGGCATGCAAGGCTTTTCGGAGTAGTTGCTACTCCAGCCTGAAGATTATAAATATAAGGCGCACCTTACTTTTTCTTGACAATTTCCATTCTTTTCATCTTCTTGCTTTCAATCCCGCCTCAAATGGAATTAATAAAAGCAAAAAGTATCGCCTATGCAGAAATCTTTACACGCAGCTCAACGACCGAAAATTCACATTTATCCATTCAGCGGTGAATGGATTCTTATCAATGATTTTGATAAGACGCAAAATCAAAAATCATTCAACTGCGTCAATCGGGCGCTTGAATCCGCAAGGGAAATTTTGAAATGCTTTAAAACCGAGCATGAGATTGTCATTCATTCCAAATATGACTTCATGCCGCATTTCAGGATTACCGCAGTTTAAACTGATTATCCATTGAAGTATTAGTTTGGATGAGTGATATGCCAATCCTTCGCCCTTCATGTAGATAACTTCTGCCGGATTTATTCAAATCAATCATCAGGTTGTTTTACGCCTCATCCCTGTTTATCTTAGAGGGCGTAATGAAAATCAGGATTGCACGGAAAGAGGATGCGAAACAATTGCTCGCCATTTATTCTCCTTTTATCACAGACAGCGCAGTTTCCTTTGAACTCAGAGTTCCTGCCGTAAACGAGTTTAAAGAAAGAATTACTAATTGCATGCGGACACATCCCTGGTTTGTTTGCGAACATGAAGGCAACATTATCGGTTATGCTTATGCTTCAGGTTACCGGGACCGGATTGCATATCAATGGAGCTGCGAATGTTCTGTTTATGTGGATAATAATTTTAAGCGGAGGGGAGTTGCCCGGGCAGTGTATTCCGCATTATTTGAAGTTTTAACCTACCAGGGATTTGTAAATGTTTATGCAGTGATTACCCATCCTAATCCTGCAAGCATTAAATTTCACAAGGCTGCAGGTTTTAAATTGTTCGCCATTTATAGAAATGCGGGTTATAAGTTTGGGAAATGGCATGATGTGCATTGGTATTCAAAAAAAGTTAATGACTATAAAAGTAATCCTGAAAATCCGAAACCGTTTTCAACGATTCGCAAAGGAAACCCGATGAGGGACATCCTGCAAAAACACAACGGGGATTTAAACAGATATTCGTCAATTAATGGCTAAAAGTTACCAGCATTACAAAGATGTTTTCAAGGGAAGGCAGATGCCTTTTGCTTTTGTTGATCTTGATTTATTTGACGAAAACGTTAAAAGCATTGCAGCAAGGGCGAAAGGGAAACGCATCAGGATTGCTTCAAAATCGGTGAGATGCGCAAGTCTGTTAAGGAGGGTGCTTCAGGCTCATGCAAATTACCGGGGATTAATGACCTACTCCGGACCGGAAACGGTTTGGCTGAGCAGGAATGGATTCGATGATCTGCTGATAGGCTACCCAATCTGGCATCATCAGCAGATTGCCGATATCTGCGATGAATTAAAAAAAGAAAAATCCATCACATTAATGGTTGATCTGAAGGAGCATGTTGTTCGCATCAATGAAATCGGAAGGAAATGCAATACCGTGATTCCAATTTGCATTGATGTTGACATGACATCAGTTTTTCCCGGTGTGCGGTTCGGAGTCTGGCGGTCGCGCATCAACAATACGAAACAGGCGATAGAACTGCATAAAGTCATCAAGGATTCTTCGTTCGTAAAATTGGAAGGGTTGATGGGATATGAAGCCGCCATTGCCGGAGTCGGAGATAAGGTTAAGGGCAAATCAATTCAAAACATTGCAGTCGGCCTTTTCAAGAAAAAATCTGCTTTGGAAATTGCGAAAAGACGTCATGACATTGTGGAGGCGCTGAAGGATGATGGCGCTCAACTCCGGTTCGTAAACGGGGGCGGTACCGGCAGCCTTGAATGGACACGACAGGAGGATTGGATTACGGAAGTAACGGTCGGCTCGGGCTTTTACTCCTCAGGATTGTTTGACAGTTACTCCAACTTCAAGCATCAGCCCGCAGCAGCATTTGCGATAGAGGTGACGCGGCATCCGTCTTGCAATATTTATACATGCCATGGAGGCGGATATATTGCGTCAGGCTCCATTGGAATTGACAAGCAACCGAAACCATATTTACCCGAAGGGTTTTCGTTGATTCAGCAGGAAGGAATGGGTGAGGTGCAGACGCCAATAGTGTACAGCGGCCATGATCTGCAATTAGGTGATCCCGTTTTTTTGCGTCATGCCAAGGCAGGAGAATTATGCGAGCGGTTTAATTCGCTGCTCCTGGTTTCGCAGGGAAAAATTCTTGATGAAGCGCGTACATACAGGGGAGAGGAAAAATGCTTTGTTTAGTTTAATTTAATGCCTGAATCTAAGGCAGAAGCCTCTCATAAGCCTCCGGATGTGACAGGGTTAAACACAAACATTAAGACATTATGAATTAGTATGCTATCCATTCCGATTCAGAAGATTAAATTCTGAAGTTCTCATCATCGAAACAAACATCACTGTCTCTCGTTTTATTCCCGCCATTCCAAACTGGACCCTCCGCGTTAATTACATATTTTGAGAAAAGATTACCGGCAAATAGTGATAATCGCTTCCCCAGCAGGGCATCCTCCCTGCCGCGCAACAATATTTTGCAATCATCGAAGATGGCTTTGCCGCCCGCTCGGTGAATTACGCCATCCATGCCTCCACGCCTCCACCGCTCACCAACGAAGTGTTGGCTGCGTTCACAATCGCTTCCGCATTGATTTTGGTAATGTCGTCTTTTACCTTTTCTCTTTTCCAAACTTAAACTTTAAACATTAGACTTTAAACTAACAAACTCCTTTAAATATCTTCCAGCCTTCTTGACAGCGTCATGAGGGTAGTCGCGTTCACCCATGAAAACATCGGTGAGCGCTTCGCATAACCGCTGACCGTATTTGTTAAATAGCGGTCGCCTGAGCCAGGTCTTGCCGTAAAATATATCGGAGAGGAAACGTCCGAGCTTCAACTGTGGAAGCAAGGTGGCTTTTAGCTTTTCGTTATAAATCTTTTCAAGCTGCTTCCCATTGTGTCGGCTTTCAACAACAGCGCCTGCAGCAATCTTTCCGCTCAGCGCGGAATTGGAGATCCCTTCAGCGGTCACCGGGTCAGCAAATCCTGCGGCATCGCCAATCAGCATCACATTGCTTTTGATGAACACATCTTTTCTTGGCGTCATGGGAATTTGGTAGCCATGTTTTTCTTCGTGAATTATTTCGGTAATGCCCAATTGTTCAAGATACTGGCGGTAATATTCGTGGAGGTTAATCTTCCCGCGCTTGGCGGATGCCACGCCAATCGAGAGATGATTCTTCTTCGGAAAATTCCAGGCGTAGCCATAAGGAATTGCGTCAATATCAAAGCGAACGGTTTTCGAGAGCCGCTCAAAGTCATCATCCGGCACCGTCACCTCATATTCGAGAGCGGGAATAAGAAAGCGCGTTTCGTTCCACCCGCACATTTTCGCCACAGGACTTAACGCACCGTCCGCGGCAATCACGCATCTTGCCTGCAACGTCCCTTTATTGGTTCGAAGCGTAATTTTTCCGTTTTGCTCAACGGCACTCACTTCCGTTTGGTCCATCACCGTTGCGCCTGCTCTCTGAGCTGCTTTCACCAGGTGGTTATCAAGCGCATCGCGCATCACCATAGTGATGATGGGACTGTCGCGCTTCACGCTGAACTGCATTGCATCTTTCACGAAGATCATATCGGCAACGAAAAATTCCCGCTCCACAACAGGCGCAATGTCTATTGGAAATAATTTTCTTGCTCGGAAAGTGACGCCACCTCCGCATGTTTTGTAACGGGGAAGTTTTTCCCGCTCGACAAGCGCTGCGTGAATTCCGTTTTTTGCTAACTCGTAAGCCGCAGCGCTCCCCGCAGGACCCGTGCCGACAACAATGACGTCAAATTCATTCATGTTTCTCTGCGAAGAGTTCATTGAATAACTCCGGCTGCAACTCCCTGCGCTCCAAATTCAGCAGCCATTCCTTCCTCCATAGTCCGCCCGCATAGCCGGTGAGTTTTCCATTGCTTCCGATAACGCGATGGCATGGAATGATGATCGCTATTTTATTCGCTCCATTTGCCGGACCAACCGCCCTTGTCAGGTTGATGTCACCGGCTTTTATGGCGAGGTCAGAGTAGCTGATTGTTTTTCCGTAAGGGATTTCCTGCAACAGCGTCCAGATGTGCTTTTGAAATTCAGTGCCCTTTGGGTTAAGAGGCAGTGAAAAGATTTTGCGTTTCCCTGAAAAGTATTCTTCCAACTGGGCGATGCAATCCTTAATAACCTGTGATTCACTTTTTACCAGAGGCTGATCGTGCTCAATAAACATCAGTTCACTGATGAACTCATCTTCTGCTGAAATTCGGATAAATCCGATGGGGGATTTAAAAATGGAGTGATGCAGCTTTGACGCCATGAAATCTCAAAGCCCAAATTAGAATATTATTCAGAACCGTTCCATCTGCGAAAAGAAGAAATCTCCTTCTATCCGGGCATTGTCATCTGAATCGGAGCCATGGATGGCGTTTGCTTCAATGCTTTTGGCGTAAAGATTACGGATAGTTCCCTTCTCGGCTTTTGCCGGATCTGTTGCCCCAATCAGCTTGCGGAAGTTTTCTACGGCATTTTCCTTTTCCAGAATGGCAGCCACAATCGGTCCCGATGACATGTAATTTACCAGATCATTGTAAAAAGGACGTTCTTTATGGATTTCGTAAAACTTGCCCGCATTGTCTTTCGACAGCCTCGTATATTTCATTGCCACAATCCTGAAGCCAGCCTCATTGATTTTTCCAAGAATAGGTCCGATATAGTTGTTCGCCACGCCATCGGGCTTGATCATAGTGAACGTGCGGTTTGTCGCCATAGGTTGCTTTTTTGTGCGGCAAAATTAGGGAATTAAGCCGTTGAAGCAATAGCTAATTTTGCGCTTCTGAAAATTTTGATGACATTCGCTACTCCTGATGAATACTACTGAAGTAGAAAAGGTGAAGGCGCTGCTGACTTCCGGCAAAAAAATAGTGATTACGACCCACTCCAACCCTGACGGTGATGCGATGGGCTCGTCACTGGCGTTTTGGCATTATCTGAAAAAGAAAGGATGCAAGCCCATGGTAATCGTTCCGACCGACTATCCCGACTTTCTAGCATGGATGCCCGGAGACAGCGAAGTGATTATTTATCAAAAGAAAGTTTCTCAATCCAATCAGATTATCGCGGATGCTGAACTTATTTTTTGCCTTGACTTCAACGCGCTGTCAAGAACGGGGGACATGGAAAAAACGTTGCAAAACGCTAAAGCAACCAGGATTGTAATAGACCATCATATTGCCCCTGACAACTTTCCCGATTTTCTTTTCTCAAACGTTGCTCTTAGCTCGACATCGGAGATGGTTTACGATTTCATTGTCGCGGCAGGCGATGAGAAGCTGGTTGATGCCGGCATTGCTACCTGTTTATATTCCGGCATTCTCACTGACACTGGCGGGTTCCAGTTTCCAATCACATCACCGAAAGTCCACCGGATTACTGCAGATTTAATTGAAAAGGGAGCTGACAACAGTGATGTGTATGAAAAAATTTTCAACACTTTCACCGAGTCAAGGTTGCGCTTGTTCGGTTATTGCCTCGTGGAAAAAATGAGGTTGTTTAAGGAATTGAAAACCGGGCTAATCACATTAAATCGGGATGAGCTCAAGCGCTTCAATGTCACAACAGGCGACACTGAAGGACTGGTAAATTTCCCTCTCAAGATGGGCGACATCAATTTCGCAGCGCTTATCATTGACCGAACCGAGCGCATCAAATTGTCGTTCCGCTCAAAGGGGAGTTTTGACGTAAATGCCTTCGCGCGGACTTATTTCAATGGAGGCGGGCACAAAAACGCAGCAGGCGGTCAGTCAATGGAAACTTTGGAGGCGGTTGTTAAGAGATTTGAGGAAGTGATTCCCGGCTATAAGGATAAATTGAATTACTAAGGGATTCATTATGGTCAAATTTCCGGATTAAACGCTTCGGGAGAAGCGGGAAAATATTTAAATTTGTTCGCTTAAAATAAAAGTTATGCTTTTCAAAGGTGCGTTGTTTTTCATGGTTGTCCTCGTTGCAGGTTGCAAGTCTTCTCCATCAGAAGAGCAGTTGCTGGATGAGGTGAAAAAAGCGGAAGCTGCGCTTTATGGCGATGACAAGAATTTCAAGTTCGACCAGAAGAACGCGGAGAATGTTATTAACTCTTATGAAAATTTTGTGAAGCAGCATCCGAAAAGCAAGAATTCTCCTGAAATGCTGCTGAAAGCCGCTGACCTGCACCGGGCGATGAAAAATTATCATGCTGCGCTGAATGTTTACCAGAGAATAGAAAAAGAATACGCTGACTTTGAGAAGTTGCCTCAGGTGGTTTTTCTTGAAGGCTTTGTTTATGAAAATGAACTTTACAAGCTTGAAAACGCCAGGGAGCGTTATGAATACTTTTTAAGCAAATTCCCGGATCACGAACTGTCGGATGATGTTAAGTTCTCATTGCAGAACCTTGGCAAATCACCTGAGGAGATAATCAAGGAGTTTGAACATCAGACCACCCAGCCGTCTGACACCGCGCCTTCGTGAGGTTCCCAACCCCATTGAAGAGCAGGCAAAATTTTTCACTTCATGAAATTCGCTAATACTTTTCCCAGATCCGTTGTGCTTACATTTTGTTCCAGAAGCCCGTTGCGGGCGTAGGCAATCTGCCCGGTTTCTTCAGACACCACAACAGCCATGGCATCGCTGTGTTCAGTAATGCCCACTGTAGCCCGGTGCCTCAAACCAAGCCGGGAGGGAAGGCTCGGGTTATCTGAAACCGGCAGCACACAACCCGCAGCGATGATTTTATTATCAGCTATGATCACAGCTCCATCGTGAAGCGGGCTGTTCTTCTCGAAGATGCTTTCCAGTAATTTGGAAGAAATGACGCCTTCAATGATAACTCCGGTGTTTGCGTAGAACTGAAGGCGCGATGTAACCGAAAATACAAGAATTGCTCCCGTTCTGCTTTTTCCGAAATTTTCCACAGCCGTGAGGATTTCATTAGTATTCCGCTCGAGGGCAGGCTCGCCCTTATCGCGGGATAAAAATTTTCTCAAAAAACTGCGGAAGCGGGACGGATTGCCTTCCATCCCCAGAACCAGCAGAAACTTCCTGATTTCCGGCTGGAATACAATCAGCAGCGCGATGACACCGACATCAATGAACTTGCCCATGATCTCTTCCAGCAGATCCATCTCAAGCACTCTCACTGAAAACCAGATGAGATATATCAGCATCATGCCCACGAAAATGTTCATGGCAAGGCTTCCCTTTAACAGGCGATACACCTGGTAAATGAGCACCGCCACGAGGAAGGCATCCACGAAATCAAGATAAGTCAGGTCGAGGAATCCTATTTTAAAGGAGAGTATCAAGTTTGAAGTTTGAAGCCCATAGTCGTGGCACGACTGTTAAGCAAGTTCTGAAATATTGTTTTAATTAAATAAGTCGTGCCACGGCTTACCTTTAAACATTAAACTAAGCTTTACTACTTCATCTGCTTCTTTCACATCATGCACCCTCAGAATGTCAGCGCCATGCAAAAGAGCAATGCTGTGCAAAGCGGTGGTTCCATTCAGCGCTTCAGTAGGGTTTACTTTAAGCGCTTTACAGACAATTGACTTTCTTGAAATTCCAACCATTACCGGCAATCCGAATATCTGAAGGTCGCGCAAATTTCCCAAAATCCGGTAATTGTGCTCCAAAGTTTTTCCGAATCCGAATCCGGGGTCAAGCGCAATGTCTTTTACACCCAGCGCTTTCAGCAGGTTCAGCTTGTTGATAAAAAAATCCGTTATCTCGCCAACAACATCTTTGTATTTTGGATTCTTCTGCATGGTTGCCGGTTCGCCTTTCATGTGCATCAGGATATATGGAATGTTCAAATGGGCAACTGTTTCCAGCAATTTTTTGTCAAAAGATCCTGCAGAAATGTCGTTGATCATTGCAGCGCCCTCCTCCACCGCAGCCCGCGCGACTTTTGAGCGGCAGGTGTCAACTGAGATAATGGCTTCCGGAAATTTGCCGGAAAGCAGCCTGACCACGGGAATCACCCTTTTCAATTCTTCTTTTTCACTGACAGCCCTTGCTCCCGGCCGTGATGACATGCCGCCAACATCAATGAACGCGGCTCCTTCCGCCAGCATATTTCCGGCATGACCGAGCATCTGTTTCTCTGTTTTATAGCGACCGCCATCGTAAAACGAATCGGGCGAAACATTCAGGATGCCCATGATTTTCGGTGTGGACAAATCCACAATCCTTCCCGCGCAGTTCAGCGTCCGCTTTTTGTCAAAAGCCGTATTTTTATCGGGCATGTTTGCTCCAGGCATATTAGGAATAAATCTTAAAAATTCTTAAATCCCCTCCCGGATTGGGATTTTTACAAATTAAATGAGTTATTTAACGGATTCTAAATTAGATATTAAGTTGGGAAAAGATACGCTTGAGCGTTATGACGGCATTATTGACGGATGCCGCGGGATATTCAAGGCTAAGACGCATGACTACGGCACTTCGTGGCGGGTGCTGCGCCCAAGATCGTTGACCGACCAGATTTATATCAAAGCAAAGCGGATCAAGACCATTGAGGAAAAAGGAACTCAGAAGGTGGCTGACGGCATTGCCGAAGAATTCAAGGGCATTATTAACTACAGCGTCATTGCGCTGATACAAATCGAACTGGGGTGGGGGACGGAGGAGAATCTGAATGAAAAACGCGCGCTGGAATTGTTTGACAAAAAAACAAACGGCACCCGCCAGTTGATGCTTCAGAAAAACCATGATTATGGCGAGGCATGGCGCGACATGCGGGATTCGTCTTTCACCGACATGGTGATGATGAAGCTGATGCGGCTGAAGCAGATCGAAGACAACAATGGCAAAATCCTGGTGTCGGAAGGCGTGGAATCGCATTATCAGGACATCATCAATTATTCCGTATTTGCTTTAATTAAAATGTCTGAACAAAATCGCAGCCTATGAGCCTGACTCTTTACAGCCTTTTTGCCCTCATTGGAATTTCAGCCCTGGCGCTGACCGCCATACGGTATTTTATTGACAGACCATTAAGCCTGTTGGTGTCGTATATCCAGAATTTTATCGGGTTGTTCTTCATCTTCTCAGGTTTTGTAAAGGCGGTGGACCCGATGGGAACGTCTTACAAAATTGAAGAATACTTTGTCGAATTCGGTTTGGGATTCCTTGAGCCTTACACGCTTGCCATTTCTGTCATCACCATTGTTATGGAGATGGTTATCGGGGTCACCCTTCTTCTGGGCTATTTGAAAACCCTGACCGCGTGGCTGCTACTGGGGCTTATCATCTTCTTCACATTTCTTACCGGCTACACCAGCTTTACTGGCAAGGTGACCGACTGCGGCTGTTTTGGAGATTTCCTGAAAATAGAGCCGATCATGTCGTTCTCGAAAGATGCGTTCCTTTTGGTGCTGATCCTTATCCTGTTCTTTCGCAGGAAATACATAGAGGAAGTTCCGAAAACAGTTGCGGCATCGGTTTCTGCTGTTGCGTTAATTGCATCGGTGCTGTTCTGCTTCCGCAACTTCGCATGGAACGAGCCGATTTTTGACTTCCGTCCTTATAAAGTAGGCAACTATCTTCCTGACCTGGTGAAGGAAGTTCCCGACAAAGTGGAGTATGCCTGGGTTTACAAAGACAAGGCTTCCGGTGAGCAGAAAGAGTTTCCCAACGAAGAGTTTATGAAAATCAGCGGTGAACCCGGCTTCAAGGAAAAATATGAATTTGTGGACAGGAAGGTTTCCAAGGTTTTGCAAAAGGGCATTCCCGCAAAAATCAGCAGGTTCCAGATCATCAACGACAATGGTGATGATATTTTCGAGGATGTGATTTATAATCCCGATTACCAGTTCATTGCGGTTGCATATAACCTTGATAAAACCTGCGCGAAGGCATTTCCGGAAAAAATCAATCCCATTGCGGCAGCCTGTGAAAAAGAAGGTGTTTTATTTTTTGCTTTAACGGCATCCGCCCCAGACAAGAGGGAGGCTTTCCGCCATGACAATCAAACGCCTTTTCCATTCTATGAAGCTGATGGGACTCCGTTGAAAACGATTTTGCGCTCAAATCCGGGATTGCTGCTGCTGAAGGACGGCAAGGTGGTGGGGAAATGGCATCATCGTCACATCCCTTCATTTGATGAATTGAAAAAAGATTTCTTAAAGTAATGTTTACGGCTTACAGTTTACGGTTTACAGTTAATGGTACATCGGAACGGGCAACCGTAAACCGTAAACCGTAAACTTGATCAACTTCATCATCACCCGGATCGGCTACGGATTGCTCGTGGTGTTGGGTGTTATATTGATCATCTTTTTTTTGTTCAACATTTTGCCGGTCAACTCCGCGCGCCTTACGCTGGGACAAAGGGCTGATGTTTCGTCCGTTGAAGCCATTGAGAAAGAGCTTGGGCTGAACCTGCCGGTTCATAAGAGGTTATTCAAATACATCGGAGAACTGTCTCCGATCTGGGTTCATGAATATTCTAAAGAAGCGAAAGCAAAATATGGCTACGCGGTTCTGATGAAATTGTCATCATCGTCAGCGCTTACGCTGAAGGCGCCTTACCTGGGACGTTCTTACCAGACGAGACGACTCGTTTCCGAGATTTTATTGGATAAAATCCCATCAACGGTGATTTTGTCGCTGGCGGCAATGCTGATAGCCACCGTGATCGGAATCATCTTCGGGATTTTTGCCGCCATCCATCACAACCGTTTCTGGGATAATATGCTCACGTCCTTGTCAGTGCTGGGTATTTCGCAGCCATCGTATTTCGCAGGCATCGTCCTTGCGCTGCTGTTCGGCTATCTGTGGCACGACATCACCGGACTGAACCACGTTGGCTCGCTGTTCGAACTGAATGATTTCGGTGATGAAGTCATCAACTGGAAAAATCTTATCCTGCCTGCAATCGCGCTCGGCATACGCCCGGTCGCCATCATCATGCAACTGACGAGGAGTTCCATGCTCGATGTGTTGTCGCAGGATTACATCCGCACGGCAAGGGCTAAGGGGTTGTCGTTCAACAGCGTGTTGTTCAAACATTCCCTTCGGAACGCGCTCAATCCTGTGGTTACTTCCATCTCGGGATGGCTGGCTGCCTTGCTTGCAGGCGCTTATTTTGTCGAGATCATTTTTGACTTCAAAGGGCTGGGATACGAAACGGTGAAGGCGCTTTTGAACTTCGACCTCCCGGTAGTGATGGGTTCGGTGCTGTTCACTGCCGTTACATTTGTAGTCATCAATATGCTTACGGATATCCTTTATGCATTCCTTGATCCGAGGATTTCGGTGAAATCCGCAACATGAAAACCGGGCGCATTTTCCTTGTCGGCTTGATGGGCAGCGGCAAATCCTATTGGGGAAGGAAGATAGCGGCAATGCTTCAATGGAAATTTGTTGATCTCGATAAGCATATTGCAAAGCATGAAAAAACAAGCATCCCCGAAATTTTCAAAAAGCACGGAGAAAGCCATTTCCGTACTATCGAGAATAAATACCTGAAGGATATGTTATTGATGGAGCGCATCGTTGTTGCCACCGGGGGCGGCACACCGTGTTTCCGCGGCAACATGAAATGGATGAATAGAAATGGAACAACATATTATCTGAAAGTAAAACCGGAAACCTCCGCAAAGCGGCTGAAGAACCAGACTGAAAACAGGCCTTTGCTGAAGGGCAAAAGCGGGAACGAGTTAGTTTCTTTTCTCACCAGGCAGTTGAAAGCCCGCAAGCCGTTTTATGCCCAGGCTTACCGTACTCTTAATGCAGAAATCCTGGATGAATTTCAACTCGAAGAAATTATTTAACCGAGGTGTGTCTAATCCGCGTCCCCGCCTCCCGCATCCTCTACGACAGATAAGCCGCATCCCCTTTACCGTTGAACTCAACCGTGACAACTTCTTTCATGGTTGTTGAAAGGCTCAGACCGACATAATCAGCATTGATGGGAAACGACTTGTGCTTCCGGTCAACGAGGACTGCTGTTTCCACTTTTTTAGGTAAAGACGCAAGCAGAGGCTGCATGGCGTAGCACAGGGTCCTTCCTGTATTGCCCACATCATCCACAAGCAGCACCACCTTTCCTTTGAGATCTTTCGGATCAAAATCATATTCCATCTTTCCTTCAATCGGATTCTGTTTGTTCAACGAGATGGAGCTAAGCGTGATTTTGATGGTTGAGATTTCCTTCAGCGAGTCATGCAGTTTCTTTGCAAACAAAAAGCCCTTTTCTTTAATGCCGATGATGTGCAATTCCTTTTCGTCATAGTTGTTCTCAAGAATCTCATAGCTGATGCGCTTGATTTTCTGGCGGATGTTTTCGTCAGTAAGGATTTGCGTGATTTTGTCGGGCATCTTCTCTTGTTTACGGTTTACGGTTTACGGTTGTTTACAGATTTACAGTTACAGTTTCAGGGCTGCTTAACCGTAAACTGCAAACATCCAAACCGTAAACTCAGTACGCGATTATTTTCCCCGAAAGTAACGGTTTGCCTTCATTCTCCAAACGGTAAAAGAAAATTCCGGTTTCGCCAGAGGGGAAGCGATACATTATTTCGCCTTTGGAATCCATGAGTTCTATTTCATCCAGCGTTTGTCCGAGCAGGTTGGAGATGATAACGACAACTTTTCCGTCCAGCTTTGCCATGTCGTAAATAATTCTGCTTTGCGCCTTGAAGAAGTTCGGAACAAACTCCAGGCTGATATTTTCAACCGGAATATTTCCAATGCCGACATAGGTGCAACTGCCGTCATCAACATTGGCGGCAGGATCGAAGTTTTCTGCCGCTGAATCCGTGCAACCGAAATAGAGGCAGCCTCCGGTGTCAACGGTAGCGGAAGGAAGGTAATTATCAGCCGTTGAATCCATGCAGCCATAGATGATGCAGGTTCCGTCATCAAAATTTGCATCAGGATCATAGTTTTCCGCTGCCGAGTCGGTGCAGCCGTAGTAGAGGCAACTGCCGTCATCAATGGTTGCGAGGCTGTCGTAATTGTCAGCCGTTGAATCCATGCAGCCAAACACGGCATTGTAAAGCATAACATCGCAAGCCTGCACCTTTCCATAGCCATAAGCGTTGTTAGGGACGATGGAATCCGGTGAAAGCACGAAGCTGTCAACCTTGGCGGTGCTGATGATGGCTTGCTTCACCTCCTCCCAGTCGGCATTTGGATTCCTTTGCAGATAAAGCGCTGCCACGCCTGCCACGATTGGCGATGCCATCGAAGTGCCCCCGTTGCGGAAATACTTCCCGCAAAAACCCACTTTGTCGGGTTCGGCACTGCTGCTGATGGCTATCTGTGCTGCGTTTCCGGTTCCAAGCGTAAAATCGCCTGTTGCGGAAATATCCGGTTTAATCCTTCCATCCCTGGTTGGTCCGCGGCTGGAAGTGCCGAAAATCATTCCGGGAGGAGAAGAAGGGTTATAAACCCAGTTCCCGTAAATATTCTGATAACGCCAGCGGTTGATGAAATTTCCCACTGTGATTGCTTTGGGCGAGCAGGTGAAACTGCTTGTGGTGGTTTGTTGCAAATCGGGAAGGCGGTAGTGCGCCATATCCGGACGGACAGCCTGTGGTGGCAGGTTGGCGGTCACCATGTCGAACGAGCCGGTCAGGTTGACGCTATTCCATCCGTCAATCCTGCCGGATCCGGTGGTGATGAGGCTCCAATAGTGCCCAACATTGGTAGGACCGGTGACATCCACCGACACGTTGTACCTTCCTTCCGTAAGCCATGCTCCTATCACGACCGTGCCCAGGAAGTTGCCGTTGGCGTCTCTTTGCTGAAAAGCCGGAAGATAGGCGATGGTATCGGGAGGCGACATGTTAAAGACGAAATCGTTTTTGATGTTAAAAAAATTCGATATTCCGATCCGCTGTCCTGCCGGGGGGTCTTCCGTGCCGACTGCGAAATAGACATTGTTGAGTTCCTGCGTATCAGCCCAAAAGTCGAAGTAGGTAGTTGCCGTGCTGAAATGAAACCATGTATGCGATGTGTCTGAGGTTACATCATAACCGAGATGGAACGGAACGTGTCCCGCATTTCCTGCAGCGCACACGAACACGCGCCCTGCCCGTTCTTCAAGCAGCGCGTCAATGATGCGGGCGCCAAAATCCTTGCCGTCATGCGGGCCCCAATAGGCTCCAACGCTCGCGTTGATGACGCAGGGTTTTCCCATGGCGTCAGCCTTTTTGAAAATGTAATCCACGGCATCTGTAACGTGCTGTAAAAAGGAGGGGTTGAAATTGAGGGCTACAACAATCATGTCTGTATTTGGCGCCATGCCGGTGTTCCTGCCGTTGCAAGCCCTGCCGTTGCCGGCCGCGATGCCTGCCACTGTGGTGCCATGTCCCGGATTGGCGCTTCCGTTGTAAACCAATGGTTCTGTGTGCGTACACAAGCCGGAATCAATCTCATACTGGCTCCATTCACGTCCATAGCTGTAAGGAAGCGGGCTGTTGCCGCTGCCGCCATGCTGGTCCCACAGGTAGCGAATCCTTGTTTCCCCGTTGCTCTTTTTGAAATCATCATGATTGATGTCAATGCCGTAATCAATGATACCCATGATCACCCCGTCACCCTTATAGGAGGTATCGAGGGGCGCATCGCCATTGTGCACCGGCAGCACGCAATTAACAATGATTGCGGTATCGGTCAATGGCTGAACGGGCGTCTCCCCGTTTTGAACGCCCTTCACTGCGGGCTGTTCGAGAAAGCTGCCGAGGTTTTTCAGCGGGATGGTGACGGCATTGTAAACATCATAACCATATTTAAAATTTCCGCCAACCTTTTTCACCGCTTGCTTCACTTCCTCCGGTTTCCCTTTCACGAAAAGGTCAATCGTTGTTCTTTCAGGAGGCAGGTTTTGAATATATTTTTCCGCGTGGTAGTTGAGGCGGGGCTGGGCGATGGAATTGAGAATGGGAAAGCAGCAAACGCACAGCGTTAGGATTCGCAGTTGCATAGTTGTTTGTTTGAAAAGAAAAGATAGGCAAATAAAATCCATTTGCGTTTTCCACTTAACTGTGCTTTTAACATCGTCAGCCTAAACTGTATTATTTTCTATTTTAGCAAACATCCCGGTTTGAGGTTGTCCAAAAACCAAACTGCAAATCGTCAACATGTAAACTGTAAACATCATGTCTTTAAGCCAGTTGATTTTCACCATCCTCCTCATCACCTCCTTTTCCGCCTTCGGCTACACGTTTATGAAAATCATGCGTGTGCTAAAGGCTGCGAAAAAAGTGAACCGTCTTGACAGGGTAGGGGAGCGCATCCAAACAACTTTGCTTGTTGCATTCGGGCAGACCAAGATTTTGCGCAAGCCTGTTGCGGGCATTCTCCATGCGCTTGTTTGGTGGGGATTCCTGGTTATCACCGTTGGAACCGCAGAGATGATGATTGACGGAGTGGCAGGCACAGACCGGGCGCTGGCATTCCTGGGTCCGGTGTATTCAGTTATCACCGCATCGGGAGAACTGTTTGCCGCCATCATCATCATTGCCGTCATCCTTTTTCTCACAAGGAGGTACATCACCAAGCCGAAGCGGTTCACCGCTCCCGAAATGAAGCCCTCATCAAAGATGGATGCAACCGTAATTCTCTCCATGATTTTTGCGCTGATGGTTTCGCTGCTGATGATGAACCTCGGCTACATCAAAACGCATACGCCTTATTCCGGTTATTATCCGGTGAGCGAGGCAATGGCGCCTCTGTTCGGCAGCCTGAACATCTATGCATTTTCAGCAATGTTTCAGGTGAACTGGTGGATCCACATCACGCTTGTGCTGGTGTTCCTTAATATCCTTCCTTATTCCAAACATTTCCACGTCATCATGGCGGTGCCGAACGTTTTTTTCTCGCGCCTTGAGCCTAAAGCCAAGCTGGGCACAATGGAATCCATTACAAAGGAAGTGAAGACGATGCTCGATCCCAATGCCGATCCTTATGCTGCTCCCGCCAACGGCAATGCCGCCCCTCCCGAAAAATTCGGCATTAAAGACGTAACCGACATCACGTGGAAGCATATCGTTGATTCCTACACCTGCACGGAATGCGGCCGCTGCACGGAAGTGTGCCCTGCCAACAATACCGGCAAAAAGCTTTCACCGCGCAAGCTGTTCATTGATTTGCGGAGGCGGGTGAAGGAAACGGGTCCTGATTTCATTGCTGGAGAGGCTAACGGTCAGCCTTCGCCCGGCACTCCGCTGGTGAGCGATGCATTCATATCGGAAGAAGAGCTGTGGGCTTGCACGACCTGCATGGCATGCATCCAGGAATGCCCGGTGGATATTGACCATGTGCCCTTCATCGTTGACATGCGCAGGAACCTGGTGATGGAAGAATCGAAAGTGGCGCCTGACCTTGCAGCGATGTTTGCCAACATCGAAAACAACGGTGCGCCCTGGGCATTCTCTCCTGACGACCGCTTCAACTGGGCGCAGGGACTTGACGTACCCGTGATGGCTGACCTCCATGACAGAGGCGAGGCGCCAGAAGTGCTGTTTTGGGTAGGCTGCTCCGGCTCGTTTGACGACCGATCGAAGTCAATTACGGTGGCGTTTGCAAAAATTCTGAAAGAGGCCGGGGTGAAGTTTGCCGTGCTCGGCAAGGAAGAGCGCTGCACGGGCGATCCCGCCAAGCGCGCGGGCAACGAGCTGATTTATCAGATGCAGGCGCTCACGAATATTGATGTGCTTGAAATGTATAATGTGAAGAAGATCGTCACCGCCTGTCCGCACTGTTTCAATATCCTGAAAAATGAATATCCTGACCTGGGCGGCAACTATGAGGTGACGCACCACTCCGAGTTCCTTAAACAACTGATTGACACGGGGAAGATCAAGGTGAAGGACGGTAATGAGTTCGCAGGGAAGAAGATTGCCTACCATGATTCCTGCTACATCGGCAGGGGAAATGATATATATGAATCGCCCCGGGAAGTGATTGCCTCGTTGAAAGCCGACATCCGCGAGATGGAGCGCAGCCGCAGCAAGGGCATGTGCTGCGGTGCCGGTGGAGCGCAGATGTTCAAGGAAGAGGAAAAAGGCAATACGCGCGTAAACATTCTCCGTACTGAGCAAGCCCTCGAAACGGAGCCGGATGTGATAGCCTCAGCCTGCCCATTCTGCATGACGATGATAACCGATGGCGTTAAGGCAAAAGAGAAGCAAGGCAGCGTGAAGGTATATGACATAGCTGAACTGCTGGCAAAGGGAATGGGATAATGCGGTGGCATAACCTGGTTTTTTTCAATTGGGCAGTACGAGGGACGGGAGGGTGGTGATAGTTTGCACCAACCGCATCCTGTAAGAAAAATTTATGGGCAGTTCTAAAAATTGCTCTTTTTATCGCCTCACCTCTTCCCTCTCCAGAAGGAGCTTGCCTATGCACACATCTTTTAAGAAATACAGAAACCGCAGAGGAGCACA
>CAZCXH010000051.1:0-29875 GCA_964502525.1 uncultured Chitinophagaceae bacterium
ATCACATGAACACCTTCGTTCAGTTCATTCACAAAAAGATAATTTCCAAAAACATAAATCTTTCCGGGATTATCCAGGGAACGCGCAGATTCCGAGGCAACCGATTGACGCAGCGTGGCGTAATCCATGTAAACCGGCTCATAAGCCTGGTAGGTGTAAGTCGTGGAACATTTGTCTTTTGTGCATCCGGTGAATAAAGCAAGCGGAATTGCAATAAGCAGTGCGGATGAAAGCAGAATTGAGATTTTGGGTTTCATAGTTGGGATTTTGAGGGGATTACGCCAAAGGTATTAAAACGGTTGCCTGTCTTAACCTTGATTTTTTTGATTAAAATGATAAATATGATAAAGCCTCATCCCGCCCCTCTCCAAAGGAGAGGGAGTCCAAAGTTTTTTGCATTTTGCCATCTGTCATTATTCCTTATTGTTGGATTACTTCAGGGTTGCAAGAAAGAGTGCGATTGCCACAGGCAGCCTGACAGCGATTATCTCATCTTCGGAAAATTTCATGGCATGTGCATGGGCGAAACGTGCGTGGAGATTTTTAAATTGGAAAATGGAAATCTCCATGAAGATACTACCGACCGGTATCCCTTCGGCAATGCGCCATACAACGGAATTTACGTAATGCGGTCATCCGAAGAATACGATCTTGTTAAAGATTTGATTAATTATATTCCTTCTCAGCTTTTAAGCGAAAATGACACCACCATAGGAATACCGGACGCTTACGATCAGGGCGGCTATTACCTTGAGGTGAAGGAGGCGGGAGAATCGAGGTTTTGGCTTATTGACACGGATAAGGATAACCTCCCTGCTTACATTCACGCGTTCACTGACACATTGAATTCATACGTTAACCGCTTGCAATAATTCAAAAACATATTTTCCATGAAAACGAAAACCATCTTAGTTGCTGTTCTGTGCGCCAGCCAGCTTCTGCTCGCCCAAAGTGGTGATTTATATGATATCCACCTCAAAAGCGGCAGCATCATTCGCGGGAAAGTTGTTGAGCTTTCTTCCGAAAAGGTGAAAATAGAAATCGGAGGAAACGTTATCTCCGAATTCAATATGGGTGAAGTGGAGAAAGTGGTGCCGGCAGAAGCCGCCCAACCGTCAGCAGAAAAAAAAGAGCGTATTCCGTATGTCAGGCGTAAAGGATTTTTCAACGACACCGAATTCGGATTTCTCATCGGCAGCGGCAATGCGGATGATAAGTTCAACACCGCTATCTCCTTTCAAACCTCCAGCGGTTATAAGGTGAATCCCTATTTCAGGATTGGTGCAGGTACGGGCGTTGACCATTATACCGATTATGACAACACGTTTATCTCTGTGTTTGGCAGGGTAGCGGGAGATATGCTCAATAATTGGGTTACTCCAGTTTATTTTCTGGACGAAGGTTATGGATTCGTGTTTGAAGAAGACAAGACCGATTCGGGCGCGGAAATCACCAACTCCAAAGGAGGATGGATGATGCACGCTGGGATTGGCGTGAAATTCTATACGCCTTCAAAAGCATCATTCTCCCTGCTTGCAGGCTACAAAATGCAAAAAAGCCAGCGCGATTATCAATATGATTATTACGAATATACTTACCACGAGGACCGATCATATAGCCGGCTGACGTTCGGGATGGGAGTCGGATTTTAGTTTACGGTTTACAGTTTGGATTTTTGCAACCGTAAACCGTAAACAGAAATAGAAAATGTAAGATTTCATCCCGCGCACAGTATAAAATATTACGTATAAAATATTACTGCTGACCGGAACTGTAAACCGTAAACGCGTAAACAGTAAACCTTTACTTGTTCTGCATGAACGCCCTCAGAAACTCCACCCTGTCGGTAATCTCCGTATCGAACTTCGATTCAATCTTCAATCCCTCTCTTAATGAAGTGTGGCTGCCTTCGTGATACAAGCGCTTGAATGCAGCAATAGATTGCCTGCTGTTTTTGAGGATTTCATTGGCGATGCCCTCCACATAGCTTTTCAGCTCACCGGCAGGGACGGATTTGTTCGCCATGCCGTATTCTTCCGCTTCCTTGCCGGTAATGGTTCGGGCGGTAAATGTCATCTCGCGCGCTTTCATGATGCCCACTTTCTGCGGAAGCCGCTGCGACATGCCCCATTTCGGGAGGATGCCCCATTTGGCGTGCGTGTCGCCCAGCTTGCAATCATCTGAAACATACATCAGGTCGAAGGCGAGCGCGAGTTCCAGCGCTCCCGTGTAGCAGAAGCCATGCACCATCGCGATGCACACCTTCGGCATCGTCTGTATATTTTCAATCATCGCCAATCCGGTTTTCAGTATCTCATCTTGTGAAAACTTGCCGCCCTTGATGCTTGCATTTATCTCCTTCAGATCAACACCAGCAGAGAAGGCTCTGCCTTCCCCCGACAGGATAACCACCCCTATCTCCTCATCGTTTGCAGCCTGCTCAAAAGCCTGCTTCAGCTCGGTGACAAGATTGGGGCTGAGGGCGTTGAGCACATTCGGACGGTTGAGCGTTATCCGGCAGATGGAATCTTGTTTAGCATAGCGGATGTCGGTGAAGGGCATGGGAGGTTTTGTGAAATAAAATCGGATGGTCTATTGTACCATATCCTTCAGTTCATTCGCTGACATTTCCCGGTGCCTGTAGGGAAATTTTTCATCGCTTTCGAGGGAAGCCAGCGAATCATAGCAACTGTAGTCGGTGAAAAACCGCGGGGTGATATGCAATTTCTTGTAGCTCTTTTTAGACGCGACATCTTCAATCACGTAATGAACCAGCTCCGCATCCTGAGGAGCCATCACCACGGATGCTGCAATCCGCACCGATCGCGAACGGTTGGGGGGTGAGGCGTGAATCAACCGCGAGTTTAATATCAACGCCTCACCAGCCTTCATCGGCAGGCTTTTCAACCTGCTTGCAATAAAATCATTATTCGTCTGCGGGAAAGGGGCGTCAAAGAACCTTCCCCTGATAAAATTTTGAAGCTGGTGGCTGCGGGGAATGACCTGAAGATTGCCATTTTCTTCGTTTACGTCCACCAGCGGACACCATACTGTTACGGAGTCGTATTTTGTTTCATCCACAAAATTCCAGTCTTGATGGGGAATGAGTTGGCTGTTGTCACCCGGGCTTTTCACCATGAAGTTGGCAAACACCGGCTGACAATCCAACAAGTATTTTTCCAACGCTTTTGTGAGAATTTTCTTTATGGCGGCATCCACAGATTCCCTGTAGAGCGCGTTGTCACTCCAAATACTGGTATAGAACGGAAGCGAAACTTCCGCATGGGGAGTCTGCAGAACGGATAATTGATCCAGTTCCGCTATATCCTGCCCGCTCAGCAACGGCACTACCACGTAGCCTTCGTTTCTGAAAAGCGTCTGAAGCTGCCTGGACCGGAAAATATCTTTGGTCATGTTAATGGTTCGTTCAAAATTAAGCGAACAATGGTCATCACGTTTTATACTGTGCGCTGGATAAAATCTTACATTTTCTATTTCTGTTTACAGTTGATATGTTTACGGTTTACGGATTTGCAAATACTCCAAGCTGTAAACTGTAAACGGCTCAATGGCGCAATTTATCCCGTTTTCAAAGTATAATATTGTGGTATTTGCCGATTATTAGGTCGAAAATTGTGCAGAAAAGATATGACAGTTCTCCGCAGGTTATGGAAGTATTTGATTTTGCTGGTTCTTCCGGCAGTGTTGCTGTTTTCGGTATTGAAATTAAGGGAAGAGTGGGGAGCATACTATTTCACGCACAATGCCGACCCTGCATACTTATACCTTATTAATTCCCTTAATGTAGCCACGCTTTGTCCCGTGCAGCACGTTGACAATCCTGGAACCACCGTTCAACTGCTGGGTGGCGCGGTATTGCGTGTTTTGGCATTCTTTCAGGAAACGAAAGACCTAGAAGCTGACGTTTTTTTACGGCCGGAATATTACCTCACCAATATAAACAGGACGCTGTTTGCGATTAACTTGATTGGCATGGTGGCCATTGGTTTCGCTGCCTGGCATTGGACAAAAAGTGTCACTGTTGGCATCCTGCTGCAATGCGCGCCTTTTGTATCATACCAGATGATAAAGGCTATGCTGATGGTAAGTCCGGAGCCGGTATCGGTGACGGCAGCCTTGCTGTTCATGCTTCTGATAATGTGGGCATCCGTCCGAAACGCTCATGAAGAACATCCTGGTTTGTTTGCCCTGTTATCTGCAATGATTGTTTCATTCAGCCTTGCAACCAAGTTCACCTTCATCGTTTTCGCCCTGATGCCGTTAATGATACTGAAGGGCTGGAAATGGAGGATTGCGTATGTTGTGATGGTTGTGTTCTTCTTTCACATTCTTATTATCCCGGCATTCACCCACTATGATTTTTTTCTGCACTGGATAAAAATTCTGTTTTTGCATACCGATAATTATGGGCAGGGAGCAACCGGCATTGTAAACCCGGGTTCGTTTGCTGCGAACATGCTCAAAATTGCGGCTCTTGAGCACACGTATTTTTTCATTTTGGCTTTCGCATCAGGCCTATTGATTCTGATTTTCACCAAGAATGTTTTAAGAGAAATTCGTGCTGAGCGTTCTGTCAGACTTTTGATTGCATTGGTAACCGCATCGGTTATCCATGCAGCGCTGGTGGCAAAGCACTACAACCCGCGCTATATGATTCCAGCGCTGATGCTGATGCCGGTAATTATTTACTTAAGTGTCATCGTGTACAAGCGACTGGCGGATTCAGGACAAATGGAATTCACACCAACCCTGACATTCATGGCAATTTTAACTGCTGCTTTTTTGGTACTGTTTCTCGCCAGGCACTTTATGGGCTATCTGCCGGGTGATACTATTGTAGTGTGGCGGCAGACGATAGCGAACCATAGCTCACTGGCGGACTGTATTCCCGATTCGGCTTTTTCGAACAGCCTGTTCATCATCTTTCTTGTCTTTGCATTGGCAACCGCAACCCTTTTGGCCCGCAGCAGAATAAAGAGAAGCGGCAATACCGGATTTTTGACCGTCATGTGCCTGTTATGTATGGGTGTAATTTACCATATACGGCATGTTGACATCAGCGGATTCAATCACAGGAATCGCGAAGAAAAAAGAGAGGTGCTGGCGGTGATGGATGAGGTTGAAAAAAAATATGGGGATTACATTAAAATTTTTGGAGGCAGATCCTCATCACAGCTGTATGCTTTGAAATACGGCACCAGCACCAACTTCACCAGGGCAAGCCAGCTTGCCAGATTAAATGAATTATATCCCGGCACAGACACCTATTTCTGGCGCCTGAAATGGGGCGACAGCACATTTGATAACTGGACCAAAAAAGTTGCATTAACGGATATCATGAGCATTGGCGACAATATCCTCATTCAGGGCGATATGTCTTCCCTAAACCCGGTGAGCGTGGAGGAGATGGAGCGGTTGAACAACGTGAAGCTGACGGAAGTTTACAGGGGAAAAACTGAAATAATTTACAAGATTAAATCAAGCTAGGCTTCCGGTGAGCGGCATTAAACATTCAATGCAAGGAAAAGCCACCTTGAAAAATCCGGACAGCGGTGGAAGTTTTCCGGCTGGATGGAAGGGGGTAGCAATTGTTTTTACATTCAGCTTTCTTCTTTATGCCAATTCCATCCCAAATCAGTATAACCTTGATGATGAACTGGTGACATCGGTTGATGCCAAAAGACAGCATCCCCTTACCTCGAAAGGGATTGCCGCCATTCCTGACATATTCACCAAACCTTATTATTCCGATGACATGGGATATGCCTATGATTACAGGCCTATAGTGCTCACATCCTTTGCCATTGAGCATTCCCTGTTCGGTGACAATCCCCATGTCAGCCACCTTATTAATGTCCTGCTGTATTCGATCCTCTGCGTATTGCTGCTGTTGACGCTCCGTCATCTGCTGAGCGAATACAACGACCTGGTACCGTTTTTCATCACATTGCTGTTTGCTGCATTTCCCGTGCATACTGAGGTGGTGGCAAGCATTAAAAACAGGGATGAGATATTGTCTTTGCTGGGAGGATTAGGCGCATTGTACTTTTTTATCGCTTATGCCGGGAGCCGGAAAAAAATATTGCTGCTCTGCGCAGGAGGCAGTTTCGTTTTCGGATTGTTGTCAAAGCAGACGGTTCTGAGCCTTATAATTATTATTCCCATACTGCTGATTATTTTTAAAAAGCTTCCACCCCTGCAAATTCTGATTGTTTCCGCCATCCTTGTTGCCATTGCCTTTCCTTTCATACAGATAACATTCCTTACCGACCGGTTAATGTTTGCAGGGGCAATAATTGCCTTTATCACGCTGATCGAGCAAATTAAAAACGGCACTGTTCTGATCAGGATAAAAGAGAAAGCAAGGATGCTGACATCATGGATGGGTATGGTGAAAGACAGATTCGTGAATTGGAGCAGGTTAATGCAACGAAGCGAACCGCCAGCGCAATCTCAGGAACAATCTCTCGTAGTCTTCCAACTGAGTTACCCTGTTACCATTATAAGCTTCATTTCAATTTCCGTCATTAGCCTGCCCTTGTTGATACTTAAGTCGTTTTTTGCCGTTATTCCACTGCTTGCTTTCTTGCCGCTGTGTTTTTTCTCCCCTCAGGGCATAAAAAAATATTTTATATGGTTTTGCCTGCTTATTTCGGCCGCGGTGGCCTACTGGACAAAGGTATTTCTCGTGTATGATATGGCGGTTCTGTTTTTTGCCTACCACTTTCTTGTTGATTCAAAAGCAAGGCGGATTCCAAACACCGCAATAATCATCATCCTGTGCATCTGGGGATTCCTCATCTTCGGGTATGAAAATTCCACCACCTTCGTCATGATTCTGATGGTGCTCGGATTTGCTTACTCGCCAAGGTTCAAATGGATAAAATGGTTGCTGGGGGTGGTCACTGTCATCTCAATCGCTCAATTTCTCATGCCCGGATCTGCCGGATTAAATAGAATAAATGCGTTATACAGTGGCATTGGAATACTGCACTCGCTTTTGTTGCTGATGGTGCTGTTTAAGCCCCAAAGAGCCAGGTTGATTATATCCTGTATTTATTCGGCAACCATTATTCTTCTGATTCCGCAATTAATCGCATCCTATAATAATGTGACTATAAATATTGGCGCGATAGAACCTCCGAAGATGACGTTCAATATCGGTCCTCCAAGTTTCAGACCGATGGACTATACGGAAACGGTAATTGATGCGGGCAAAACCCCCTTCCGGGAGAAATCAGGAACGGGCATGGTTACCATTGGCAAATATCTTAAACTGACGCTGATTCCCTACCCCATGTCGTTTTATTACGGTTATAAGGTCATCGAGAAAACAGATATGGCCAAGTCTGTCCCTATCATCATCGGTATTCTGTTTGCGGCATTATGGGCGATTGCGCTTGTGTTTCTGAAAAGAGAGGGGATTATATCTGCCGGCCTATTCATATACGTAGTCAGCATTTTTCCCGCTTCGAATATTTTATCTCCTATCCCCGGGATGGTTGCGGATAGGCTGCTTTTCATTCCTTCGCTTGGATTCTGTGTTTTGCTGGCCTGGTTATTAATGAAAGTGTTTGCAGTTTCCTTTCAAAAAGGCGGAGGTGCGCTTTCTCTGAGATATCTTCCGGTTGTGTTCAAGATCACTTGCATCGCTGTGCTGGTAACATATTCGGCCATAACATTAGCCAGAAACAGACAATGGCATGACACGCTGACACTGATGCGGCATGATATAGCCCATCTGGAGGAATCGGCTCAGGCGCATAATCTGCTGGCGACCAATCTTGCAAGAAAAGCTGTGGAAAGCGCCAGCGATTCAGAAGCAAGGCTGCTGCTGCTTGAAGCTGAAGCGCATCTGGAGAAGGCAATTTTCATCTACAATGACTTTTTCAATGCCGCTTATGACCTGGGGCGGGTTAGAATGATGTTGGGCAAGTTAGATGAGGCGGAGCGCGCGTTTAAAAAAGCCGTTGAACTGGACAGCACCTTTTCGGAATCTTTTTACAATCTGGCGCTGATAAGGGTTAACAGAAAAGATTTCAGCGGAGCAATTGCATATTATGTAAAATACATCAGTATTAAACCGGATAACATGGCTGCGTTGATGGACTTAAGTTTCTGCTATGCGCAGACGCACGACCTGCGAAACGCCATGATTTACATGAAAAAAGCGGTGGATTTATTTCCCCGGAAACCGGAGCCGCTGATCAACCTCAGCAGAATTTTCGCAGATATGGGACAACTTGACAGCGCCCTATTTTATATCAGAAAGGCGGAAATTATATCACCGGGGCATCCGGATGTTAAGATGCTGAAAAATGCTTTTAGCAGGCAGGATGCGAACAGCAATTAGCTTGCCGCTGTCCCGGTTTTCAATAATTCCGGTTTAAGGTGCCTTACCCGTTTGATTTCCCGGTTTTGATAATCCAGCCAATGCTTCCGGGAGTTGATCATGTCTTCTACAGTTGTATTTTTTGGACTTGAGAGAACTGTTTCATAATCATCCGGCAGATCCATCATCTTGTCGGATGTTCTCTTCTTGATGAGCGCCTTAAGGAAAAGATTAATTGCACCTCCCCGGTAACTCCAGAAAAACCTCAGAAGATCACCGAATCTGAAATTGAAGAAGAAAGTGCCGACATAGCCAAACACCTGAAACCAATCGAGCCAGGTGCGGGAAATATTCGTGAAAGCCAGGCAGTTGTTTAACTGCTTGCCATAGTCGTCCCAATTTGTACTGATAAGTTGATAACCACCTTCTCCCTTAGCAGCAATTCGCGCGACTTCGGTGCCGGGAAACGGAACCATGGTGCTGTAAATCGGATAAGCGGGATTAAGCTTGATCCCAAATCGAATGGTTCTGAACATTGATCCGAAGGTCTCATTCGGCTGGCCTAATATGATCAACGCGGCAGTGGGAACGCCAAAGCGCCTCGCGCTGTCAAAAGCAGCGAGTATCATTTCTCTGGTTGTACCCTTTCCCATCCTTTTAAGAGTTTCTTCATCGCCAGTTTCAACGCCAACCTCCATCACTTTAATATTGGAGCGTTTCAGCTTTTCACAAAGCAGGTCATCCACATATCTCACATGGGTTTGCATATCCCAGTTGATTTTCTCACCGATTCCCTCGGCAATTATCCTGTCAACCATTTCATGCGCCCGGGACATGTCAACGCTGAAGAGTTCATCACCAAATGAAATCCTCTTTGGTTTCATCGTGGATATAAGCCAATTCATTTCATTGATTACAGAATCAACGCTTCTTTTTCTGGCCACTCTGCCGTTGTGATTCATGCAGAAAAAACAGTTGAACGGACAACCTCTGATGCTTTGAATAAAATATTCCTCAGCGGGGGGGAACATATCCCATGCAGGCATAGGCAGGGAATCCTGATCCAGAATTCTCTCGCGGGGCGGTGTTGTAATTATCCTGCCTTCTGAATCCCGAAAAACCAAGCCATGAATGTTATCCAAACTCTCCCCGTCCATTAAGGCTGAGCAGAGTTCATGAAGCGTTTGTTCACCCTCCCCCACTGCGCCAATATCCAAAGTGGGAAATTCTTCCATGGTTCTTTCAGGGATGGCTGTGACATGCGTTCCTCCGATTACGGTGACCACATCGGGCAATACACGCTTGATCAGTCCGGCCTGATAAGCTGCCGGTTTTATTTCGTTGGTGAACGCTGTAAATCCAACAAGGTCGGGCTTCCAGCTTCTGACAATATCAAGAACCTGATTGAATTTGAGCCTTTCAAACTTGGCATCAACAATTTTGACATCAAATTCCGGAAATTGCCTGAGGTAAGCGGCAAGGCACGCCAACCCGGTACGCACGAACTTCGGAGCATCATACCACGGCTCAAGGACCTTGAGCACGGGCGGATTTATCAGCATTACCCTGTATTTTCGCATGACCTCTGTAAATATAGCTTTAAACCCGGAAAAGGTAAATCTGAATATTTATCGGACGTTTCCTGAATTTCTTATTCATCCGATGACTGGCGGTCATCTGATGAATTTATACTGGGAACGGGATAAAAACGTACATTTTTTGAAGCAGTTTACGGTTTACATGTTTACGGTTTACTGCTCGGTAAAACTAACAACCGTAAACGTGTAAACCGGAAACCGTAAACTGCTTATTGTCGGAATTTATCCCGTGTTAAGTATATATTTATCACGGCCCAATTATCAGCCGCAGGAAACACTATCTATCTTTACAGCAACCAATGGAGGACAAAGGTTTAGAAGCGCTGTTCCGGCATGCCACGGAAGGAATCATCGTTGTGAATGATAAAGGAATCATCGTCCGTGCTAATCCGAGCGCTGAAAAAATGTTTGGGTATGCTGAAGACGAGTTGCACGGCAAGCCTGTCGAAACGGTGCTACCGAAGCGGTTGGCGCAATCGCACCAGCAGCATCGTGTAAAATACGCGTCCAATCCGCATGCCCGCGCGATGGGAATAGGGCTTGATTTGTTCGGGTTGAGAAAGGACGGAAGCGAATTGCCGGTTGAGATCAGTCTAAGCCCTTACGCTGCAACGGACGGCAGGTTTGTCATCGCGTTCATTATTGACATTACCGTGAGAAAGCAGGCGGAGGAGCGGCTGAAAAATTATTCCGCTGAGTTGGAGGCGCAGGTGCGGAAAAGAACGCTCATCCTTGAAGAAGCCATCGAAGAGCTGGAGAAAACGAAAACCGAACTGAACAAAGCGCTCCTGAATGAGCGCGAGTTGAATGAACTTAAATCACGATTCGTGTCAATGGCATCGCACGAGTTCAGGACTCCGCTGGCAACAATACTCTCATCGGTGTCGCTGATTGACAAGTACGGACAGAAAGGCGATATGCAAAAGCAGCAGCCGCACGTGGGCAAAATAAAATCAGCCATCAACAACCTTACGGATATCCTCAACGATTTCCTTTCACTGAGCAAGCTGGAAGAAGGAAAAGTGGAAAGCGTGGCGGAAGAAATCAACCTCGAGGAAGTCATTGCGGCTGTGGTGAAGGAGATGGAGCCGCTCGTCAAAGAGGGACAAACGCTGGTTTACACGCATACGGGCAACTCCACCGTTTCGCTGGACAGGAGGCTTTTAAAAAATGTTTTGTTCAACCTCGTATCCAACGCCATTAAGTTTTCACCGGAAGGCAAGCCCATCGAAATTGCGTCATTGAGAAACCAATCAAACACCCTCATTTCCGTGAAGGATGAAGGGATCGGTATTTCAAAGGATGATCAGAAGCATCTGTTCGAGCGCTTCTTCCGCGGACACAACGCGATGAACATCCAGGGAACCGGGCTTGGACTGAATATCGTGATGAAATATGCCGAACTGATGGGAGGCTCAATTGACTTCAGCAGTGTGGAGAATAAGGGGACTACGTTTACGCTGTCATTCCCGTGTGGCTGAGATCCGTGCATGCCCTCCGGAAGCGGCCAGCTTGCTTAAACAGCAACACTTCCCGCTTCCACCACCAGATTCATCACAATTCTTGATTTCACAGAGTTGCTGATGAGGCAGGCTGCTTCAGCTTTTTGCAAAATGCGCGCAGCCTTATCGCGATCTTTTTCATTTGCGATCCGCACATGTGGCTCAAGCAGAACTTCGGTCATCATCATCTTGTTGTCCACCATCTCCAATTTCCCTTTCGACTTGCAGGAAAAGGAGATGAATTCAAGCTTTGAGTTTTCTGCAATCGAGAGAAAGGTTGTCATCAGGCAACTGCTGACTGCTGCGGTGAACAAATGTTCTGGCGACCAGATGCCCGGCATCCCCTTGGGAAATTCAGGCGGTGTTGCCACTTCGATGCACGTTCCGTCCTCCCGGATTAATTCCGGTGAACACATCACGCCCTTGCGGTCGCTGTTCCAGTTAACCTCTACATTATAGTAGTGTTCCATTAGTTACCTCCTTTGATTTTTTGGTTTAAGGAATGCCATCCACCGCCATTATGCACGTTTGAATATCCCTGTGATTGCAGGATACCTTGCGCCTTCGCGCTCCTCACGCCCGATGCGCAACAGGTGATGACGGCCTGATTTTTATCTCTCAGTTTTTGGAGGTTGTTCCCAAGTTTGTCAACCGGGATGTTTACGCTTCCGGTTATATGCCCTCGGGCATATTCTCCTTCTGATCGCACATCGAGAATCACTGCTTCGCTTTTCAGCGAGGTTTGGTAATCAGGGTCGGCTGCCGCCTCCAGCCCTATAATTTTTTTCAATTTGTTTAACATGGTTTCCTTTTATTGTTTGGCTAAGTGAAAATAAAGGACAAAGCTATTCCTGCGGTGGAGGCATAGTCAGTGACTATTGTTACATAAATGAAATTTTGTTGCGGGAGAGGGTGATGATTCTTTCGGTCTCCATCTGCTTGAGCAGGCGTGAAACCACCTCGTGCGAAGTGACCCCTGAAAATGTATTCATTCCATCGCGGGTCGGTTCTCGCCAATTCATTGGCTTTCTCCACGGGTATCAACAGTATATCTGCGTCTTCCTCCACAACAGCCTTCACCTTGCTGGTGTCGTGATGCAGTCGGCCTAAAAACGACATCACGCAGCTTTCACCGGGGTGGATATAATAAAGCAGCATTCCTCTTCCTTCTTCGTCAGGTCTCATAACACGCAGCGTTCCTTTCAACACTATCGGGATGGTTCTGATAAAAGAGCTTTCTGCGAGGATGACATCCCCTTCCCTGAAGTGTTTGGTTACTCCGAGTTTTTCAATTTTCTTACGTATGGAGTTGTCGAGCAATGTTGCCATATATTACACATCAATTTTATATCGCGGTATCCGGAACGGGGCTCGGGTTCACTCCTCAGCTATTTTTGCCGGACAATTCCGACTCTTTTTGGTTGTACTTTGCCAATTGTTTTTTCAAGTGGCGAAAACGGATATATCCAACCACCAGCATGATTATACTCAGCGCAAGCGAAAGGTATCCTATCCATCCTATCTCACCGAATCCCTGTAGCTGCAGAAAGGCAAGCCCGCCAAGAAAAAGGTAAAGCGAGGTTCTGATATAAGAAAGAAAAGTTCTTTCGTTGGCCAATCGTGTTCGTTCCAGAGCGAGGAAGTCTCGCAGGATAATTTCATCTTCGAGTTCGAAATCAGACGTGGGTTTTAAAATGTCTTTCATAACCATCAACGAAATTGAGAAATATACCAAGAGTAGTCGAATTTCCGAAGGAAAGAGACGTACTCTTGGTTAATACCGAACATCCTTCAGTTCAATTGTTCGAAAAACCTGAGTTGTTTCGGTATAAATGAAATCTTTGGCGCTTTAGCTTGTCAATGGTGCAAGCCTTGTGCTGCCGGTATTTGAGAGTTTTTTAAATTTGCTTTGAAAATCTTCACATAATGAAAAAAATCCTTCTCATCGAAGACAACAAAGAAATGCGCGAGAACACGGCTGAGATACTGGAGCTTGCCGACTACAAAGTGGCTACCGCAAAAAACGGAAAGGAAGGGATAGAAGCTGCGCAGAAAGAAACGCCTGATCTTGTAATCTGCGACATCATGATGCCGGTGCTGGATGGCTATGGCGTACTGCATGCGCTGTCGAAGAATGAGAAGACGGCAGGCATCCCGTTTATTTTTCTGACTGCCAAAGCAGAGCGCAGCGAAGTGCGCAAGGGAATGGAGATGGGCGCTGATGATTACCTGACCAAACCGTTTGACGACATCGAGCTGATGAATGCCGTGGAGACACGGCTGAAGAAAATGGATGTGCTGAAGAAAGAGTTTACAAAAGACATAGCGGGGCTGAACGATTTTATCCGCAGCGCCCATGGCATGGAGGATCTGAAGAAGCTTGCCGAGGAGCAGGAGGTGAAGACATTTGCCAAAAGGGAGATCATCTTCAAGGAAGGCTCGTACCCGCGGGGGATGTATTTCCTGAATAAAGGGAAGGTGAAGACTTACAAGTCGCACGAACTGGGCAGGGAGCTGATCCTGTCTTTTTACAAGGAAGGGGAGTTTTTCGGATACAGCGCGCTGCTGGAAGATGTTCGCTACACCGACTCAGCGGCTGCGCTGGAGGACAGCGAGGTGATATTTATCCCGAAGGAACAATTTTTCTCGCTGATTTTTAATAATGCTTTGGTTTCAAAGAAATTTATCAAGATGCTCTCGAACAACCTTGCCGAACGCGAGGAACAGTTGGTAAAACTCGCGTATAACTCAGTGAGGAAGCGGGTCGCTGAGGCGTTGGTGAAACTGCACGACCGATACAAAAAGAGTAATGAGCCGAACTTTTCAATGCATGTTTTGCGCGATGACCTCGCGAGCATTGTCGGCACAGCGAAGGAGAGCCTCATCCGCACCCTGAGCGACTTCAAAGACGAGGGGTTGATTGACATCGAGGAGCGGGCAATCAAAGTGAGGAACTACGATAAGCTGGCGCACATGAGGAGTTGATGTATCGCAAATATGCGGCAATGAATCAAATTCCTCCAACTCCTCAAGCATTTCCTTTTGATGACTTAAATCATATCCTTTCATTGGAGGCTCAGATACCTTTGCCTTCATGAATCTTATTGTAAGGGGCGAAAAGGGGATTGGTGTCTTTCAGCAAGAGTTCCATGAGGAATTTCCGTTTCTGAAGATAGAATTCTTCCAGTCTAAAACTTCTTCCAAAAACAAGATTCCAGCAGGCAAGACTTTTGAAGCATTCAAAACGAACAGGCATTCTGAAAATATTACCATAACCCCTTCGATGACCGTTGCCGAGATTGGGCATAAGTTCAGCGCTCATTATGACCTGCTCGTTTTAGTTTACAGGCAATCCGGGAAAGTGTGGCTTGAAACCACGCTTACCGACAACTGGACGCTGCAGGAACAGAATGAGGAGGGCAGGGCTTTATCAAGCTAGATCAATTGCTAACCGTAATTCTGAAGCCATGAAAACAAAAATTTTTCTGCTCGCATTCGCGGCTTTCATCAATGCAGCCAGCGCGCAAAGAGTTATAGGCGGTGCATCTTTTGTCAAGTTAGGTTACCTGTGCGCACCGGGCTCAGGCAGCGTATTCACCAAGATTGCCCCGCGGGGAATTTCGGGATTCACGAATAACTATGCTTCTTTCGGGGCGGAAGGATTTTTCCGGGCAAGCAACGCAATTATCGGTTTGGAAGCCAATATGGGCATCCAGGGAGTTTATTCAGCATTCAATACTTACTCGGAGCCTTTTGTTGGAGCAGGTCACCTAAGGTTCGGGTGGGTTATAACAGGGAACGAGCGTTATTGGGTGTATCCCACTGTAGGGGCGGGGGTTTCAGGCATGGTTCTCAACTCATATAATAAAGTTTCGGAGGAAGAATCTGATTATGACTTCTTGATTTTATTAAGCCCTTCTTTAGACCTGGGCATCAACGCGGATTTTGTATTGAATAAGGCGAATAAAGAAAGTAATATGTATGGCGGTTTTATCGTGGGAGTAAGGGCGGGCTACCGGATGTCATACAAAAACAGTCATTGGAGAAACGAATATTGGGAAGATGTTTTCAACATGCCTTCCTATCACAACAATGCGTTCTTCGTGACCTTTGCCATCGGTGGCGGCTGGTTTGCAAAACGGGGGCAGACCGATAACCAGCAGTAATCAAAAATTCTATTCTGGCCGGTTGTATAATTCTGAAAAAAGGCAACTGACAAAGGGCAGTTTAACCCAGTCTTTGCTCATGGAGTGCTTCGATGATTTATCCCGAAACAAGGGTAAAAAACGAACTGCCCCTAAATGAAGCGGTGGATTTCATTTCAGGGACAGGGATCTGTGATAATCGCATGAAAATATTCGAAGGCATTTTTGGCGCGTTCCTCATGGCGCTGATGATTCCGCTCAACCCGGTTCTCCGCAAATGGCACTTAAAATGGGGTTGCACAAAAGAAGAAGTTGAAATGATGCTACCCGGGGATGAGTTGGTAACGAAGATGATGACGGATGCCACGCATGCCATCACCATCGGCAAGCCGGCAAAAGACATCTGGCCCTGGCTCGTGCAAATCGGAGCCGGTCGTGGTGGATTTTACAGCTATGATTTTTTAGAAAACCTGGTGGGATGCAATTTGAAAAGCGCCTGCCGTATTGTTCCCGCATGGCAAAACATTAAACAAGGCGACACGGTTTATCTGCATCCGAAAGCTCCACTGCCTGTTTCTGTTTTGATACCCAACGAAAACTTTGTGTTGGGAGCAGTGTGGGGCTTTCATCTCAGGCCGGTTGGCGACAAGTCCACCCGCCTGATTGTGCGGGCGCGTGGCGCCTTTGACACAGGATGGAAAAGCGCGTTGCTGAATTACATCGTCTGGCGTTTTCTCTACGAGCCGATTCATTTCGTGATGGAGCGGAAAATGATGGTGAATATTAAAAAACTCGCTGAAGGCACATCATGAAAATTGTGCTTGCACTGCTCATTGCCATTCACGCCCTCATCCATCTGGCGGGTTTTACGAAAGCTTTTAACCATGTCAACATTAGCCGGCTTGCGCAACCCATCTCCAAACCGGCTGGGCTGCTCTGGCTAATGGCAGCGCTGTTGTTTCTAACCGCATTGATTATGCTCCTGATTCGCGGTGATGCATGGTGGATGGTTGCGGCAGTTGCAGCAGTGTTGTCGCAAATTTTAATTTTCACCAGTTGGAATGATGCAAAATATGGAACAGTGGCAAACGTAATTATTCTATTATCAACGGTTATCGGGTTCGCAACATGGAATTTTCATAGCGCCTACAGAAAAGATGTGGCAGCGGAATTAAAGCCGTCTTCCGCCAAAACCGATTTGCTGACCGAATCCGACATCAGGCATTTGCCGGAACCGGTGAAAAAATATCTGCGCTATGCCAACTCCATCGGCAAGCCGAAAGTGAATAATTTCAGAATTGAATTTGCAGGGCAAATCAGAAAAGATGAAAAATCAGCCTGGATGCCGTTCACTTCGGAACAATACAACTTTTTGGAAACATCCGTCCGTTTGTTCTTCATGAATGCGACCATGAAGCGCCTGCCTGTGGCGGGGTTTCACAGTTTCAAAAACGGAGATGCGTTTATGGACATCCGTTTGTTATCGCTGGTGAACGTGCAATATCAATCGGGAAAAGAAATGGATATTGCCGAAACGGTCACCTTCTTCAATGACATGTGCTGTATGGCGCCCGCTGCTTTGATTGACGAAAGGATTAAATGGATGGAAGATGACGGCAGCAAAGTGAAAGCCGAATTCACCAATAACGGCATCACGATTTCCGCGTGGCTTCACTTCAACGAAAAGGGCGAACTCGTGAATTTTATTTCTGACAACCGCTTTGCGCAACAGGATGACGGCACAATGAAAACTCTGTGCTGGTCAACTCCGCTGAAAAATTACGCGAACTACAATGGATACCGGCTTGCAGGATATGCTGACGCGATTTATGCATACCCTGAAGGCGATTTCTGTTACGGACAGTTCATAATGAAAACCATTGAATACAACTGCACGTTGAAGTAATCCCACATAGCGCACCTTGAATCCTGCGCTCACTTCTTTTCTTCATATACAAGCGCATTATCCGCTATGGTTATCGGGATGCTGTTTGCCCTGCACCAGTCTTCGCAGGCTGTTTTGTAAACAGCCCACTGTTCCTTCGCCCATGCGGGAACGGTTGCCTCCCAGCGATTTTTATCAGGAAAGTAAACATGCAGTTTTCCCATGGTAAGCTCAAAAATCAGGACGCCCTCCCCGCTGGTCGCCACCAGTTCTTCGCGCCAGCGCGGGGCGAATGATATTTTGAAGGGATATTGCGGCATATGCCCAAAGCAGAAGCCAAGATACAGATTCGGCAATCGGTTTCTCCGGTTGTGTCCAATAATTATTTAGATTGAGGAAACTTTAGCATACTTATCTGCGCCTAATCTAACCAACCATGAAATCAAGCTTCTATTTTCTCCTGTTTGTGCTGATGCAATTGGATCCTGCGGCAAAAGGGACGTTCAGACTCAGGCAAATGCGGCTCTGAGGATACATGGTCAAGGCTCCCCAGTATATGCGGCATCGCAGGCTGATGACATATCGGGGGATATTTCTTCTGCTCCCTCACCAGACTGATGTGCGCCCGTCAGAATGCATACAGGTGTGCATTAAGGGCAGTTCTAAGAATTTTACCACTTACTCCCTCTCCTTCTGGAGACAAGAAACCGCCTTAGGCAATGAGACTGTCGCGTACGGTTCTGTGGAGATGGGGTGCAATCCCCCGCTCTACTCGGCCGGTCTTGATTATTTATGTGTGAAAATCCTGTGCTTGCCTAAATTTGGAATCTGAGTGATTTATGGGCAGTTCTGAAAATTCTACCACTTACTCCCTCTCCTTCTGGAGCCTTCTGGAGAGGGAATGGGTGAGGCGATAAAAAGAGCAATTTTTAGAATTGCCCTTAAGTATGTCGCAGCGGATATAAGTCCAGTTGCTCCGTGTGCCTGAAAGGTGATGGTAAAGCGGAAGACAGATAGGGCGCAGTATCTGAACAAAATTTCTTACAACCCTTTTCAATATCCCTTTCACCGCATATCTTTGCACCGATTTTGAAAAAAGCAGATCAAAATCAGGTTAAAAACGTCCCAATTCCTTGATTTCCAATAAGAATTGCACCCTCCCGGTATTTGCCCTTACCTTTTTTGCTCTTTCTTTTATTTCAGCGAAGTCTTTTGCCTCTGAGGGGCATGGGGAAGAATCCGAAACATTCAATCCAAAGGAAATGATTGCCCACCACATCAGTGATGACTTTCAGTTTCACATCGTGGGGCATCTGGATTTGCCGCTGCCGGTGATTCTTTATTCAAAGACACATGGCCTTTCGGTTTTTCTTTCAAGCAAGTTTGAAGGACCTGACCACAGCAGCGTTCCTTACAATGGATACATCTATGACCACGGACATATCACCCGCGAAGATGGCGCTTCATTTTTAAACCTCTCCGTCACCAAAAACGTGTTCAGCATGCTGCTGGTGGTTGGCCTTATGCTGGCGTTATTTGTTTCCATTGCCAGGTCTTATGAAAGGCGGCAAGGAGAAGCGCCAAAGGGATTGCAGTCATTTTTTGAGCCTATTATCCTTTTTATCCGCGATGACGTTGTGAAACCTTCGATTGGTGAGAAGAAGTACAAGAAGTATGTGCCCTACATGCTCACGCTTTTTTTCTTCATCTGGCTGAATAACCTGCTGGGGCTGATTCCGATTTTCCCCGGTTCAGCCAATCTCACCGGCAACATTGCCTTTACCGGAACCCTTGCTGCGCTTTCATTGCTGCTGACCAACCTGAGCGGCAATAAGCATTATTGGGGGCACATCCTCTCTCCGCCAGGCATGCCGGTGCTGGTAAAAATAATTTTAGTGCCGATTGAATTAGCGGGAATCTTTATAAAACCAATCGCCCTGACGATTCGTCTCTTCGCCAATATGCTGGCGGGGCATATTGTGTTGCTGAGCATCGTCAGCCTCATGTTCATTCTGGGGCCTGAAGCCGGGACAGCGGGAACATTGGGATTAGGCGCTGGGGTGGTGGCGTTCACCATTTTCATGTACCTGATTAAATTATTTGTCTGCGTGTTGCAGGCATATATCTTCACCTTTCTGACGGCATTGTTCATTGGTCAGGCGGTGGAAGAACCTGCGCATCACTGATGAAAAATATTTTTTAACCATAAATCAATAATCAAATGTTGCTATCAACCATTTTTCTCGCATTAGAAACCGTAGGCCCCATTGGGGCAGGTATCGGAGTAGGACTCGTAGTGCTCGGCACGGGGCTCGGCATCGGCAAAATTGGCGGCAGCGCTGCCGAAGCCATTGCGCGCCAACCCGAAGCCGGTGGCGATATCCGCACCGCTTCCATCATCCTCGCTGCGCTCATCGAAGGCGTTGCGCTGTTCGGAGCGGTGATTTGCTTCATGGCGTTGGGATAGTCAGTTAATCGTTGTTCGTTGACAGTTGACCGTGAGACTTCCGGTTAACTCTTAGCCTATTAACGTTTAACGTTCAAAAATCACTAGCCATGAAAAATCTAATCAATCCCGATCCGGGGCTAATCATCTGGACGCTGATCGCGTTTGGAACCGTGTTCTTCATTCTGAAAAAGTTCGCGTGGAAGCCGATTCTGAAGGCGCTCGATGACCGGGAGCAGTCCATCTCCAACTCCTTGCACCAGGCTGAAAAAGCCCGCGAGGAAATGGCGAAGCTGAAATCCGATAACGAGAAGATTCTCGCTGAAGCGAAGGAAGAGCGCGCTCATATTTTGAAAGAGGCCCGCGAAACCAGTGACAAGCTGATCCATGAAGCGAAGGAAAAGGCGAAGGAAGAAGCGCAAAAGATTGTTGTCAACGCCAAGCTGGAAATCGAAAACCAGAAGATGGCTGCGCTCACCGAGGTGAAAAACCGGGTTGGTCTGCTTGCCATCGAGCTTTCGCAGAGAATTCTGAAGCGCGAACTGAAGGAGAAGCAGGCGCATGATGCTTTTGTGAAAGATTTGGTGGATGAAATGAAATTGAATTAAAAATGTTTACACGTTTACGGTTTACACGTTTACAATTGTTGGAAATCCCAGCGGTAAACAACATTCGCATCCGTAAACATGTAAACCGTAAACCGTAAACCGTTTTCATGTCCGCCATCAAACTTGCATCACGTTACGCCAAAGCGCTGCTTGACTTTGCGGTCGAGAAGGGAAGGCTGGATGAAGTGCACAAAGACCAGTTGTACTTGTCGAAGGTAGTGAAGGCAAGCAAAGATTTCAGCCACATGCTGGAAAGTCCGCTTATCAGTACCGACCGGAAGATGAATGCCATTCAATCAGCGCTCGGAGGGAATGTGACTGATCTCACGATGCAGTTTTTGAAATTGTTGCTGAAAAAAAGCAGGGAGGTGTATGTGAAGGATGTCGCAGAAAGTTTCCTGTTTCAGTATGATGAATACAAACGCATCACGCAGGTGAAAATCACGTCTGCCGCGCCTTTGGAGCAGGCGCAGATTGACGCGCTGCTCAACAAGCTGAAGCAGCAGGCGCAGTTGGAAAACATCAGCCTCACCACCGAAGTGGACGAAGCGCTGCTCGGTGGGTTTGTGCTGCAATATGGCGACAAGCAATATGACGCGAGCATCGCAAGGCAGGTGAATGTTCTCAAGAAAGGCTTGGAAAGCAATGAATACCTTAAGCAATTACGTTAACGGAAATCAAAAAGACAAAACAATGGTAGAAGTAAAAGCTGACGAAATCTCTGCGATTCTCAAGGCGCAGCTTTCAGGATTCAAGTCGGAATCCGAGCTGGAAGAAGTCGGCACCGTGCTCGAAGTCGGTGACGGCATCGCTCGCGTGTACGGGCTTACGAAAGTGCAGGCGGGTGAGTTGGTGGAATTTGAAAACGGCATCCGCGCCATCGCGCTCAACCTTGAAGAAGACAACGTGGGCGTGGTACTCATGGGTCCCTCGCAGGAAATAAAGGAAGGCGACACCGTGCGCAGAACGGGCGTGATTGCGTCCATCAGCGTGGGCGAAGGGATGGTTGGCCGTGTGGTGAACACGCTCGGTCAGCCCATTGACGGCAAAGGCCCCATCCAAGGCAAGCTCTATGACATGCCGCTTGAGCGCAAAGCTCCGGGCGTGATTTACCGCCAGCCGGTAAAAGAGCCGCTGCAAACGGGTATCAAGCCGATTGACGCGATGATTCCCATCGGTCGCGGACAGCGCGAGCTGATTATCGGTGACCGCCAAACCGGAAAGACTGCCATCGCGATTGACACCATTATTAATCAAAAGGAATTTTACGACAAGGGACAGCCTGTTTTCTGCATCTATGTCGCCTGCGGACAAAAAGCATCCACCGTTGCCAACGTAGCAAAGACATTCGAAGATTACGGTGCGATGGCTTACACGGTAATCGTGGCTGCGACTGCATCGGATCCGGCTCCGCTTCAGGTTTATGCTCCGTTTGCGGGATGCGCCATTGGCGAATATTTCCGCGACACCGGTCGTCCCGCTCTCATTATTTATGACGACTTGTCGAAGCAGGCGGTGTCTTACCGTGAAGTGTCGCTGCTGCTGAAGCGCCCTCCGGGACGCGAAGCCTATCCGGGTGACGTGTTTTACCTGCACTCCCGGTTGCTGGAGCGCGCTGCGAAAGTGATTGAGAAGGATGAGGTGGCGAAAAATATGAATGATTTACCTGATGTGCTGAAGCCGATGGTAAAAGGTGGCGGCTCGCTCACCGCGCTGCCGATTATTGAAACGCAGGCGGGTGACGTTTCTGCATACATCCCCACCAACGTGATTTCGATTACTGATGGGCAAATATTCCTGGAAACAAATTTGTTCAACTCGGGCGTTCGCCCTGCGATCAACGTAGGTATCTCCGTATCGCGCGTGGGCGGTGACGCTCAGATTAAATCCATGAAGAAAGTGGCAGGCACGCTGAAGCTCGACCAGGCTCAGTATCGCGAGTTGGAGGCGTTCTCAAAATTCGGCTCCGACCTGGATGCGGCAACAAAAGCTGTGCTTGACAAAGGCGCGCGTAACGTGGAAATCCTGAAGCAGAATCTGCATTCACCGATGAAGGTGGAAAATCAGATTGCGATTATTTACTGCGGAACAAAAGGCTTGCTCGGCAAGGTGCCTGTGAACAAAATCAAGGAATTTGAAACGGAATTTCATCACCAGATGGAAGCCCGCTTCCGCAAGGAACTGGATTCGCTGAGGGCTGGTGAGTTCAAGGATGAGGTGATTAAGCAGATAGAAGGGTTGGCGAAGGAGCTGGCTGATAAGTTTTCTAAGTAGCTGCAAGCCTATAGCTTCAAGCCGCAAGCAGAATGAAAAATTTCAAACAACTTACGGTTTGGCAGAAAGCAATGAAGCTGGTAGTTGAAGTCTATAAATTAACAGAGTTGTTGCCGGATAAAGAAAAGTTCGGACTTACATCTCAATTGAGGAGAGCGGCAGTTTCAGTTCCTTCAAATATTGCAGAAGGCAGTAGCAGGAAAAGTGATAAAGACCATGTGCGGTTTCTTGAAATCGCATTGGGTTCATCGTTTGAAGTTGAAACGCAGCTTTTAATTGTAAAAGAACTTGCATTTGCGATGGAGAAACAACTTTCTGAGTGTTTTGGAATTCTGGAAGAAGTACAAAAAATGATTCAAGCATTTATCACAACAATTGAAAAGAGTAATAAATAATCGCGGGCATCATCCGCCACCGCAGCAAAAGCTTGCGGCTTGCGGCTTGTAGCTTGCAGCTAATAAAGAAAAAATGCCCGGTGGCAAACTAAAAGAAGTAAGAACCCGAATTTCATCGGTGATTTCCACGCAGCAGATTACCAAAGCCATGAAGATGGTGTCGGCTGCAAAGTTGAGGAGGGCGCAGGATGCCATTACACAGATGCGTCCTTATTCCGGCAAGCTGACGGAGATGCTGAACAACATCATTTCGGGAGGTGAGGGCGATATTGAAATCGGTTTTGCAAAACCGCGTGAAGTGAAAAATGTACTCATCATACTCATCACTTCCGATAAGGGATTGTGCGGTGGATTCAACTCCAATTTGATTAAGATGGCTCGCTCAGTCGTGCAGGATAAATACAAAGATCTGGCGAGGCAGGGCAAAGTTGAAATCATGACGATTGGGAACAAGGGCTACGGATATTTCAAGCGCGAATCCAATCCCGTCAATAAAGATTTTCTGGGTTTGTTCACGCATCTCAGCTTCGGGAACGTATCCAAAGCTGCGGATTATGCGATGAATGGTTTTCTCACCGGAAAGTTCGACCGGGTGGAAATTGTTTACAGCAAATTCAAAAACGCAGCCACGCAGATTTTCACCACCGAGCAGTTCCTTCCGATTCCGAAAGCGGAAACACCCGCATCGGTAAAAAAGAAGAAGGTTCCCGATTTCATTTACGAGCCTGACAAGAAAGAAATTGTTGAGTACCTCGTTCCGAAAATCCTCAAGACCCAATTCTACAAAGCCATCCTCGACAATAATGCTTCCGAGCATGGCGCCCGCATGACCGCGATGGATAAAGCTTCGGACAATGCCAACGAACTGCTGCGCGACCTGAAGATTTCCTACAACCGCGCCCGCCAGGCTGCCATCACCACTGAGCTTACTGAAATCGTGAGCGGTGCGGCTGCATTGGAGGGGTGATGAAATGCCAAGGGTAAATCATCTGGATTTTAGCTGTCTGAAATGATAGTCTTCAAGCAATTTACTTTCGATTCAGCCCACTTCCTGCCTAACGTTCCCAAAGAACATAAGTGCCGGGAAATTCACGGGCACACTTACAGGCTGGTGGTTTTTATTGAGGGGAGTCTCGACAAGGAGAAAGCGTGGGTGATGGATTTTGCTGAAATCAAGAAGGTGGTAAATCCCGTCATCAACAAAATAGACCACCAACTGATGAATAATGTCAAAGGTCTTGAAAACCCCACCTGCGAAGCCATTGCGGTCTGGCTGTGGAACAACATTAAGCCTGCGATACCTGCTTTGAAAAAAATCGAACTGCATGAAACGCCCACCTCTGGTGTAGTTTATGAAGGGGAGTTGGACATAAGGAGTTGAGAAAAATCATTTCGGCAAGGATAAGGGAGTGCAAAATAATCTGTGTCAGGGGAATTTCACATCAAACCTCATTTCACATTTGCCGTTGGCATGTTTCAGGCAGCCGTTAAACGCGGGAAACATTTGGTACGACACTCCAAACTCGTCAAACCAGCCCAGCAGGCGGTCAACGATGCCGCAATCATACTGTTCGATTAATCCAATTCGCTTCACGCCATCATAAGCGAAGCATTGAGGCACTTTCCACAGTATGGTGGCGGGTGGCAGAAACTCAAATTCGAAACTCATGAAATTGCCGCGGATGATTTGGAATCCCGTCTGAATGAATACCTTCAGTTCATCAAAAGTCTTTGGATTTTCAACCCCCAGCAGTTTTTTGATGCGCTTCGCTTCTATGCGCGACATCATCTTCACCGAATTTTTATTGATGGCGTTGGTGGCTTCCATGCCACGCTGACGGGCGGTGTTCATCAGCCACATGGCATCGTGCGTCATCCAGTTGGAGATGAGCAGCTCGCGCAACTCTTCCTTTGAAAGCGACTCATAGGTTTTCATAATCTGATTTAAGCAGAAACCTGAGCCGGAAATATCAGAATAAAAGAAATCACAAAGGGTGACCTGCATCATTGTTCCGCCTGCTTATTTTCCGTACCATTGACGCTTCAAAAATTTTCATTGTGAAAAAAATCCTATTGTTCTCCACAGCCTGCTTTGTTCTTTCTGCATCGGCTCAATCACCCATCACCCTCACGGGCGCTGATTTGCCTGCTGCGGGAAAATCATTTGTGCTGGGCAATGACACCTCTCCCGGCATCTCGCTCGGCTTGCCGGGCAGTGCGCAGCAGTCGTGGGATTTCACCTCGCTCACGAACCACTACTTCAAGGCTGCCGTTTACGACTCCACCGCCATCACCGGCTATCAATCGGAATTTCCGGCTTCCAACATTTACACTTTCGGTCCTGCGGAATTTTTTGGAGTGCTTTACGGTGGCGCGCCTGTGTATGCCGGAGATGACGGATACACATTCTGGCGCAGCGACACCACCGGATTGTGGGTTATCGGCTTCCAGGCAATTGAAGGCGCCTTTGCAAACAGACCTGTGCATACCAGCCCTCCCGAATTGCTCATTGGCGCTCCTGCAACTTACGGCACGTCATTCACCGACACTTCACGCTGGCAGTTGTTTGTGGGCGATGTTCCCGCCAACATTGACTCCACCTGGATTACGAGGCGTTACAAAACACTGACCTGCGATGCATGGGGCAGCCTGAGCACTCCCTTCGGCAATTTTACGGATGTCATCCGCATCCGCGAAACCGTTACGCACATTGACAGCATTGTCGCCACGCTCAACTCGCTGACGGTTTTCCAGATGGAGCTGAGGCGTGAAACATCCAACAATTACATGTACATGGCAAACGGCATCGGGTATCCGCTCGCTACGGTTCATGCCGATGTGAATAATAATATCAAATCAGTTGAATATGTGGTGGACACCACCTGTTCCATCTATGCAAAAATCATGGGCACCATTGCCGACAGCAGCGGCAATGCCGTAACGGGCGGCATGGCGTATCTCTACCAGTTCATCAACAGCCTCACCCCGCTGCAAATCGTTGACTCGGTTGCCATCAACAGTTCAGGCTACTATGTATTCATCAACGTGTATGCGGGCAGCTATCTTGTTTCCGCGCAGGCGAGCCTCACCGGATGTCCGGGCTGCATTCCCACTTACAACGGCAGCGTGAGCTATTGGATGAACGGCACGCCCATCAGCACCTATTGCGTGGACACGGTGCTGGCAAGCATCTTCCTCACGCAACTGCCCAACATGATTGGCAACGCCATCATCAGCGGAATCCTTCAATACGGCATTGGAGGACCGAAAACGGAAGGCGCTTTTCCCGTAGCGGGCGCACGCGTGATGCTAGAAAATCTTTCAGGCGATGTGATGGCGTTTGCCGCTTCCGACCAGAACGGCAGCTATTCGTTTGCGGACGTGGAGCCGGGAGATTACAGAATAACGGTGGACATTCCCGGCTTGCCGATGGATTCAACTTATTATGTAACTGTTACCGCAGGCGACAGCGTATTCACAGGATTGAATTTCATGGTGGATACGACAGCGGGAAGCGCAGCGGTGTACGTGGATAAAATCAGCGCGGTTCAAAATATCCGTGCAGGCGGGGTTTCCGCAACGCTTGCGCCCAATCCGTTTTCCGGGCATACCATACTGACGATAAATAATTCTTCCGGAAGCGCAATCCATGCCGTTTTAACCGTTCACGACCTCACCGGAAAGGAGGTGATGCGCGTCAATAATATCACCAGAGGCGCCACTGTTCTCTCAGCGGAAAATCTTTCAGCAGGAATGTATTTCTACAGAGTAGTGAGCAGGGAAAATCTCATCGGGGCGGGGAAGATGGTGATTAGCAGGTGATGCATAACTGTAATTATTTTTTCACTTAATAGTTTCAAATGTATAAGCTGGCATTATGTTACCCGTCACATGCGAAGGAGAATGTCGGAACTGAAATGCTGTACAGCCCGCTGGCATTGGCATATCTCGCAAGGCACACTCCACCCAATTACGAAATCACGATGTATGATGAGTATGTGGGCGAGGATATGGACCCCGATGCGGTGGATGCCGATATAGTTGCATTTTCGCCATTATCATCAGGCATCACGCGCGCTTACCGGCTGGCTGACCGGCTTCGCGAAAGGGGCATCACGGTGGTGATGGGCGGAGCGCACGCTACCGCCATGACGGAGGAGGCGCTGCAACATGCCGACAGCGTGGTGCTGGGCGAAGGTGAAACTCCCTGGAAAGAGTTTCTTGCCGATTTCGAAAAAGGATGCATTCAAAAAACTTATTTCGGAAAAATGAGCGTGTCGCTCGAAAACCTCGGCACGCCCGACCGCAGGTATATCCATCAGAATTATCATTATCCCTCATTGATGACGTCACGGGGCTGTCCCTATCACTGTTCCTTCTGCTATCTCACAGTTTACAAAAACCGGAAGTACCGCGCCATTCCGCATGAGACGATTCTGGAGGATATGGAATCGCTGCGCGGAAATCAAATCGTCATTGTAACGGATGAAAATTTTATCGGCTATTCGGAAAAGGATTTTGAAGACCGGAAGGCGCTGCTGCGAAAAATGATTGACCGCAAATTCAATTTTTTGTGGGGATGCCAGTCCACCGTCAAGCTGGCGGAACAGCCGGAACTGATGGATTTGATGTACCAGGCAGGATGCAAAGCGGTGTTCATCGGCTTCGAAGCCTCGGATGAAGACAGCCTGAGTTCCATCAACAAAAAACACAACATCGGGGTGAACTATAAGGAAGCGATTCAAAAAATTCACCGGCACAAGCTCGCGGTCATCGCGTCCACCATTCTCGGGCTGGATCATCACAAGAACGACTACCACAAACGCTTAATCAAAGAACTGAAAGCCATCAAAGCTGATTTTGTAAGAGTGTTTTTCATGACCGCATGGCCCGGCACTCCGCTCTACAAGGAACTCAGCGCGGAAGGCAGAGCCTCCATGCACTGGGATAATCTCAGGAAAGATATCCCCTCGGTTAAATTCAAACACTACACGCACGAAGAAGCAATCAGGGCGCGGAAAGAAATCATGGATTCTTTTTTCAATTTCTTTAACCTCTCCAAAGTCATCCTGCGCTGGATGCTGATTGACCGGTCGCTGATCAAAACATTTCTGAAGATGAGTTTCCGCAACCGCAAGTCGGAACAAATCAGAAATCAGCGCGCTAAAGTAAACTCCATGCGGGTGCAGGTGAAAAAGGAAGCGGTGCCGGCAGGATGAATCAAATGAGCGTTAGGAAAAATAGGCGTTTCTTCCGCTCACCAAAAACATGGTGAAAAAATATCATTTTCCCATCCTGATTATTTTTTGCGTGGCAGCATTGGTGTCTATCGCGTTAATGCCAAAGTCTGACTCCATTCAGCTTGCCTGCCACTGCCCACCGGGATTTGAGCTGGATGCGCAAAACCGCTGCAGGCTGCGCTCGCTGTATCAGCAATATGCATCCTTGCAAAACGGTGGAGTGGGCGGACTAAAAACCGCGTTGCCGGAAGCGCGCGATGGATTCACGCCCCAGCAGATTGACCTCGGCCGGTATCTTTTTTTTGACCCGATTTTATCAGCCGACTCTTCGCTGTCGTGCGCCAATTGCCACCATCCCGATTTGGGATTCAGTGATGGCATGGACAGAAGCATCGGCATTCTTAAAACCCAGGTGAGCCGCTCAGCGCCCAGCCTGTGGAACGCAGCCTTTTTAAAATCTTTTTTCTGGGATGCAAGGGCGGGCAGCCTCGAAAAGCAAATGGAAGGTCCGCTCTTCGCTGAAAACGAAATGGGAAACACGCCTGAGCAATTACTCGCCACGCTTAACGGAATACCGCAGTACCAGCGTCTTTTCAAAGAGGCGTTTCAGCAACGACAACATGGTAACATTACCCTGCATGAAATTTTCACTGCCATTGCAGCCTTTGAAACGTCACTCGTTTCCCTCAACAGCCGTTATGACCAATACGCGCACGGCTATCATCAGGCGCTGAACGAAAAGGAAATTGAAGGATTGAATATTTTCCGGTCATTCGTTGCCCGCTGCGCGGAATGTCACACGCCCCCGCTTTTCACCAATCAGCAAATCGCAGTTTTGGGAACGCCTGAACCCGAAGGGCTGCCTCGCGACATCGGAGCGGAAAAAACTTTTAATGACACCAGCCTGCGCGCGGGATTTAAAGTGCCGGGCCTCAGAAACATTGACAAAACCGCGCCCTATATGCACTCAGGACGCTTCGCCACGCTGCGTGAGGCGGTGGAATTTTATACAAAAGGCAGGGGACATGCGGTGGCGTCAGACGAAGACCTGAAAATCCACTGGCACATCTGGACACCCGAGCTGAGCAATGAGGAATTAGACCGGCTTGTGGACTTTCTCAAAACCCTGACCGATGAAAGCTTCAAGCCGCGCATTCCCGATGTGCTGCCTTCGGGACTGAAGCCGGTGGCATCAGCGGGCGCCTGAGTATAGATCAGTCATACTTTCAGGAGGCTAATTGCAAATTGGTACTGTTAGTTTGGATACTGGTATAAATCAGGATCGAGACAGAGTATCTCAAAAAAAAACTATAATTCAGCATATCTGGCCGTCTGCCAAACCGATGCCATCTGATATTATTTGGCATAAGTTCGACAGGGCAATCGCATCAAAAATAGGACAAGGGCAAAGGAGCTACTTGAAAAGTAA
>CAZCXH010000052.1:0-11243 GCA_964502525.1 uncultured Chitinophagaceae bacterium
GTGGTGTGAGAGGACTGGTGACGGGCGGACACGTCCGTCACCTTCCTACTCGATTTGGCGAAATATCCTTGCTCTCTCCAAGTCGTCAAGCAGTCCGGTTGTCAAGCAGTCCGTTGTTAGACAGTACAAACGTTCGCGGATATTTCTTGTAATAAAGATGATACGGAAAGCGCGCCATCTGAATTTTTCGCGCAGCTCCGCTATAAATTTGGTAGCTTACACGCTCATCGCTGATTTTATCAACTGCCAGCGCAATTTCATTTCTAAACTCCCATCCCAGACCCGCCCGCTCGTTTTCATACCATGCAAAAGCCAGTTCCAAATCGCTGTACGCCTGCTGCGTAAAAACGATTTCATACTTCATCCTTCCACTTCTTTTTGATTTCTTTCCAGCTTATCACATTTTGCGGGTTGCGCTCATAATCGGCAAAGCGCTCTTTCACTTCCTGCTTGTGCCACTCCAGCTCGTTTTGGTCTAAGTTTAAAATACGGGCGATTGCCCATAATGCCTTCTCGTCATCCGTTTTGTCAATCCTTGCTTTTATTGCCCGTTTTTTCAATTTCAAATCCATAAACGAAGTGTTTTAAGTAAAGCTAATTCATTTACGAAAAACCAAAAGCGCCCTCCGGTTTTAGCGAAGGGCGCCTGTCTCTGCCGCAAGAATAGAGGCGCGGCTTTGCGCTTTATGCCTTCTTGCAGCTCGTTGCCAACGCATGAAGATGCAATCTTGCCTCATTTTTTCCACGAGATGCAATCTCGCGGTAGAGCGGGGGTACGACAAATTCAAGTAGGCAAGATTTGACAACTTATTAAAAGTTGTCAAATCTGCTTTCATGGAATCCGTTTGCCTTTCATCACTTTTTCCCATAGCCCCGGCACCCAATACTTGTCCTTTAAGGAGGCAAATTCATCCGCATAATATCCACTGGCAAGAACGTCCATTGCCTCCGGACTGGCGTCAAAGAACCCTTCGGGATGAAGGTGCACCCAGTCTGCGGAGTCAACCTGCACCAGCGCGCACAGTGTGTTTTAGCTTGATTTTTCACTAACAGTAAACGCGGAAATCGTCAGCATAAGAACACAGACTCCTATTCATTGACAAAGGCAGAGGGTTTTCATTTGCGTTAAGTTTAATGGACAACCTGACTCTATCGGACATCATTCATGGTTTGGTTATATGTTCTTAAATCGGTTACTTTGCACCTGCATTTCAAAACCAAAAGCGAGAAACTATGTCAGATATATCAGCAAGAGTGAAGAAAATAATCGTTGATAAGCTGGGAGTGGAAGAGAGCGCTGTGACCAATGAAGCCAGCTTCACCAACGACTTGGGCGCTGACTCATTGGATACCGTTGAACTTATCATGGAGTTCGAGAAGGAGTTCAACATATCCATACCTGACGAACAGGCTGAAACTATCTCCACCGTAGGGCAGGCAATAGCCTACCTCGAGCAACACGCAAAGTAACCTTAACCCTTACGACATGCCTTTTCCAAGAGTCGTTGTGACCGGCTTGGGGGCTGTGACGCCTTTAGGAAACAGCGTCAATGATTTTTGGAGCGGGCTTCTATCGGGCAAAAACGGAGCCGCACCTATTACCCAGTTTGATGCCTCCAGATTCAAAACCCGCTTCGCCTGCGAGGTGAAGGAGTTCGACCCCTCTTACTTTCTGGATAAAAAGGAAATCAGGAAGCTTGACCGTTTTGTGCATTTTGCGCTTGCAGCGGCTGATGAAGCCATCAAAGACGCTGAGTTTGATCTTGAAAAGATTGACAAAGACCGCATAGGAGTGATTTGGGGTTCTGGAATCGGGGGCATCAAGACGTTTGATACCGAGATGGAAGGCTTTTTCACAGGAAACCGGGAGCCGCGTTTCAATCCATTCTTCATTCCTAAAATGATCGTTGATATCGCAGCCGGACACATCTCCATCAGGTATGGTTTTCGCGGGGTGAATTTTGCCACCGTTTCAGCCTGCGCCTCATCCACCCACGCCATTATTGATGCGTTCAATTATATCCGGCTTGGCAAAGCGAAAGTAATCGTGACGGGCGGTTCGGAAGCTGCGGTTTGCGAGTCAGGCATTGGCGGCTTTTCTGCGATGAAAGCCCTTTCGCAGAGAAATGATGATCCCGCGACAGCATCGCGCCCGTTTGATCAGGACAGAGATGGCTTTGTTTTGGGCGAAGGAGCGGGGGCGCTGATTCTGGAAAACCTTGAACATGCCAATGCGAGGGGCGCCAAAATATATGCTGAAGTGGCGGGCGGTGGATTGACTGCCGATGCCTATCACCTTACCGCACCGCATCCCGATGGCTTAGGCGCCATGAACGTGATGAAGCAGGCACTGGAAGACGGCAACCTGAAAGCAGAAGACATTGACTACATCAACGTTCACGGAACCTCCACACCGCTTGGCGACATTGCGGAAACGCTCGCCATCAAGAAGGTTTTTGGCGAGCATGCTTACAAGCTGAACATCAGTTCCACCAAATCCATGACCGGGCACCTGCTGGGTGCAGCGGGAGCTGTGGAGGCGATTGCAAGCGTTCTTGCGGTGAAAAACGATGTGGTTCCACCAACCATCAATCATTTTACGGATGATCCCCAACTAGACAACCAATTGAATTTCACTTTCCACAAAGCGCAGCAGCGAAGCGTAAAAGCCGCATTGAGCAACACCTTCGGATTTGGCGGGCACAATGCAAGCGTGATTGTGAAAAAGCAAGCGAGCTAATTGGGTGTGCGTTGTAAGTGAGAGGATCGTGTGCAAAACCTGTCCCTGCCCTTTCCTTGTACCAACCAAATGGTGAAGACGGGGCGAATTTATTGCAAGTATTCGCCTGCACCACTCTTCCGATCTGCCGGCCAGTTGGGGAAAACATTGGGAAAACACATAATCTACCGGGACGATACCTGCATTTTCAAACAATGCGGATGAAGCAAGCAAGACTCCGGTAATTCTCCGATAGAAGTTTCTGTACGGAGAAAAGAAAGCAGCAGGAAGTTCCCTCTAATTTTCCAAACAATGTTTTCCCTTTTACCTGTTAGTCATTAACTTTACCCAATTAAAAATAACCGATGAGCAAAGAGAGAGGCTACAAGTGCTCGTTTTGCGGAAGGAGCAAGGAGGAAACAAATATCCTCATTGCGGGAATCGAGGGACACATCTGCGAGAACTGCATCGCGCAGGCGCAGCAGATCATGGACGAAGAGCTTTACCAGCAGAACAAAAAGTTTTTCTTCAATCTTCCCAAAACCATCAAGCCCAAGGAAATTTTCAAATTCCTTAACGACTACGTGATCGGGCAGGAGGAAGCGAAAAAGATTCTGTCGGTTGCAGTTTACAATCACTACAAAAGACTCAACCAGCGCAACGATGATGACGTGGAAATTGAAAAATCAAACATTGTTATTGTCGGTGAAACCGGCACGGGGAAAACTTTGCTTGCGCGCTCAATTGCCCGATTTTTAAATGTGCCATTTGCAATTGTGGATGCTACCGTTTTCACAGAAGCAGGTTACGTTGGCGAAGACGTTGAGAGTATTCTAACAAGACTGTTGCAAATCTGCAACTACGATTCCAAGATGGCGGAGAAGGGGATCGTTTATATTGACGAGATTGACAAGATTGCGCGCAAAGGAGACAATCCGTCCATCACGAGGGATGTTTCCGGTGAAGGTGTGCAACAGGCGCTGCTTAAACTGCTTGAAGGTTCTGAAGTGTTTGTTCCTCCGCAGGGCGGACGCAAACACCCTGAACAGAAGATGATTAAGATTAATACGCGCAATATCCTCTTTATTTGCGGAGGCGCATTTGACGGCATTGATAAAATCATACAGCATCGTTTGCAGACACGCGCCATTGGCTTCAGAACCGATAAGAAAGACAGGGTTCAGCACGATAACTTATTGCAATATATCAGCCCGAAAGATTTAAAGTCATTCGGTCTGATACCCGAATTGATAGGAAGGCTGCCGGTGCTGGCTTATCTGAATCCGCTCGACAAGAAGGCCTTGCGCGCCATCCTTACTGATCCAAAGAACGCATTGGTGCGTCAATATCAGAAGCTGATGCAGTTGGAAGGCGTTGAACTTGCTTTTGATGAAGAAGCCCTTGATTACATCGTTGATATGGCTTACGAATTCAAGCTGGGCGCGCGTGGACTTCGCTCCATTTGCGAAAACATCATGACCGATGCCATGTTCGAGTTGCCTTCGCAAAAGGAAGTAAGGTCATTCACAGTGACCGCTGAATTTTGCATCGAGAAGATGAGCAGGGAGCGGGTGAACAGGCTGAAGGTGGCTTAATCGTTTCGGCTGACGCGTTGACCCTTCTAACCACGCGATATTCAGAACTCCAGAAGTTCCTTCAACTGCCTCTTGAATCTCTCCTTCGGCAGGAAATTCCATTCAAGCGATGACGCAAACGGCACCGGTGTATCAAGGCTTGCCGAACGAACAACAGGCGCATCCAGATATTCAAAACAATGCTCGCCAATCCATGCGGCTATCTCAGCACCAATGCCGCCTGTCAGCGTATCTTCATGCAGCACGATAACGCGGCCGGTTTTCTTCACGGTGGTTTCAATGGCGGCATAATCCAATGGCAGCAACGTGCGCAGGTCAAGCAGTTCGGCTGAAACTTCCGGCTGTTCTTTCAATGCGTCCTTCGCCCAATGCACGCCAAGCCCGTAGGTGATGACGGAAACGTCTTCTCCCTCGTTAATCAGTTTCGCTTTCCCAAGTTCAACAGTATAATAATCATCGGGAATTTCCCCGCTGATGCTGCGGTATAAAAATTTATGCTCAAAGAACATCACCGGGTTGGGATCCTCAATGCTTGCAAGCAGAAGACCTTTTGCATCATGAGGCGATGACGGGTAAACCACTTTCAGTCCCGGTGTGTGAAAAAACCAGGCTTCATTCGACTGGGAATGGAAGGGTCCTGCGCCCACTCCCGCTCCGGTAGGCATCCGAACTACAACATCGGCATTCTGTCCCCACCGGTAGTGAATTTTGGCGAGGTTATTCACCACCTGTGTGAATCCGCTTGACACAAAATCGGCAAATTGCATCTCAATCACCGCCTTTATTCCGCCCACCGATAATCCAAGTCCTGCGCCCAGAATCGCTGATTCGCAAAGCGGAGTATTGCGAACGCGCTCTCGTCCGAATTCCTGCACGAAGTTTTCAGTCACCTTAAACACTCCACCATATTCTGCAATATCCTGTCCCATCAGGATAAGGTTAGGATGTTTTCGCATTGCTAATCGAAGTCCATCCGAAATGGCATCCACCAAGCGCTTTTCCGATTTTTTGGAATCGGCTGGATGAATAACAGTTTGCTGATGAGGTTTGTAAACATCAGCGAGTTCCTTTTCGGTGTCGGGCGTAACCGATGGCTCGTCAAATGCGATTTTCAGACCCTTTTCGATTTCCGCGTCAATCGCGTTTTTGATTTCATTCTGAAGCTGTTCATTCAATATTCCTTCATCAAATAAATACTGCTCATAATTTTTAACCGGGTCTTTCTTGCCCCACTCTTCAAAATATTCTTTGGGAACATATTTCACACCCGATGCCTCTTCATGCCCCCTCATGCGGAACGTCATGCACTCGATGAGCCATGGCTCAGGGTTCTCACGGATGTCCCTGGCGATACCGGAAATTGTATGATACACTTCAAGAATATTGTTCCCGTCAATCCTCGCGCTTTTCATGCCGTAGCCGATGGCGCGGTCAACCAATTTTTCGCAGTTGTATTGCTCGCTCGATGGTGTTGAAAGGCCGTAGCCGTTGTTCTCGATAATGAAAATCACAGGGAGCTTCCATACAGAAGCCACATTAAGAGCTTCATGAAAATCTCCTTCGCTGGTACCGCCTTCTCCGGTGAACGCCACAGAAATCTTCTTTTCATTCCTTAATTTATGGGCAAGCGCAATCCCGTTCGCCACGCACAGTTGGGGACCGAGATGCGAGATCATCCCCACGATGTGATATTCATTCGTGCCAAAATGGAAGGAGCGCTCGCGCCCTTGTGAAAAACCTCTTTTCTTTCCCTGCCATTGCATGAACAATCTTTCCAATGGCATATTGCGCGAGGTGAACACTCCAAGATTTCTATGCAGCGGAAGAACATACTCATTTTCGTGCAGCGCCTGCGTAATACCTACGGAAATTGCCTCCTGTCCGATTCCCGAAAACCATTTGCTCACTTTCCCCTGCCGCAACAACAGCAGCATTTTTTCTTCTATCCTGCGGGGGAGAAGGATGGCTTTGTACAGCCCGAGAAGTTTTTCGTTGGAATGGGATTGGCGGTTGAAGCTGATAGGGAGAGCGGCAATCATAATTGGGTTAAAAGATGATGAAGACGCGCGATAAAATTACCGAAACTTTCAAGGCTTGCTCCTGCAAGCATCGTTTACAAACCAACCTATTTTTGTTCTTTTAGAAACCACTGCACAAACTTTTGGATGCCTTCCTCCATGTTTGTTTCCGGGTTGTAATTGAACAACCTTTTCGCTTTTGAGGTATCAGCGCAAGTCAACGGCACATCTCCCGGTTGGTCAGGAAGCCATTTGATTCTCGCTTTTTTGTTCAGATTATTTTCTATCAATGAAACCAGGTAACGCAGCTCAACGGTTTTCGAATTGCCGAGATTGATGATTTCAAAATCAAAATTCCTGTTGATGAGGCTGAGTATCCCGCTTGTTATGTCATCAACGTACGTGTAGTCGCGTTTGGAAGTGCCGTTGCCGTATAACTTTATTGCCTCGCCACGGAAAATGGCTCTTGTGAAATAATGGATCGCCATATCGGGCCTTTGCCGGGGTCCATAGACGGTAAAGAAACGAAGGCAGGCAACAGGAAACTGATAGAGCGCATGATATGCATGGCAATACAATTCCCCTGCTTTCTTGCTGGCGGCATAAGGAGAAACCGGGAAGTCGGTTTTGTCCTCTTCCGAAAACGGAACTTTCGCGGAGTCGCCATAGATGGATGAAGATGATGTATAAATAAGCCCGCCTGGAGGATATTTCCTCAAACATTCAAGCAGGTTGATGGTTCCACCGATATTGATTTCTTCATACAGTCTCGGGTTTTCGATGGAAGACCTTACCCCCGCACGGGCAGCAAGGTGCAGCACCCAATCGAAATCGTGTTTTCTGAAAATTTTTTTCAAACCACCTGCATTTCTTACGTCTTCCTTATACAGCCGGTAGTTGGGGTGCTTTAAATGGGCTGCGATGTTTTTCTTTTTGATTTTTGCGGCATACAGATCGTCAAAATTGTCAATGCACACCACCCGGCAGCCTTTTTCCAAAAGGCGATCAACAATGTGTGAACCGATGAAGCCTGCACCGCCAGTGACCAAGATGGTTTTCATAATAAGAGTGCTAAAATATCTCATTTAAACTGTTCGCAGTTCATTGAACGCAGGCGGGCTTCAGTATAAATTCTTGCTTATTCTACGCTTTTAAGACAAAATCTCGTTGATCAAAAAAGAAGCTTTGGTTAGTTCCTGTATTGTCTTTTTCAGGAAGAGGGGAATACTGAAATTGCTTTCCTCTTATTTTTTCTGCTTACGTGTCCTTTCGATATACACCAAGTTATCACGCCCATTCCATTTATTTTATAATTTGCCGAACCTTCAACATTTTCGATATTCGCTGAAATTCTATTCGCATGGGTGTTTTCTCAAAGTTCAATCTGCATGGTAAAATCGCCATTGTTACAGGGGCGAGCAAAGGCATCGGCAGGTCAATAGCTGAATCTCTCGGGCTGGGCGGTGGAAAAGTGGTTGTTTCGAGCCGCAAGCAGGAGGCAACGGATGAAGTTGCAGCGGATCTGAAGAAACTGGGAATTGACGCCATTGGCATTGCCGCCCACATGGGGCAGCCCGAAGACATCAAAAACCTCGTAGCCAAGACGAAAGATTATTTCGGAGGAGTTGACGTCATCGTCAACAATGCGGCTGCCAATCCCGTGTTCGGTCCGATTTCGGAAACGGACGACTCCGCTTTCGATAAAATTATTGACGTGAATGTGAAAGGGCCATTCTTGCTGTGCAAGGCAGCCTATGGCGAAATGAAAAAGCGCGGTCGCGGCTCAATCATTAACATCAGCAGCATCGAAGGACTGACCCCTTCGCCCGGACTGGGGATTTACAGCATGAGCAAAGCTTCGCTTATCATGCTCACCAAGGCGATGGCCCGCGAGTGGGGCAGCGACAATATCCGGGTGAATGCTATTTGCCCGGGGCTTATCAAAACCAAATTCAGCCGGGCATTGTGGGAGAATGAATCCATCCTTAACCACTTCATCAGCAAGACTCCCATCCAGCGCATGGGCGACCCTGAAGACATTGCAGGGCTTGCCTTGTTCCTCGCTTCAGAAGCATCCGCCTATTGCACGGGCGGAGTGTATCTGGCGGATGGGGGCTATGCGATTTAATTCGATGATTCGATGATTCAGTAATTTGATTGTATAATTTTGGAGGCTATCATTCTGCTTTGAAAACATCACCGAATTACTATCGAATCCCCGAATCATAATTATTTTTCAAAACTCTCGTTAAACACCCAAATTTTCCCTGCTTGAATTTCAGGTTTCTTCCCTTAGCTGCGCTGATCATTTTAATTGTTTCTTCCTCTTCCTGCCGCAAGGACGTGATTGATACGGATGCATCATCAATGCTTGAATTCTCCGCTGACACGCTAACGTTTGACACGGTCTTCACTACGCTGGGTTCCACAACACTAAGTTTTAAGGTGTACAACCGCAACAAGCACACGGTGAAAACCAATGTCTGGCTAGCCAATACAAGTGATTCCACTTTCAGATTGAATATTGACGGAGCGACCGGAAATGCTTATAACGAATTAGAGATTTATGGAAATGACAGCACCTATGTTTTTGTGGAAGTAACGATTGACCCCAATGGATTCAACACCCCAATGGTTGTTTATGACAGCGTTATGTTTATGACCAACGGAAACAGGCAAAAAGTGGTTCTGGAAGCGTGGGGGCAAGATGCGCATTTTTTTAAAGATTCTCTTATCACCACCTCCACATGGATTAACGACAAACCTTATGTGATTCTTAACACGGCAGCCGTTGATTCCGGGCAAACACTCACGATCAGTGCCGGCACCGAGATTTATTTCGGAGGCAGCGCGAGCCTGGTCATTTTCGGAACCGGAAAAATAATTGTGAACGGTTCAAAGGAAGATACGGTGGTGTTCCGCGGAATCAGGCTCGAAGATTTTTATAATGACCTTCCGGGGCAATGGTCTGGAATCTTTATTCTCAGGGGCAGCACCGGCAACATGGTCAATTATGCGGTGGTTGAAAATTCCGATTTCGGCATCAACCTGGGTTCCATTCCGGTTGTAATTGATGACTGCAGCGACATTACAGATAATTTCACCGGCACTAACCTCCCCGATTTGTTGCTTACGAACACAATCATCAAAAACAGTTTTCGCAATGCGCTTTCCGGGCTGCTGGCGATTATAAATGCCGAAAACTGCCTTCTGTTCAACAGTGGAGATTATCTTACATCATTTGCTTATGGCGGAATCTATAATATAAAGCATTGCACCCTTGCCAATTATGGCTCATCCACAACCAACCACCAGAAGCCTTCATTTTTTATCAGCAACCTGCTTACTTGCGACAACAGCAGTCTCTTCGTTGCACCATTGAGCATCACGGTTGAGAATACAATAATATATGGATCGTTGGAAGAAGAATTGGATTTTAGTTTTGATGAAGGCGCTGAGTTCACAGCAATTTTTAACAATTGCATTCTTAAAACAAAGCGTATATCTGACGATACCTTAGAGTTCAACGATGTGATTCTCAACCAGGACCCACTTTTCACCAAGCGCGAAGAAGACGACTATACCATCCAGGAAACATCTCCCTGCCGCGATGCCGGTAAAGCCCTCTCTCCTCCGGTAATGACCGACCTCAACGGAAATATCCGCGATGGCCTGGTCTCTCCTGATATTGGCGCGTACGAATACCAGTAGATTATTGCAAAAAATTTCCGCTTTCTGCGTTACCATACTTTGGTAAATGGCAGCGTTACGTACCGATAAAGCCGGATAATGGTTATAACCTTTTGTGCCGGCTGAAAGTCATTCCCGCCTTTACGAATTACAGGGATATTATAACTCCCGCCATTTGGATAATTCATAAAAGCTTCATAGCTTACGCTTGGTTGCCGGAAGTGTGTTGAGGCATGCGCTTGTCGTAAGGAGCATCCACTTCCGCCAGCGCTTTTCTGATTATAATAAAGTTGCAATTATTAATTATTCATCGTAAAATAATGCCGCCATGACCAGGTTTCTCTCTGCCGGATTCAAATACATTTTAGCATTTATTATAACCGGAATCGCAACCTTCCCTGCTTCTGCGCTGACCCTTTCAATGGATACGGTGTCGGGGCCGCAATCCACGCAGGTGATCGTGTCAGTTAGAGTAACTGACTTTGATGATATAGTCGGCATCCAGGGTTCCTTTCATTTCAATCCTGCCGTGGCGGCATTCGATACAGTAGCGTCATTCGGGCTGCCTTCTTTAGCCATAAGCAATTTCAATACATCACAAAGCGGCAATGGGATTATCACTTTTTCATGGAATGACCCTACGCTCGCTGGCGTTGACGTTGCGGATGGGACAGTAATCTTCTCACTGCGCTTCGATCTGGTAGGCAATCCCGGTCAGCAAAGCACCGTTACTTTTGAAAATGGACCCACCCCACTGGAGTTCTCGCGGATCATTGATCCGGTGAATTTTATTTTCGAGGATATCACAGCAAGCACAGTGTTGAATGATGGGCTGGTGCAAATTGATCCTTCGGGCTGCACCGATGATTTGCAATGTGCAGACACCAATCCCTGTACTAATGATACCTGTGTATCAGGAGCGTGTCAAAATATTCCGGTTAGCTGTAGTGATAATAACGCTTGCAACGGAGTTGAAACCTGCGACCCTGCTTCCGGTTGCATACCGGGCACTCCGCTCACCTGCAATGACAATAATGCCTGCAACGGAACTGAAACGTGCGACCCTGCTTCCGGATGCGTACCCGGAACACCCCTGACTTGTCCCCCGGATGCAGACACCTGCACCATTGAGTCTTGTGACCCGATTGCAGGATGCGTCAGCAACCCCAATCCCAACTGTGTCAACCCCTGTACGGGAGTTGTTTGTGATGACAATAACGC
>CAZCXH010000052.1:11343-27636 GCA_964502525.1 uncultured Chitinophagaceae bacterium
CCAATCCCAACTGTGTCAACCCCTGTACGGGAGTTGTTTGTGATGACAATAACGCTTGCAACGGAATTGAAACCTGCAATTCGCTTACCGGCAACTGCGTCCCCGGCACTCCATTAACCTGTAATGACAATAATGCATGCAATGGCGTGGAAACCTGCGATCAGATTTCCGGTTGCGTTCCCGGCACTCCGCTTACTTGTAATGACAATAACGCTTGCAACGGAACTGAAACGTGCGACCCTGCTTCCGGATGCGTACCCGGAACACCCCTGACTTGTCCCCCGGATGCAGACACCTGCACCATTGAGTCTTGTGACCCGATTGCAGGATGCGTCAGCAACCCCAATCCCAACTGTGTCAACCCCTGTACGGGAGTTGTTTGTGATGACAATAACGCCTGCAACGGAATTGAAACCTGCAACTCGCTTACCGGCAACTGCGTCCCCGGCACTCCCTTAACCTGCAATGACAATAATGCATGCAACGGAGTTGAAACCTGTGTTCCTGCTTCGGGCTGTGTTTCCGGCAATCCGCTAACATGTAATGACAATAACGCTTGCAACGGAGTTGAAACCTGTGTTCCTGCTTCGGGTTGTGTTTCCGGCACTCCGCTCACATGCAATGACAATAACGCTTGCAACGGTGTTGAAACTTGCGACACTGCTTCGGGTTGCGTGCCCGGAACACCCCTGACTTGTCCCCCGGATGCGGACACCTGCACCATTGAGGCTTGTGACCCGATTGCAGGATGCGTCAGCAACCCCAATCCCAACTGTGTCAACCCCTGTACGGGAGTTGTTTGTGATGACAATAACGCTTGCAACGGAATTGAAACCTGCAATTCGCTTACCGGCAACTGCGTCCCCGGCACTCCATTAACCTGTAATGACAATAATGCATGCAATGGAGTTGAAACCTGTGTTCCGGCTACAGGTTGCGTTTCGGGTACTCCTTTAAACTGCGATGATGGAATAGCATGCACATTTGATGGTTGCGATGCGTTATTGGGTTGCAGTCATCTTCCCAGGAATGTAAGCTGTAATGACGGAGTAGCCTGTACGGATAACAGGTGTGATACCTTGCTGGGTTGTCAGTTCACGCCTAACAACTTGAATTGCAACGATTCGGTGGCATGCACCGATGATGTGTGCAATCAGGTGACGGGTTGTTCCAATTCGCCCAACGATTCCAACTGTAATGATGGAAATGCCTGCACCCTCGATAGCTGCAATACAGGAGGTTGCGTCAACACCCCGATAGCAAGCTGCTGTACTACCGCCACGCAATGCAACGATAACAATGCCTGCACATCAGATGCCTGCACCGCTAACTTATGTGTCAATACGCCAATCGCCAGTTGCTGTACCACGGCCGGTGATTGCAACGATAGTAATGCCTGTACCGCTGATGACTGCAACAACGGAACTTGTTCCAACATCCCCCTTATCGGTTGCTGCACTACTGCGGGTGATTGCAATGATGGCAATGCCTGCACATCAGATGCCTGCACTGCGAACTTGTGTGTGAATATTCCTATTGCCAGTTGTTGCACCACCACTACTCAGTGCAACGATAACAATCCATGTACATCGGATGCGTGTACCGCCAACCTGTGCGTCAATACTCCAATAGCGAGCTGCTGCACGACTGCAACTCAGTGTAACGATAACAATGCATGCACATCAGATGCGTGTACTGCGAACCTGTGCGTGAATACTCCGATAGCGAACTGCTGCTCCACAGCTACTCAATGCAACGATAACAATGCGTGCACCACTGATGATTGCAATTCCGGGTTATGTGTCAACACCCCGATAGCAAGCTGCTGCACCACTGCAACGCAATGTAATGATAACAACGCATGCACATCAGACGCCTGCACTGCTAACTTATGTGTCAATACCCCAATAGCCAGTTGCTGCACCACTGCAACGCAGTGTAATGACAATAATGCATGCACATCAGATGCGTGTACTGCGAACCTGTGCGTGAATACTCCGATAGCAAGTTGCTGCACTACTGCCACACAGTGTAATGATAACAACGCATGCACATCAGATGCCTGTACCTCTAACTTATGTGTCAATACGCCAATTGCCAGTTGCTGCACCACGGCTGCGCAATGTAACGACAACAACGCATGCACCTCGGATGCCTGCACCGCTAACTTATGTGTCAATACGCCAATAGCCAGTTGCTGCACCACTGCCACACAGTGTAATGACAATAATGCATGTACCACAGATGCCTGCACCTCTAACTTATGCGTCAATACTCCGATAGCCAGTTGTTGTACTACAGCTACGCAATGTAATGACAACAACGCATGTACTACGGATGCGTGTACTGCGAACTTGTGTGTGAATACTCCGTTAGCAAGTTGCTGCACTACTGCCACACAGTGCAACGACAACAACGCCTGCACCACGGATGCCTGCAATGGCGGTTCCTGTTCAAATACCACTATAACCTGCAATGACAATAATGCTTGCACAACCGATGCCTGCAACGCAACTACAGGATGCGTTTTCACTCCGATCAATTGCAATGATGGCAATGCCTGCACCAGTGACGGGTGTGTCAGCGGTGTGTGCGTCAATATAAATATCTGCTGTACGACCGATGCCAACTGCAACGATGGCGACTTATGCACCGATGATGCCTGCAACAGCGGAACCTGCGATTTCCGCCCCATCAATTGCAGCGACAACGATTTTTGCACTACGGACTTCTGCCAGTTAGGTGTTTGCCAGCACTCGCCTGTTGCCTGCAACGATGCTGACCCGTGCACGATAGGTTCGTGCATTGACGGAACCTGCAACTTTTTCCCAATCAACTGCAATGACAACGATCTGTGCACCAACGATTTCTGTCTGAATGGAATTTGCATTAACCGCCAGCTTAATTGCGCTGACGGCAATCCATGCAGTGATGACTTTTGCTCTGGCGGAGTCTGTCAGCATGTGGACTTAAACTGCGATGATGATGACGAGTGCACGAGGGATTTCTGCCAGAACGGTATTTGCAAAAATGTTCTCTTAAGTTGTACGGATGGGAATCTGTGCACGGCAGATACATGCGTAAACGATCTTTGCCAGCATCTCCCTCTTGATTGCGATGATAATAACCTGTGCACAACTGACCTTTGCGCAAATGGCGTTTGCCAGAACGTTCCGCTGAACTGCAATGATGGCAATGCGTGCACCACCGATGCCTGCGTTGGCGGCACTTGCCAGCACACTTCGCTCAACTGCAGCGACAATGACCTTTGCACATCGGATATATGCTCAAATGGAATCTGCCAGAATCCACCGGTTAATTGCGCTGACGGTGACCTCTGCACAACGGATGCCTGTGCCAACGGCACATGCCAGCATACTCCGTTGAACTGTGCCGATAGCGACCCGTGCACCGATGATGTGTGTCAGAACGGCACCTGCTCAAATATTGTGAGAAACTGCAATGATAACAACCTGTGCACGAATGACCAATGCGTAAACGGCAACTGTGTCAACGCTCCCATCAACTGCAATGACGGCAATGCCTGCACCAATGATAACTGCGCCAACGGAGTGTGTTCCAACCAGCCGATTAATTGCAATGACTTTGACGTTTGCACGAATGATGCCTGCTTGAACGGGCAGTGCCAAAATACGCCAGTCACATGCAATGACGGCAACGCCTGCACCACCGACCAATGCGGTGCAACGGGTTGCTCCTATACTCCGATTAACTGCGATGACTTTGATAATTGCACTGTTGACGCCTGTGTGAACGGGCAGTGTCTGAATACCCCCATTTCATGCAATGACGGAGACGCTTGTACGAATGACGTTTGCATAAACGGGCAGTGCAGCAATCAGCCCGTTAGTTGCAATGACTATGACATTTGTACTGTTGATGCCTGCTTGAATGGCAACTGTGTGAATTCTCCCGTTTCATGCGATGACGGCAATCCGTGCACTACCGACCAATGCAATCCTTCTGCGGGATGCATATCCGCTCCTATGAATTGCGATGACAGCAATGTATGTACGAATGATGTTTGCGCCAATGGTATCTGTAATCATAATCAGGTTGCATGCAGCGATGGAAACCTGTGTACTACGGATGGATGCGATCCGGTATCCAATTGCTTTTTCACACCCGTGAATTGTGACGACAATAATCCCTGCACCACTGATTTCTGCAGCAATGGCGTCTGCTCAAACTTACCGGTTGACTGCAATGACTTCGACATTTGCACCAATGACGCCTGCGTGAGCGGACAGTGCCAGAACACTCCGGTGGTCTGCAATGACGGGGATCCATGCACAACGGATCAGTGCGGAACTGCCGGCTGCGCTTACACCCCGCTTAATTGCAATGATTTTGATAACTGCACCAATGATGCCTGCGTAAACGGGCAGTGCGTGAACTCGCCTGTTTCATGCGATGACGGCAATGACTGCACCATTGATAACTGCGTGAACGGACAGTGTGTGAACCAGCCCGTTGATTGCAACGACTTTAATATTTGCACCAATGACGCTTGCGCAAATGGCATTTGCCAGAACACAGCCGTTACTTGTGACGATGGAAACCTGTGTACAACAGACCAATGCAGCCCATCATCCGGCTGTTTCTTTACGCCTGTCAACTGCGATGACAACGACATCTGCACTAATGACGCTTGTTTGAACGGACAATGTCAGAATACACCCGTTGTCTGCACTGATGGCGACTTATGCACCATTGATTCGTGCGATCCTGTGCTGAGTTGCACTTTCACGCCTATTAATTGCGATGATGGCAACCTCTGCACTGATGACTTGTGCGTGGGCGGGGTTTGCGTGAATAAGCCGGTTGACTGCAATGACTTTGACGTGTGCACCGATGATGTGTGCGTGAATGGAATATGCCAGAATACTCCCGTCATTTGTGATGACAGCGATCCCTGCACTTTTGACCAGTGCGGGGTGCCAGGGTGTTTATTCACGCAGATAGATTGCAACGATTCTGATGTCTGCACCAATGATTCGTGCGTGAACGGGCAGTGCCAGAACACTGCCGTTTCGTGTGATGATGGCGATCCCTGCACGGTTGACCAGTGCAATGCGAGCGGGTGCTTCTCAATTGTTATTGATTGCAACGATTTTGATATATGTACGGCAGATTCATGCGTGAACGGGCAGTGCCAAAACAATCCAATAGCATGTGACGATGGCGATCCCTGCACGATTGACCAATGCAATGCAGCGGGTTGTTTCTCAACTGCGATTGATTGCAACGATTTAGATGTTTGCACCATCGATTCTTGTTCCAACGGACAGTGCCAGAACACTGCTATCTCCTGCGATGATGGTGATTCCTGCACCGCTGATCAATGCGGAACCAGCGGCTGTTCGTCCACTCCCATCAACTGTGATGATTCCAACCCGTGCACCAATGATGCCTGCGTGAATGGCCTTTGTGAAAACACGGCTGTCACCTGCGATGATGGCGACCTTTGCACCACCGATTCCTGCGGTGCCAACGGGTGCGTTTCCGTTCCGCTTGATTGCAATGACTTTGACGCATGCACGGGCGACACCTGCGTGAGCGGACAATGCCAGAATAGTCCGTTGTCATGCGATGATGGAGATTTGTGCACCACCGATACTTGCGGTGCCTCAGGCTGCATCTCTGCTCAGATTAATTGTGATGACTTTGACCCGTGCACGAGCGATACATGCGTGAACGGTCAATGTCAAAACAACCCGAACGCCTGCAATGATGGCGACCTCTGCACCATTGACACCTGTGGTGCAGCAGGCTGCGTTTTCACCCCGCTCGATTGCAATGATTTTAACGTTTGTACGAATGATGCATGTTTCAACGGTCAATGCCAGAACACGCAGATTTCGTGTGACGACAATGACGCATGCACCCTTGATGGCTGCGGTCCCAGCCCGGTTAGCTGTACGCATGCTCCAATCAATTGCAATGATGGAGATTCTTGTACCATAGATCTTTGCGATGTGCTGACAGGTTGTGTCAACACCGATACTTGCATTGGACCTGATCCGTGTGATACTGTCAACTGCGATGATGGCGATGCGTGCACGGCAGATAGCTGTCAGAACGGGAATTGCTCGCATTCTCCTGTAATTTGCAATGACAATAATCCATGCACTCAGGATGTGTGCGCCAGCGGCTGCCAGTTTATTGACGAAAGAAAGGTTTTGTCATTCACTCTGGTGAATGCCGCCACAGATGCGGATATAGGATTGCTTAATGATGGTGACACCATTGACCTTGCTGTTACCGCAGCGATAAGCGTAAGGGGGAATGTTTGCGCCACTTCCAATATCGAGAGCGTGAAATTTCTTTTGAATGGCAGTTTCCACAAGATGGAAAACATTCCTCTCTATACAATAGCGGGGGATAACAATGGAAATTACCTGGCATGGAATATTCAACCCGGTGTTTATACGATAAGGGCAATTCCTTACAGCGCGGATAATGGAACTGGAATTGCAGGAATTTATCACGAAGTCACCATCGTTATAGTTGACGGCACTCCGGGAACTCCCTGCAACGGCAACACGCGACAGATTGTTGATTTAACGCTGGTAAATGCAGCTACCGATTTGGATATCGGAACGCTTGCGGATGGCGACACTATTGACCTTTCCGTTACGCCATCCATTAATGTGAGAGCAAATGTTTGCCATGAAGACAGCATTGAGAGCGTGAAGTTCCTCCTGAATGGCGCTTTCCATAAAATGGAAAACCTCGCATTCTACACAATAGCGGGAGACAACGGGAATAATTATTTGCCGTGGAACATCCAGCCCGGTGTTTACACTATCAGGGCAACACCTTACAGCGCTGATAATGGCACGGGGATAGCCGGAACATTCCACGAAGTCACCATTGTGATTATTGATGGAACGCCTTGCAGCGGCAGTGATCCGGAGGTGGAATCCTTAACATTGGTGAGCGCAGGCAACGGCACTGATATCGGTCCGCTTGTTGACGGAATGGTCATTAACCTTGCTGTAACCGGAACAATAAATGTGAGAGCGAATATTTGCAGCGGAGGCAATGCGGAGAGCGTGCAATTTGATGTGAACTCAGATTTATTCAGGATGGAAAACAATGCGCCCTATGCGCTGGCAGGCAACAACGCAACATCTTACTATCCGTGGAATGTGCAGCCGGGCGTTTATACCATTGATGCTACTCCATATACGGGAAACAATGCCACCGGCACGGCAGGAGCCGCATATTCGGTTACGATCACCATTATCGGCACGGCAGCGAAAATGAGCGGTCCCGAAAATGAGAACGGTGGTATCGAACCGGAGATTTTGCTTCAAGCCTATCCGAATCCGGTCAGGGACGTTTTATATATCGAATTTTCATTGCCTGAAGATTCAAAAGCTGCGCTGGACTTGTTCAACGCAGCAGGTCAAAAAATCGCAACGCTGTTTGATGGAAATGTAAAGGCATCTGAGGTGCAGAAGATTGACTACACCACCGGTTCCATCAACAGTGGAATGATTATTTACCGCCTGCGAACTGAAGATGGGTCGTGGTTTGATAAGGTCGCGGTAATAAGGTAGGAGCGATCATTCTTTCATGCTGCCAATCTCAAAGGATTATCAGCGCGAAGATTCCCAATGAGAGAATCATCAGGATATATTCGACTTTCTTGCTCATTTCTGCGTTTGTAAACATTTGGCAAGATTAGAAGATCGGTCTGTCCTGGATTGTGCTGTTCCCCAACATCCAGGATGTTACACCGTTCTTTTTTCTGGACTTAAAGTATCCTATCTGTGGTCATCCTGTTTTTCTGCGTCATCTGCGTTCTATTTTTAATTTTAGATAATCTCTTGGAATTATATGAATGCATATCACAAAAAATCATGATAAAGCTAATCCGAAACCCTGCCTGTCTTTTGTTCATGGTTTCATTCACCGTTAGCGGCTATTCCCAGCATTGCGGCAACCTGAATATCCGGTGGCAGGCGGATATTCCTTCCACCTGCAATTACATGGTGATGACCATGCTTCATGACCAGCTTGGCAGATCTTTCCTGTATGTGGCCAACAAGGAGGCGGGACTGAAGGTTTACGACATCTCAACGCTTTCCGCTCCAACTCCGGTAGCCGGTGCTCCGACAAATCTTTATGACACGCTCGATGTGATGAGCCTGACACAAGACGGAAATTATTTGTACCTCGCAGTCGGCAATCATTTCATCAATCCGCAGCAGGGCGGAATGGCAGTTGTAGATGTTACGGATCCCGCTGCGCCCGTAGTTACGGATTACTATGTTGTGCCGTCATCTGCAAGCGGGGCGGGCATCGTGCGGGTGGAAGGAAATTACGCTTATCTGGGAGCTATGAAGAGCGGGCTGGTGATTTTTGACGTGACTGATAAGTCCAACATCATTTTCGTTTCTCAATTCATCCCTGACATCAACTTTCCGGTAGCAAATCCCAACCCTGACCTGTACAACGCGCGCGGGATGGATGTTAAAAACAGCATCGTTTATCTATGTTATGATGCCGGAGGATTGAGGATAATTAACTGCCAGAACAAATCCGCGCCTGTCGAAACAGGACGCTACGTTAATCCTGTTATGTACACGCCCTTCAACCGTCCACGGGCATACAACAATATTGTTCTTGATGATTCTCTCGCATATATCGCTGTTGATTATTGCGGGCTGGAAGTTTTGGATATTTCTGACACAGGTAACATAACTCTTACGGGCTGGTGGAATCCGTACGGCTGCCCCAATAATAATTGGTTCACCAGCCGCAGCCATGCAAACGAAATGCACTATGACGAAAACTGCAAACTTCTGTTCTTATCCACCGGCAAGAGCGATATGATGGTGGTTGACGTATCCGATCCCGCCCAGCCCGATTCCTGCAATTTTTATGGAGGAACATCAAACAACATTGGAACCTGGGGCATCAGCGCATATCAAAATGAAATCTATCTTTCTTACATCTGCGCGGTGGTTCCGTTTTCTTCCAACTGGACGGGAGTGAAAATTCTGACCTACACGGAATGTTCCGGCACGAAGACTGAAGAAGTTGCTGCCGGCAGGTTCATTCTTTCACCCAATCCCGCCACTCGCGAAGTGAAAATTCAAGCTCCGCATGATTTTAATTGCTCGCGATTAGCCCTCTTCAGCCCGCAAGGTCAGCGGATTGAAACCGGTTCCGTAATTGAGGACGATTCAATAACAATTAGTACTCATGGGTTTTCAACGGGATTGTATTTTGTGCTTTTGCAAAACGCAAGCAAACAACAACTATTGAAATTCGTGGTAAACAAGACGGAGTGACCTTTTCTGCTACTTCTTAATTTCCTGACATATCTCCACCAGCACTCCATTGGCGCTTTTCGGATGAAGGAAGCAAACCAGCTTGTTATCGGCTCCCTGTTTCGGCTCGTTCAACACAACAAAACCGAGAGATTCGAGCCTTTCCTTTTCCCGGTAGATGTCAGCCACTTCAATTGCAATGTGGTGAATTCCTTCGCCCCGCTTATCAATGAATTTCTTAATGGTACTGTTATCATTAGCCGCTTCCAGCAGTTCAATCTTGGAATCACCGATTTTGAAAAATGAAGTATTGACGCCTTCTGATTCAACCTCTTCGGTTTTGTAAGATGCCTTGCCAAGCAGTTTCTCAAAAATTTTGCCGGAATCTTCGAGGCTTTTAACCGCTATCCCGATGTGTTCGATTTTAAGCATGATGTTTTGGTAACTTCGGTTTGGAATTATTTTAAAAGTACAAAACTTTGGCAAGCCTTAAACTCCCCGTTTACCTCGACTACAACTCCACCACTCCCGTTGACCCGCGTGTGCTCGAAGCCATGCTGCCTTATTTCTCCGAGAAATTCGGCAATGCCGCAAGCAAGATGCACCGTTTCGGCTGGGTGGCGGATGAAGCTGTTGAAAATGCAAGAAAACAGGTTGCCGCTTTAATCAACGCTGAGCCTTCGGAGATCATCTTCACTTCTGGAGCAACGGAAGCCATCAACCTTGCGCTGAAAGGAACCTGCGAGGCATACCGTTCAAAAGGCAATCACATCATCACTGTTTCCACCGAGCATAAAGCGGTGCTCGACAGTTGCAAAAAATTAGAGAAGCAAGGCGCGTCTGTGACCTATCTCCCCGTTGACCGCGATGGCTTGATTGATTTGAGTGAATTGGAAAAAGCGGTTTCGGATAAGACCATCCTCATCTCCGTGATGCTTGCCAACAATGAGACAGGTGCGATTCAACCTGTTCGTGAAATTGCAGACATCGCGCACAAGCATAATATAATCTTCCTGAGCGATGCAACACAGGCTGTTGGAAAAATCAAAGTTGACGCGCAGGAACAGCATATTGACCTCATGCCGATGAGCGCTCACAAGGTTTACGGACCAAAAGGAGTGGGTGCATTATATGTAAGAAGAAAAAATCCTAGAGTTTCACTCATAGCGCAGATGGATGGAGGCGGTCATGAAAAAAACCTGCGTTCGGGTACGCTGAATGTTCCGGGAATTGCCGGCTTGGGAAAAGCTTGCGAGATTGCGGGAGTGGAATTGGAGTATTCTGTTGACAGAATGCAACGCTTGCGTGACAGGCTGCAAGCTGGTTTTCAAAAAAATATTCCTGATGTGAAAATCAATGGAAGCGTATCGCACCGCCTACCCAACACGCTGAATGTATCGTTTAAAAATGTGGAAAGTCACGTGTTGATGAAAAAACTGATCAATGACATTGCGGTTTCCAGCGGCTCCGCCTGCACTTCCGCAGTGCCGGAACCCTCATACGTTTTGAAGGCAATGGGACTGGATGATGCCACGGCTTACGCCTCCATCAGGTTCAGCATTGGTAAACGCACCACCGAGGATGATATTGATTTTGTTATTAAAAGGATATCGGCAGAAGCGGCTGCAATAAGAGGCGCAACCGTACATTAATGAACTATTGAAGGTAACTTTGCGGTTATCATCATGCGGATCATTTAATCAGATAAATCATAGTTCAGACGATGCTGTTCGTTTCCGACAAAGCCAAAGAGCAAATCGAAAAAATCAAAGTGAAGGATCACCTGACGCCTGACCATTTCATCCGCATCAGCGTGGTGGCGGGAGGTTGTTCCGGTTTCACCTACAAGATGGACTTTGACAACAAACCGCAACCCAACGACCAGGTGTTTGAAGATAAGGGCGTGAAGCTAGTGACCGACCTTAAGAGTTTTCTATACGTATTTAACACAACCCTTGAGTTTTCTGACGGGCTGGAAGGGAAGGGCTTTTACTTCAACAACCCCAACGCCTCAAGGAGCTGCGCCTGCGGGGAGAGTTTTGCGGTGTAGGTTGTGTCACAAAGAGGCATAAAATAATTTTGACAAAAAGATGCCTTCCATTTCTAAACAATCGGTCCTCAATGCGCTTGAGGAAGTGAAAGACCCGGAGATTCCCGTTATTTCAGTAGTGGACATGGGCATCATCACCGAGGTGAATACCGATGGCAGCACTGCCCGCATCACGATGGCGCCCACATTTGTCGGCTGCCCCGCGATTGACTTCATGCGCAATGAGATTTTTCAAAAGGTGAAAGGACTTGGTTTTGAAAAGGTAGAGGTGATTGTTAACCGCGAATACAAATGGAGCACGAAAGACATTTCCGAAAGAGGAAAACAACTGCTGAAGGAATTTCGTCTGGCGCCTCCGCCAAAGATTTCAGGAGAAGTTGAGTTGGCTGATTTGCAAGCCGCCTGTCCTCACTGCGGCAGCGCGAACACCGCGCTCAACACGCCCTTTGGCTCCACGCTGTGCCGCGCGATTTTTTACTGCAACGACTGCAGGCTCACGTTCGAGCAGTTTAAGCCGAAGTGAAATCAATTATTATTTCTGTTCAATTAACGTGAGTTATGGATTACCGACAAGATAACTTATTGAAATTCATTGCCGTCCGCTTTAGCGGACGGGAAAAAGGTATGAGGCTACGAGGCTTTAGCCAAAAAATTTGAGTTAGGATTTTGGCTAAAGCCCTTTTGCTCTTGATTCTCAACCCGTCCGCTAAAGCGGAGTATGTGTTTAGCGCATCCGTTAACCCCGGCATTTATGCCGGGGCATCGAAGACACAGGCAGCATGGCTTTAGCCATGATTTGACAGTTTGCAATCTTCCTGTCAGGGCTAAAGCCAATGGAGATATCGGTTCTCATCCCCGCGATTTATCGCGGGGTTAAAGGATGCATACTTCAAGCGCTAAACACATACAAAGCGGACGGCAATGAAGACAGTTGCGAGGTGGTTTTGAATCCATAACTCACGTTAGTTTATACTGTGTGCGGGATGTGCGGGATAAATATTACATTTTCTATTTCTGTTGACAACTTATTAATAAGTTCATCATTTAGTGCATATTTTTCAGGTATTAGCTTTAAGCCACTGGCTTCAAGCCTCAAACTGGCCAAAACTTGCAGCTTGTAGCTTGCGGCTTGAAGCGGAATGAATTATGTACTATTTCTTGCTCCCATTAATAAATGTTTACGGCTTACGGTTGTGTAAACCGTAAACCGTAAACTGTAAACGGCTCAATAGCGCAATTTATCCCGTTCAAAGTATAACACCATGTTGCATAAAAAAATTAACATCGCATTATATTCCAGAGATAATTTTTTATTTTAGCCAAAAAAACAACAGCCATGAAAAAATTATTATCATCCTCAGTTTTTTTATTTGTTTTTGCCATCGTCAGCGCTCAGCCGTTTCAAAACACTTTTGATCTCGGCAGTGATGACTATGCCAACATGAGCTTCATGGACGGTTATGGCGACATCTACTCGGTGGGCAGTTCAAGCTACATGGGCGCGGGCGGTTATGACGCCATCCTTGTGAAAAGCGATGCGGCAGGCAACTTCGTGTGGCACAAGCAATACGGAGGCGCGCAAACGGAATTCGGCAGCGTGATAACCCAGGCGCCTGACGGCTATGCCATAGCGGGAAGGTCAAACAGCTTCACTAATAACAATGACGACATCCTTCTTATAAAGACCGATTTGAACGGAGACCTGCAATGGGCAAAGACATACGGGCTGGACAGCCTTGAAGAATATGCCACCTATGCAGGTCCAACCCTTGACAACGGATTCATCATTACCGGCATGACAAGGAACTTTGGCAGCGGAGGGCAGGACGCTTTCCTGCTGAAGACCGACTCGCTCGGGGAAGTGGATTGGTTCAATGCTTACGGCAGCAACAGCGATGAGGTTGGATATTTTGTAGCTGCGGTGGAAGACGGAGGCTTCGTCATGTTTGGAGTTTCAAGAGGGGCCGGTGGGGCAGGGCAGAATGACATGTACCTCGTTAAAACCGATTCTACCGGAGCGATAGAAGCGCAGTTCCTCATCGGTGGCGCTGGCGATGACGAGGGGCGCAGGGTGGCTGGAAGCAACAGCGGACTGGTGCTTGCCGGCAGGATGAGCGATTCCGGCAATCCGTTTGATATTTTTGTCGGAGAATTAAATACATCATCTTTTACATTCAATTGGTTCAATACCTATGGCGGCAGCGCGGATGAAGGCATCGGCAGCCTCGTGCAGCTTCCGGGCGGTGACGGCTACGCTGTTGCCGGCATCACTCAAAGCTTCGGGACGGGAGAGGAAGGGCTCGTCATCGCGCTCGACACGCTGGGTTCGGTGGGGTTTGCATTCACCATCGAAGGCAGCAGCAATGAGTTCATCCAGGATATCACATTAGCCAATGATGGCGCCATTGTAACCGGTTATTCCGATTCATACGGTGGAACCGCCAATGATATTTACCTCGGCAAAGTGGGCAACAATCCCTTGTGCTTTTCTAACATGGTAACTCCCACTGTTACCCCTCACGCTCCGTCCATCGCTGGCCCCGTCCTGTCCAATCACAGCGCAACTGCGGTAAATCTGACGGCTGATGCGGTGACATTAAGCCAGACAACAACCACAGCGGCACAATTCGACATCTGTTCTTTCGGGCAGCCGCTCTCTGCCGATGCGGGCGCTGATGCCTTGAGCTGCGGTGGCGTGTCCGTTACGATAGGCGGCAACCCAACGGCAAGCGGTGGCACCCCGCCTTACACCTATTCATGGAGCCCTGCAACAGACCTGGACGATCCCGCAGCCGCCAACCCCCTTGCGGGCCCGTCAATCACCACCGTTTATTCGGTTACAGTGACTGACGATGTTGGCGATACTGCGACAAGTTCTTTAACCGTAAATGTCTTCAGCCAATCTCCGGTGATCACCACCACGGCAACGGATGTTTTATGCTTCGGTGGCGATGATGGCGCTGCCGTAGCTGATGCCTCAGGCGGTGGAGGCGGCTATACATATTCATGGAGCAACACCGCCACCACTGACAGCATTTCAGGCTTGACGGCAGGAACATATACCGTAACCGTAACGGACATGAATGGCTGCACGGCTGAAGATGTTACGACCGTTGGCGAACCTGCCACAGCCGTCACCGCCACCACCAGCGCCACGGTGTCAACCGGAAGCGATGGGACGGCAACAGTTGCGGCAAACGGTGGCACTCCGCCCTATGCTTATGAGTGGGACACTAACCCTGCGCAAGACTCATCAACAGCCACAGGTCTTGCACCGGGCACCTACACGGTAACGGTTACAGATGATAACGGATGCTCCGTTTCGGCAACTGCGGATGTTCCCGCAGGTCTTTCGGCTGATGCGGGCAGCGATGTGCTGAGTTGCGCGGGATTGGCAGAGATGATTGGCGGCAATCCTACGGCAAACGGTGGCTTCCCGCCCTTCACTTATTCCTGGAGCCCCGCCAATGGGTTAAGCGATGAGACGCTCTCCAATCCGTTTGCTTCACCGCTTTCCACAACCACCTATTCCGTTACCGTAACCGACAACACGGGAGCTACCGCCACCGATGACGTGCTGGTTACGGTGTTCCCGCTGACACCGTCCGTTACGGTGACGTCAACCGATGCGCAATGCTTCATGGGAACCGATGGCACGGCAGCAGCCGTTGGCTCAGGCGGTGCCGGAACGCTTTCCTATTCATGGAGCAATGGCGCCACCACCGACAGCCTCACCGGGCTGGGCAAAGGCACTTACATCGTCACCGTGTCTGACGACAACGGCTGCCAGGCTATTGACTCAGCCGTGGTGGATCATCCGCAGTTCGTCAGAACGTGGGTAAGTTCAACATCCTCATCCGGAAACAACGGAACGGCAACGATTGACAGCGTGACGGGCGGCACTCCCCCTTACACCTATAGCTGGAGCACGGGCGACACCACCCAAACCATCACAGGGCTGGCGCCCGGCACTTACAGGGCTACCGGCATAGACAGCCATGGATGCACAGACTCAAGAAACGTGGTGGTTGACAGCATACCGCTGACTTCATTAAGCGCTCACGCAGGTAATGATAAAACCGTTTGCACGGGCGGGCAAACTCCCATCGGAGGCAACCCGGCAGCAAGCGGTGGCTCGTCACCTTATACTTATTCATGGAGCCCGTCAACAGGGTTGAGCAACACCTCCACGGCTAACCCGACAGCCGCTCCCTCAGCCACCACCACTTACACCCTTGTGGTTACCGACAACGGAGGCGCCACCGCCAGCGACCAGGTGACGGTAACGGTGAACACCGCACCCAGCGTGACGGCAGGCAATGACGTGGCGATATGCGACACGGGCAGCGCCACGCTCACCGCATCGGGAGCCGACACCTACGCATGGAGCCCCGCTGCGGGATTGAGCGCCACCAACATCGCCAGCCCGGTGGCGTCACCGACCGTTACCACCACTTACACGGTAGTAGGCACCACTTCGGGCTGCACCGCATCGGCTTCGGTAACCGTTACGGTGAACAACTGCACGGGCATCCGCGGCATGGAGCGGATAGCGATGAGCATTTTCCCCAACCCGGCTGACAACATGGTGAACATCAGGATTTTCTCTGAGGGGTTTTCCACGGGCACGCTGGCGCTGATCGCCATTGACGGCAGGAAGCTGTTTGAAGATGAAGCGCGCCTCAGTGCCGGCTTGAACACGATTTCCGTGAACACGGAACGGATAGTGCCGGGATTATATTACATGCGGTTTGAATCATTGAAGGCGCTTTCCATCGGCAAGGTGATCATCGAATAACCTTCTCTGCTCTGCCTTTGGAAAAGGGTTGGCGGCTACCTGAGTGGTTGCCTAAAATAAAAAAGCCCTTCGCTATTCGCGAAAGGCTCTTTTAGAAATTTGGCAACGACCTACTCTCTCAGGTTTAAACCTAATAC
>CAZCXH010000053.1:0-27129 GCA_964502525.1 uncultured Chitinophagaceae bacterium
ATGGGCGCGGACAGTTTCCTCAAGGACACCATTTTCGATAATGACAAGGATGAGCACGGGATGATGGAAGACCTCACCCGGATGGTGCTCAATCCTGACGTAAACGTAAGGTCGAGAGGGGTAATGGAAAAGTGCTCTTTCTGCGTTCAGCGGATACAGGACGGCAAGTTGAGGGCGAAAAAAGAAGACAGGCCGTTGCAGGATAGCGACATTGCAACAGCCTGCCAGTCGGCCTGCCCGACTAATGCCATTGCCTTTGGAAACATCAATAATGAAAAAACTGAAGTGTATAAATTGGCGAATGACGAACGCGCATTTAAAGTGATTGAAGAAATCCATACGCTTCCTGCAATAACGTATTTGACAAAAGTTAGAAATAAAACGAAAGAAGAAACAGCATAGAAAAAGTTTGCGGTTTGCTGTTTACGGTTTACAGTTGTGAAAACCGCAACAGAGCCGTAAACTGTTAACCGTAAACTGTAAACTGAGAGAATGTCCGCATACGAATCATCCATAAGAGAGCCGCTGATAAAAGGCGATAAAACCTATCGCCAGATCACCAAGGACATTGTGCGTTCCACGCAAGGGATTCCTCCCCTAAGCTGGTTTGGCATCATCAGCGTTACCGCCACTTTCATGACGGTTGGTTTCATTATGATCGCTTATACCATCTGGATCGGCATCGGCACATGGGGTTTAAACCGTACGGTCGGCTGGGCGTGGGACATCACCAACTTCGTTTGGTGGATCGGGATCGGGCATGCCGGCACGCTCATCTCAGCCATTCTTCTGGTATTCCGCCAGCGGTGGAGGACGGGCATTAACCGTTCCGCTGAAGCCATGACCATTTTTGCGGTGATGTGCGCGGGATTGTTTCCCGGCATTCACATGGGAAGGATATGGCTGGCGTTCTTCATCTTCCCCTATTTCCCCAACACGCGCGGACCGCTGTGGCCCAACTGGGTGTCACCGCTGATGTGGGATGTGTTCGCGATCTCCACCTACTTCATAGTGTCGCTGCTGTTCTGGTATTCGGGCTTGCTGCCTGATTTCGCCACCGTGCGCGACCAGGCGAAGTCGAAAATCAGGAAATTCATCTACAACAAGCTCTCATGGGGCTGGACAGGCTCCGTTAAACACTGGCAAAGGTTCGAATCGCTCTCGCTGGTGCTTGCCGGCTTGTCAACTCCGCTGGTTCTTTCGGTTCACACCATCGTTAGTTTCGACTTCGCCACATCGGTGATACCGGGATGGCATACCACGATATTCCCGCCTTACTTCGTTGCGGGGGCCATCTTTTCCGGATTCGCCATGGTGCTTACGCTGATGATTATCACCCGCAAAGCCTTCAAGCTGGAAGATTACATCACAGTCGGGCATATGGAATCCATGAACAAAATCATCATTCTCACGGGTTCTATTGTTGGCATCGCCTACCTTACTGAATTGTTCATGGCATGGTACTCGGGATTTCCTTACGAACAGTATGCTTTCTACAACCGCGCATTAGGTCCTTACTGGTGGGCATATTGGACCATGATGACCTGCAACGTGATTTCACCACAACTGTTTTGGATTAAAAAATTAAGAAGGAGTGTAGCTTTCACTTTCCTGATGTCTATCGTGATCAACATCGGGATGTGGTTTGAGCGCTTTGTGATTATCGTGACCTCGCTGCACCGCGACTATCTGCCGTCAAGCTGGACCTATTACAGCCCTTCCATCGTGGAGGTATTGACCTTTACGGGAACCCTGGGATTATTTTTCACGCTGTTCCTTCTGTTTGCGAGGGCGTTCCCCGTGATAGCGATTGCAGAAGTGAAAGCAATATTGAAAACATCCGGAGAAAAGCAAAAAAAGCTGCATCACCACCATAATGGCGAGGAGCATCATTAAAATGTTTACAGTTTACTGTTTCCGGTTTACAGTTGTTGAAATAAAACCGGAAACAGTAAACCGGAAACAGTAAACAGAAACAATGGAAAAGTTCATAATCGGTTTGTTTGACGATGACGAGGTGCTGGTTAAAGCGGTGAAGGAAACGCGCAAAGCGGGCGTCAGGATTCATGACGTGATTACGCCCTATCCGGTACACGGGCTTGACGGGGCAATGGGGCTGAAGGATTCGCGCCTGCATACGGTAGGCTTCATTGCCGGTACAGCCGGTGCTTTGGGTGTGCTGGCATTCATCATCTGGACAACGACCGTGAGCTATCCCCTCAATATCGGGGGCAAACCGTTCCTGGCCTTGCCTGCTTACATTCCCATCACGTTTGAGGTGACCGTGCTCTCGGCATCCGTGGCGATGGTGATTGCCTTCTTTGCGCGCTGCGGTTTTTCTTTGATAAAAGAGCCGCGCATTTTCGATGAAAGGACAACCGATGATAAGTTTGCAATGATCTTCTCAGCAGGCGATGTTGATTCGGGAAAGGCAAAGGAACTGCTGAAGAGAAACGGGGCGGTTGAAATCAATGAAAAAGAGTTTGAATGATCCGGTAATCCGATGATTTTATAATTAGAAAATGAAAAACATCAATAAATGTGATATTGTGAATCCCGTCCCGCTCTGCGGGGAAATGAACGGGTTGAAGCAATCTCCGGTTCAAACTTCCTGTCAGAGGATTGCTTCGCTTCGCCTTGCTTCGCTCGCATTGACGGTTTTATTATTAGCCGGCTGCCGCACAAGCGAAAGAAGCCCCGGCTGGGCTTATTTTCCCGACATGGCTTATTCGCAGGCTTACGAAACCTATTCCCATAACCCTAATTTTTCAAACGGGCAATCAGCCCGACAGCCGGTGGCCGGAACAATTCCGCGGGGAGCGCTTCCGGATAATCCCAATATTGATGATGCGGCTTATGAGCAATCTTATTTCTTCAAGAAATACTATCCGGAAACTCCGGATGGCTATGCCGCTGCGGGTGCCGGATTGAAGAACCCGGTTGAGTTGAACGACCATGCGCTTGCAGAGGGCAAGAAAGTATATGATATCTATTGCATGGTTTGCCACGGGGCAAAGGGTGACGGGCAGGGTTCTATTGTGCAGGGCGGAGCGTTTCCCCCCGTCAATCCTTATTCTATGCTTCTTAAGGATAAGACGGAAGGAAATTTTTATCATGCGATTACTTATGGAAAAAACCTGATGGGCAGCTATTCATCGCAGGTTAGCCCGGAAGACCGGTGGAATGTGATTTACTATATTCAGAAGCTTTCGGGAATGGGGAGATTTGCGAACAGCGATCAACCGCAGCAGGCGGCAGATACCACTGCGTCTTCCGTGGTCAAATAAAATGAGATTGAAGCAATGACGACCGAGAAATTTATTTTTTCAGCTAAAGCGAAGCAAGTCTGCTTTGCATTGATGGGCATTGGAATTTTGGGAGTCATCATCGGCTTTGCTTTTTACGACCATGGACGCGTATGGGGCAACCTCCTTGCCAACAGTTATTATTTCATCGGGATGTCGCTTACCGGTGTTTTTCTCGTTGCCGCCCACCAGATCGGCTATGGAGGATGGCATGTGCAGATCAAGAGAGTGCTCGAGGCAGCCGGTTCATTCATCCCTGTTGCAGGAGCCATTGCGCTGATCGTCATTGTCGCGGGAAAAATGCACTGGCATCATCTTTATCATTGGATGGACGCTTCGCTGTATGATCCTTCCGGTCCGAACTACGATGAAATTCTTGACGGAAAGAGGTCATTCCTCAACTTCCCGTTCTTCACCATCAGGATTGCCGCTTACGTTGCCATCTGGTCGCTTCTTGCTTATGCGTTGAGGAGGGTGTCCGTTCAGGAGGATGAACTGGGAGCGCAAAAGTATTATGCTCGCAATAAGTTCCTCGCAGCCGTGTTCACCGTGATATTTGCGGTGACCAGCTCGACCGCCTCCTGGGATTTCATCATGTCGGTGGATCCTCATTGGTACAGCACCCTTTTCGGATGGTATAACTTTTCAAGTTACTCGACAGCGGGCGTGGCTCTTTTAACGCTGGTGGTTCTTTATCTGAAATCAGCGGGCTATTTGCAGAAAGTGAATGAAGAGCATTATCACAACCTCGGCATATTCATGTTCGGCTTCAGCGTGTTCTGGGCATATTTGTGGTTCTCTCAATATATGTTGCAGTGGTATGCGAATATGCCGGAAGAAACGGTCTATTTCTACAGGCTCATCCGCGAAAGCACATTCCTTCATGTGCTTTTTGTTGTTAATTTATTGATAAATTTCTTCGTGCCATTCCTGTTCCTGATGACAAGGGCGGCAAAGAGAAGTCCTCAGAAACTGGCATTCGCATCGGTGATGCTGATTATCGGCCATTGGCTGGATTATTACCTGATGGTGATGCCTGGCGGAGTTGGAGCGGAGCATGCAGGATTGGGCATCCCGGAATTGTTTATTTTGATTGGCTTTACAGGCGCATTTTTTTATGTAGTTCTGAATACTTTGACCAAAGCATCCCTGGTGCCGGTGAACAACCCGTTCCTGAAAGAAAGCGCGCAGCATCATACTTTAAAATGACATAGCAGCATCATACTTTAAAATAACATTGTGATGGCAACCTCTTTAATCCTTCTTGCGTGTTTTCTGATTGTGGTAATCGTTGTGCAAATCGCCCGCGCGGTTGATTTATTTGCCATCGCGAGAGGGGAAAAGGAAGGAGAGGTTTCGCCAGAAGCCAACCGCGCGCTGGCTTATTTCATGGTCGCTTTTTTGATTCTCGGAATGATTGGCGGATTCTGGTCGGTGGCGCATTATATGCCCCATTTTCTTCCCAAAGCATCAAGCATTCATGGAATAGCGATTGACAGTCTTTTTAACATTACGCTGTTTTTCACCGCTGTCGTTTTTGTAATCACGCAAATATTGCTCTTCTGGTTTGCTTTCAAATACCGGGAGGATAAAGGCAGAAAAGCGTATTATTTCCCGCATAACAATAAGCTTGAAATAATCTGGACTTCCGTGCCCGCCATCGTGATGACGGTTTTGGTGATTATGGGCTTGAAATCCTGGTTCTACACGCTTACTCCGGGCGACAAGCCGGAACTGGAAGTGGAGGCGGTTGCCCAGCAGTTTAATTGGACGATACGCTACCCGGGAAAAGACGGCAAACTCGGCAAAAGGGCATTTGACAAGATATCCGATAATAATCCGCTCGGCATGGACTGGGCGGATGAAAACAGCCATGATGATTTCATCACCTCGGAAATTCATCTTCCCGTGGATAATCTCGTGCTGTTCAGGCTTTCATCGAAAGACGTGATCCATTCTTTTTACCTTCCCCATTTCCGGGTGAAAATGGATTGCGTTCCGGGGATACCGACTCAGTTTCCCTTCACGCCAACGGAAACTACCAGCGAAAAACGCAGCGAACTGAATGATCCGGAATTCACTTTCTTCCTTGCCTGCGCGGAGCTTTGCGGTGTGTCGCACTGGAACATGAGGCGCGACCTTATTGTGGAAACCAAAGAGGAATTTCAAACATGGGCGCAGCAGCAGAAGCCGGCTTATGATGGCATAAAGGCTACTCTCGAAAACAAACAGGAAAACACTCAGGACAATACCGAAAAAAACGCGGGACAAGAAACGGAGACTCCTCCCATTTCTTCGGTTCGCTAAAATCACGCATCTATGGCGCAACATGCACATTCAACAGTTACCAATGAAGTTCATGCCCATCAGGCGGACCACGGGCACGAGCACAACGAGCATCATGATAATTTTATAACAAAATATATCTTCAGCCAGGACCATAAGACAATCGCCAAGCAGTTTCTGATTCTCGGCATCTTCTGGGCAATAGTTGGCGCATTGTTCTCGGTATTCTTCCGGTTGCAATTAGGATGGCCCGGCCATGAATTTCCTTTCCTGGAAAGCGTTTTGGGCAGATGGGCTAAAGGCGGGGTGCTGGATCCCAATTTCTATTACGCGCTGATTACCATGCACGGAACCATCCTCGTGTTTTTCGTGCTGACGGCCGGCTTGAGCGGCACTTTCGCCAATTTTCTCATTCCGCTGCAGATTGGAGCGCGCGACATGGCGTCCCCGTTTCTGAATATGCTGTCGTTTTGGTTTTTCGCACTCTCAGGCGCGGTGATGTTTGTTTCGCTCTTTGTGCAAACCGGACCGGCAAGCGGAGGTTGGACGGTTTACCCTCCGCTGAGCGCTTTGCGCGATGCTGCTCTCGGCTCCAAGATAGGAATGGATCTGTGGCTGGTGAGCATGGCGCTGTTCATCATCTCGGTCGCCCTTGGCGGTTTAAATTATGTTTCCACCGTAATTAACATGCGCACCAAAGGGATGACTTTCTTCCGCATGCCATTGACGGTGTGGGCGCTGTTTTTTACGGCTGTGGTAGGGCTTCTTTCCTTTCCCGTACTTTTCGCAGCGGCTGTGCTGCTCATTTTTGACCGCACGCTGGGAACGAGTTTCTTTTTGTCTGACATCTTTATCGGAGGGCAGGCATTATCCTACTCAGGAGGCAGCCCTATTTTATTCCAGCATCTGTTTTGGTTTCTCGGACATCCGGAAGTTTACATCATCATCCTTCCGGCTATGGGGCTGGTTTCCGAAATATTGTCTGTCAATGCCCGCAAGCCGGTGTTCGGCTACCGCGCGATGATTTATTCGATTATGGCGATTGTCGTGCTGTCGTTCCTGGTATGGGCGCATCACATGTTCGTATCCGGGATGAACCCGTTTGTTGGTTCGATATTCGTTCTCTTCACGCTGCTGATTGCGGTGCCGTCAGCGGTGAAGGTATTCAACTGGATCACAACGCTGTGGCGCGGCAACCTGCGGCTGACGCCCGCAATGTGTTTTGCCATTGGGTTTGTATCGCTGTTCATCTCAGGCGGTTTGACGGGGCTTTTCCTCGGCAATTCCCCGATTGACATACCGCTGCATGACACCTACTTCGTGGTGGCGCATTTTCACATCGTGATGGGGGTGGCTGCCTTCTTTGGAATGTTTGCAGGCATCTATCACTGGTTTCCGAAAATGTTCGGGAGGTACATGAACAACACGCTCGGTTACATCCATTTCAGCGCAACGCTTATCGGAAGCTACATGATTTTTTGGCCGATGCACTACATGGGAATGACGGGAGTTCCGAGAAGGTATTATGCTTTTGAATCGTTTGAATTCTTTAACCAGTATCAGGACATGAATCAATTCATATCCATATTCTCGGTTATTGTATTCTGCGTTCAGCTATTGTTTGTATTCAACTTCTTTTACAGCATTTTCAAAGGACGCAAAGCGGCAGATCCAAACCCCTGGAAAGCCAATACGCTCGAATGGACAACGCCCCTGCATCCCGGTCACGGCAACTGGCCCGGCAACATCCCTGAAGTGTATCGCTGGCCTTATGATTACGGAAAGAACGGAGAAGACTTTATTCCGCAAACTGTGCCGCTGAGAGCGGGAGAGCGGGATGAGGGGCATTAACCTTAATTTAAGTTTAATGTCTAAGGTTTAAAGTGTGGTTGTATTAAGGTAGGGACAATATATTGGTAGTAAGAAGAAACCAAAATAAAACCAAGCTCCGCAGGGGCGGCCATAATTGGATTTTCATGAGTTTAGCCGTAACATCACCGCGTTTAGTCGTTGCTCAAAAGCTGAATGATTATCTTCTTCTTGTTAAATTCCGCTTGTCGCTGACTGTCGTCTTCTCTTCGGTCATTACTTATTGGATTGCATCGCAAGAAACAAATTTTACTAATATCACTCTTCTTTTCCTTGGAGGTTTCCTCATTACCGCTGGTGCCAATGCTCTGAACCAGGTGCTTGAAAAAGACTACGACAAGTTGATGAAACGCACTCAAAACCGGCCGCTTGCGGCCGGAAGGATGAATATGCCCGAAGCGATTCTCGCAGCAGGTTTGTGCGGCATTGCCGGTGTTGGCATCTTGTGGTTCTTTTTCAATTCATTGGGGGCGCTGCTTGGCGCGGTTTCGCTCATCGCCTACGCTTTCATTTACACTCCGCTGAAACGCCTGACCCCGTTTGCCGTTTTGGTAGGCGCTATTCCGGGCGCGTTGCCTCCGCTTATCGGCTGGGTGTGCGCGACAGGTTCGTTGGGCTTTGGAGGATTTGTGGTGATGAGCATCCAATTTCTGTGGCAGTTCCCTCACTTCTGGGCGATAGCGTGGGTGGCCCATGACGATTATAAGAATGCAGGATTCAAGTTGCTTCCATCCTCAGGCGGACAGGATAAATACACTGCCTTGCTCAGCATGTTCTACATCGGAGTCCTCATTGCGGTTTCAATGATACCGGTGGCAGGCGGAATGATCGGGTATGTTTCAGGAAGCGTAATATTTCTTTCAGGCATGGCGTTTCTTGCGCTTGCATTCAGACTTTTTAAAAGCTGTGAAATGAAAGCGGCAAAGAGGCTGATGATAGGTTCCATTATTTATTTACCTGTTGTTTTAATCGCGATACTGGGAGGCAGCATTTAAATATGAACATAGCCGTGAACGCCATCAATCCGTTACCGGAGCAAACAAGGGAAACGAGGGTTCATCCGCAAAAATTCGGCTTGTGGCTGGGGATCGCCTGCCTCACCATGATGTTTGCGGCATTGACCAGCGCCTATATCGTGCGCAAGGCTGCGGGCAACTGGGTGGAGTTCAGGATGCCGTATTACTTCTTTGTGAGCGCGGGAGCGATGCTGCTGAGCAGTGTCAGCATGCACATGGCGCATCGGTCATTCAAACAGGACAAGCTTGCCGCATACCGGCTGTCGCTGGGCATCACGCTCATCCTCGGCATTGCATTTTTGATAAGCCAGTATCTCGGATGGCGCAAGTTGCAGGAATATGGGATTTATTTATCGGGCAATCCGTCAGGCTCATTCTTATATGTGATCAGCTACCTGCATATCGCGCATGCGGCAGGAGGGATGCTTTTCATTCTTATTGCTTTCATCAGGTCGCTGGTTACATTCAATAACCCGGCAAATTTCCTGATCTGGCGGACAGACAGCAACAAAAGCATCCGCATCGAACTGCTTGCAACATATTGGCATTTCGTGGATGCGGTGTGGCTATATTTGCTGATCTTTTTTATGGTAAGCTGAATTTAATTGAGGGAGGTGCCATGGGTTTTTAAAACGCCAAGGCACTTTTCAAATATATGGATAAAATAAAAAGCGCATGAGTTCAATAGCTGTAGAAAAGGAACATAACGTCTGGGGCGGGGGAGTGTCACCGTTCAATGTAAGCTATGGCAAGATGATGATGTGGTATTTCCTCTTGTCGGACGCCTTCTCGTTCGCAGGCTTGCTCATCACCTACGGCACTATCCGGTTCAGCCATGCGGACTGGCCCAATCCCAATGAGGTGTTCTCCGCTTTTCCGTTCATGGGGCACGCCCACCTGCCGCTGATGTTCGTGAGTTTCATGACGTTCACGCTCATCATGAGCAGCGTGACGATGGTGCGCGCGGTGCAGGAAGGTCATCGCATGAACAAAAAAGGCGTGGCGTTCTGGCTGGGGCTTACCATCCTCGGTGGTTTGACCTTTCTCGGCAGCCAGGCTTGGGAGTGGACGCATCTTATACATGGCGGCATGACCATCGCTGCTCCCTGGCAGCAACACGACCACCATACGGGCGAAGTTTTATACACCGCACCGAAAGTGTTCGGCCAGTTGTTTTTTACCATTACCGGGTTTCACGGATTTCACGTGTCAACAGGAGTTATTATCAACTGCGTGGTGTTCTTCCAAAATCTGAGAGGCGTTTATGAGAGGCGCGGACATTATGAGATGATTGAGAAGGTGGGATTGTACTGGCACTTTGTGGATCTGGTTTGGGTGTTTGTGTTCTTGTGCTTTTATTTATTGTAAATAAGAAACACTAAACAAGAAACTCTAAACAAAATAATGCCATGTCAGAAATAATGACTCATGGAGAATATCAAAGCCAGGTGAGCAGCGTTTGGCGCGTGACGGTGATACTTGCCATCGTAACAATTGTTGAAGTGGCGGGCGCGCTGCTCTATCCTCATTCCATGCCCCGGATTGTCCTCAATCTCTTCTTCATCATCATGAGCCTTATAAAAGCATTTTACATCGTGGCAGTGTTCATGCACATGAAATACGAGCGCAGAGCGATGCAGCTTACCGTGCTGCTGCCCACAATCTTTCTTGTTTGGGCTATCATCGCTTTTCTCTGGGAGGGCAATGCGTGGCTGGAATACAGAAGCATCTGGTTTTAGAATAAGTTTGGAGTTTCAAGTTTGATATTTGAAGTTAAACTTGCAGAACTTCAAACTCTAAACTCCAAACTTCAAATTCACCAGTGAAGCTCAACGGCAAGATTGCCTTACTTTTCGTCATCCTTCTTCCATTAAGTTTTTATACCTATTTTGAGATAAAGAAAAACAAAACAGGCATCCGCCTGAAGAAGCTGCCTGTGCTGAGCCAGACGGCAATCCCTGATTTCACGCTGATCGCGCATAATCAGGACACGATCACCAAACGGGATGTTGAAGGAAAAATTCTTGTTTCAGATTTCTTCTTCACGCGATGCCGCGGCATCTGCCCTGTGATGGGAAGGAATATGAGAAAGCTGCAGGATTATATACATAAAAATGATAACCTTCAATCAGAATTTCTTCTGCTGTCGCATACGGTTGATCCCTACCATGACAGCATAGATGTTTTAAGCAATTATGCGGAAGCTTGCGGGGCTGACGGCAAGAGGTGGCTGCTGGTGACAGGGGCGAAACCGCAGTTGTATGATCTTGCCACCAATTTCTACAAACTGCCTGCCATCGAAACACCGGAAGACACCACCAGCCCTTATGCCCACAGCGAGCGCTTCACGCTGGTGGACAAGGAAGGTTTCATCAGGGGCTACTATGACGGAACAGATTCATCGAGCGTGAAGCAGTTGATGAAGGATCTTGTTGATTTGGATCTGGCGTATAAAATAAAAAAATAGCTTCAAGCCCCAAGCTATTAGCTGCAAGTCAAACGGTTTACTCTTGTGGCTTGCAGCTTACGGGTAACAGCTATAAAAAATGACGGACACCTTCTACAAACGCCTCATCATCATCATCTCTGTGCTGATTCCGGCAGTCGTTACTGCTTTGGCGTTCGTGAAAATTCCTGCGGAGGGAATCAACCTGAAATTTTTTCCGAAGTTTCACGCCACGCTGAACTCCATCACCACTTTATTGCTGCTGGCGGGACTTGTTTTCATTAAAAGAAAAAATATCCCGTTGCATAAGGCCTGCATGATGAGCGCGATCTTCTTTTCAGTGGTGTTTCTGATGTCGTATGTTTTTTACCATGCCATCTCAGAGCCGGCTAAGTATGGCGGAGAAGGCTTCATCCGCTACGTTTACTTCTTCATCTTGTTAACGCACATTTTTCTTGCCGCTGTCGTCTTGCCTTTTGTTCTGATAACCGTTTACCACGCGCTCACCCGTCAATTCTGCAGACACAAAAAAATCGCAAAGTGGACGCTGCCGGTGTGGCTGTATGTGACTATGACGGGGGTGGTGGTTTATGTGATGATGGCGAAGTATTACTGAGCTGGAAATTTGAGGATTGTCAGGCAGGCAGGTCGGTATCGGAAATTTCATAGTTCGCCTCGCGGCCGATTTGTAACTTTACACTCAAGTTATGAAGGCGAAATTAGCTTTCTGCGCCCTCCTCCTGATAGTTGCGGTTCTGTTTTTTGCAGAGCCTGCCATTGCCCAATGCCCCATGTGCAGGATGTCGGCAGAAAGCTCGCTGAAGGAAGGCAGCAAACACGCGCTCGGATTGAATACCGGCATCCTTTACCTCCTTGCATTTCCTTATGCCTTGTGTACTACGCTGTTCCTGCTTTGGTACAGGAACAATCGAAAGAACAGAGCTTCACCGGGTTAAGATCAGGCAAGCAAAAATTTAAGCTCTGGGATAACTTCAAAGGTGTTTTCATTCCTTATTGCGTCAATCTTTCTGATCGTACCAAGCAATTCCGGTAAAAGAGCGGTGCGGTCTTCGGCAAACAGCGAATCCGCTATCTTTTCAAATTCCATTGCCAACCATATTCTTATAGCGGGATGTCCTTCTTCCCTTGATTGAATCCAAAGCGAATGCTCTTTCAGTTTTGCTGATAGCGACTGCTTTACAGACTGCGGCAAAACCCGGATGCTGAAATATTCGGGCTGCTCCAAAACATTGGGTATGATATCATCAACTTCAATGTATCCCTGTTCGCACAGGTAGCGGTGCATGTCGCAGATGGTCCAGATGTTCCAGATGCTGATGGTGGGCGACACCATGAGGTGAACATGCGGTGCCTCCGCCTTCAGCCGCCTGATATTCTGTTCAGTCTTGCTCCAATTTTGACCCTTGCGGTGCAGTTCCGCGCGTTTGCCCATGTCATCGAAACTTGCGGTTATCACCACTTTCGTAAACTTTTTCCAATAATCAATCGCTTTTCCTTTCTCATAATCCAATGAGGAGAAGTTGGTGCTGTAGCGAAGCAGAACATCGGTTTTTTCAGCCTTCAGCAGTTCATCCAGCAGCGCATAGTGTTCGTCAAGAAAAAGCGGCTCGCCTCCGGCAAAATAGATTTCCTCCACCTCTTTCAGCCACGGTTTTAGCTGGGTAAAAAATTGCCGCGGATCGGCTACTGATTTCGTTTGCGGAGCATGAGAAACGGTTTCTCCCGCCCTGATTGCATCATCGTACCACGCTGAACTGGATTCCGGTCCGCAAATCCTGCACTTGAAGTTGCACTTGTTGGAAAACCGGAAGTCGAGGTAAACCGGCTTGTAATCCGGCAGGTAGCCATCGTCACGGGTTTCCTTCAGGCGATTCTGATGCTTGGAATATAATTTATTTATGAATATGCGCGCGCTGGAGTTGCCTGCCTTTTCGAGGGTGTGGCAACGGGCGCATCTGATGTCAGGCTCGCCTTTCAGCATATTGAGCCTGAATGATTTGGCAGCTTCGCTGTTCCAGATTTCCTCAATGCTTTGCCGGTTGATATTTCCGAATGATGATTTTTCATCCCATGGGGCGACACAGCAGGGCGCAACCGTTCCATACTGAGTGACGTGAAAATGCACCCACGGCACCATGCAGAACACATCATTCTGAGGCAATCCGTTCTCCGTGTCTGATAGGAACCGCTCTATTTGCTCTAATATAAATTGAGGCTTGCTCATTCCTGCTTTGCCTTTAGTAAAGGTAGGGCTAATACGGTGTATCTTTATAAGCATGACGATACAGCAGGACAGAAAAATCACTGACCTTGCATCCATAGAAAAGAGTAAGGCATTCTGCATGAAGCCGTGGGTGCATCTGTTTGTGTCGCAATACGGCACAGTGGTGCCGTGTTGCCTGGCGCCCTGGGAGAAGGATCAGGCGCTGGGCGACATCAATGAACAGACGGTGAAGGAGATTTGGAACGGTGAACGGATGCGCGAGTTCCGCCAGCGGATGCTGAAAGATGAACCGGACAACCGCTGCTGGCAATGTTATGAAAATGAGAAGGTGGGGCTGCGCAGCAGCCGCAATATCACCAACATGCTCTATGCGGATAAGATGGGCTGGGTGCTGAAAACAAAGGATGATGGCTCTTCAGATGAATCCAAGCCCGTTTACTGGGACATCCGCATCTCCAACCTGTGCAACTTCAAGTGCCGCATTTGCGGGCATCATTCCAGCTCGCAATGGTATGAAGATGCCAGGGCGCTTGGGCTGCTGTCGCACGATATTAAGCTGCATCGCGGACCGAAAGATTTCGAACGGCTCATGCAGCAGTTGGAATTTGTTATCCCTGAACTTGAAGAGATTTATTTCGCAGGCGGTGAGCCGCTGATAATGGAAGAGCATTACCAGATTCTGAATATGCTGATTGAACGGAAGAAAACCAACAATATCAAGCTGCGATACGCCACCAACTTTTCGCAGACGGTTTATAAGGGAATGGATGTGTTCACACTGTGGGCGCAATTTGAAGATGTGTATGTTCACGCGAGCCTGGACGGCAGCGGCATGAGAGGAGAGATGCAGAGGTACGGGCAGTCATGGGAGCAGGTTGTGGCGAACCGTCAACGCATGATGGAAGTTTGTCCGAATGTTGATTTTTCCATCGCCTCCACCATCAGCGTGTTCAACATCTTCCATCTTCCTGATTTCCATCGCGAATGGACGGAGAAGGGGCTTATTGCCGTTGACGAGTTCATCCCTCATATTCTGAGGGAACCGGTTGAATACAGCATCAGCATAATGCCCGCAGATTTGAAGCATGAAGCTGAGGAGAAACTGAGCAGGCATATCGAATGGATAATCCGTTATGCGAAGCAGTATCCGCCCAAGCCTGTTCCGCAAAAGCATCTTGAGAAGCTGAAAAACCGGTTGAGCTGGCTGAAGGCTGAAAGTGTTACCGGTCATTACAAGCTGAATATGGTGATCAGTGAATTCCGCAATTGCATCACCTACATGAATTCACAGGATGATTCTCATCTCATTCCCGAATTCAGAAAAAAATGTGCAGACCTTGACCGCCTGCGTGGTGAAAACACCAAAGAGGTTTTCCCGGAATTGGCGGCATTGCTTTAAAACGTTTGATAAGCCGGATGACAACTTTATTCTTTGCCCGTTGAACGAGCGCGGCAAGCAAATCATCATCGGTAAACCACGGCACCGCCACGCAGATTTCACTTTGCACTTTACCGATTTCTGCGCGGATAACTTCCCTGATGTTGTCGGAATAGGCTTGCGTTTCCATGCCGGAATCATTTTAGCGCATCAATGGCAAAGACCTTATCCTTATTCTTGAAGGCTCGAAAATCAAAATGCTCCCATCCTCAATGGCGCGTAGTACGGTTCCTTCTAAATTCAATAGCAGGAGTTCGGCTTGTTTCAAGGGATGCCTTTCGCTCCCTTTCTGAAAATAATTACCGAAGGTCTGTTCTTGTCCCACTTTGACAGCAGGTATCCGAAATCCGTATCGGCTGAAATAAGGGTTCTTTCCTCATCGTAAGCCCTTTTGAAAATCACAGCGTCATCAGCATCCCGCAAACCTATTTCCCTCACATGGATCACGTCATGCCCCGCTTTTCGCAAAGGTTCCGCCACCATGGGAGAGATGGCATTATCCAGCAGAAACTTCATCCCGCTTTCCTTAATGGAATTTCCTTTTCCCTCACGCTTTCAGCGGCATAGTTAAGGGCTTCCTCAATATCCGCCTTTTCAAGGTCAGGATAATATTGAAGTATTTGCCTGATGGTTTGCCCTTGCGCAATCATAGTGACAATTGTTGCAACGGGTATGCGCAGGTTTCTGATGCAAGGCTCGCCTCCCATCTGCTTAGGGTTGGTGGTAATTCTTTTAAAAGCATGCGCTTTTTTCATGCCGTAAAGATACTAAACGATTGATTCTAATGGAATACAGTCTGTGGTCAGGGATTTGATAAGCGCTTGTCCAATTGCCCGAATGTTTTCATGCCTGCCGTCTGCTCCTGAATGAACTGGACACATTCACGAATGTCAAGCAAGTACTTTTTGGTTTCTTCACTCATGGAGTGGTGTTTTCGTTTTATTCACCACCTGAATGAAGTAAGGATTGCGCAGCGTAAGCTCGGGAACCAAATCAACCGGGCGTTTGAGCAACGCCTGAAGCTTTGCCTCCAAATCCCAGAAGTTTTGCGCATACCCGTCAAAAGGCACCTTCTTGGCGGTATTAAGTTCCCCTTTTTTATTTTGTCAATTTCATGTCTCATTAGGAGATAATGTGTCAATAGTATTCAGAAATCGAAAGACTTCTACAATGAAAAAAAGCAATAGCAAATCCCATAATATCATTGACATAACCGAAAATGCAGTTGTAGGACTTACGTACCACAAAATGCTGTATGTCATAACGCATACCAACAAAAAAATAGATTTCCCCAGCATACGCTGAAATTCGTTTTAAAAAAATAGATGTAAACGTCCTCTGATTTCTGGGTTCTCTAAGCTCTGAAGTCTTGAACTGAGCTATTCCTAGTGTTTTTCCCCCGGTTCGCGCAAGTCTTCTGCGTTGCTTTGAGCAAGGCAGATTTGGGCGCATCCATCGGCAGAAGGCTTTTGTCTTCCGCGCGTTTGCAATTTCCCCCTCCCCCCTATAAAACTTGCTCTTGCTGATCAGTTCCACCTTGGGTTGCTTCGCGGGTTACCTCAAAGTTCATTCAGCATTTGTTTTGCTGATTTCAATTTCTTTTTTCCCCGCCTGGTGCAGGCGCACATCCTCAAACGCATCCGCAAGGTCTCTCACGAACTCGGCTTTTTTGCCCTTCAGTTCCATGATATTCTCCACAAACCCAAGCTGCTTTACAAGCTCCTCAAAAAATTTCCCCTTGCGCATGTCATTAAGCGTAACGATATGACCTTTCATAATGCAATCAATTTTCACTAAAATTAAAACATCGAACCAAGAATCTCCTCGCTCCTTCAAAGTCCAACGGCCGGACTCTCCATTTGGAGAAGGGGCGGGGTGAGGCTTCCATCCCATCCGCTATTTGACCCAATAAGAATTACCTTTAAAAAAAACATTTCTCCAATGAACGCCATCAAACTCATGACCGATGCCAAAGGCGCAAGCACCGGCATTTGGATTGACCTCGCCCTGATGAAAAAATCAGTGAAAAAGAAAAAAGAAATTACTGAGTTGCTCGAAGAAATTGAAGACATCGTTGCTATTGAGTTAAGCAAAGGAGAAAAATCCGTTCCTTATGGCGAAGCAAGAAAGCGCATCTTCGGAAGAAAGAAATAGCGCCTGCTCCATCACCATCAAGGAGGCGGCAATCAAGGCGCTCAAAAAAAATTCCCAAGTCCTTTGCATTAAAGATTGATGAAAAGATACAGACTCTGTCCATGCAGCCGCGCCCCTCTGGATGCACAAAACTCGAAGGCTACCAAAACGCCCATCGCATCAGGCACTCCGATTATCGTGTCGTTTACACCATTGATGACGCAAATAGAATTGTTGATGTCATCCACATCGGCAACCGCAAAGACATCTATAAAAAGTTGAGCTAACAAAAAAAGCCCCTCCGCTTTCTCCGGAGAGGCTCCCGACCTCCAGCACAGCAAACAGCACATTCCAATTCGTCATTCGAACTTCGTCATTCGAAAGCGTTTACTCCTTCATTGCTTTTTTACGTGGGGGAAAATCGTTACTTTTCATTCCGCAACTTTCTTTGCGCCCGGAACCGTTATGAAACGAATATCACCTGCAATTTTCCAAATCGTCATTTCCACCATTTGTTCCGCCCAAACCTTTGATACCGCCTATGTTGACGGCTCCATTTACGTGAAACTCTTTGACACCTCCACCGCGCATATTGATTTTCTGTCGCCCCCGCTGGATACCTTAATTGCAAAATATGGGCTTGACACGATGTACTGGCCCTTTAAGGGATATAATATTCCATTGGATCAAACATACCGCCTTGACTTCACCGAAATCAGCAAGACCGACTCTTTGATTGCCGAACTGGAATCATTGCCGATGTTCGAATATGCCGAGAAGGTGCCGCTCGGCATCAGCGATGGATTTGTTCCGAATGATGTGAATTCCAATCAGACATATCTCACAAAAATCAATGCAGAGTCAGCATGGGGAATCTCGCAAGGCTCGCAGCAAGTGACGATTGCAATTATTGACAATGGAGTGCGGCTCACGCACGAAGACCTTGCAGCCAACATCTGGGTGAATCCCGGTGAGATTCCCGGCAATGGGATGGATGATGACAACAACGGGCGCAGAGACGATATCAACGGTTTTGATATTGCGGATAATGACAATAATCCGAATCCTCCACCGGGAATTTCGAATAACAGCGGTTTCGTTCATGGAACGCACTGCGCAGGAATTGCATCAGCGGTGACAGATAACGGAAAGGGCATTGCATCCATCGGATTCAAAGTGAAGGTCATGGCGGTGAAAGTGGCTCGCAACACCGGGAATGACAGGGAACTGACACATTCTTACGAAGGCGTGTTTTATGCGATGCGCGCAGGTGCTGACATTATCAGCATGTCGTTTGGCGGAGCAAGTGGCGGGCAAACGGCTCAGTCGGTCATCAATGCTGCATTCAATGCCGGTGTCGTGCTGATCGCGGCTGCCGGCAATGAAGGCGTGAGCGCTCCATCATTCCCTGCGGCATTCGCCAACGTCATCAGCGTTGGCGCTACGGGCAACAACGACCAGATTGCTTCCTTCAGCAACTTCGGCTCAACCATTGATGTGATGGCTCCCGGAGTTTCCATTCTCAGCACGCTTGCTGGCTCCGATGATTCCTACGGTTTTCTGAGCGGCACTTCGATGGCTTGCCCGCTGGTGGCGGGGCTTGCGGGGCTGATACTGTCCGCTGACGGAAATCTTTCCCCATCGGAAGTCCGCAATGCGCTGACGGGCGGATGCGACAATATCAATTCCGTTAACCCGGGATTAAACGGGCAAATAGGCGCAGGACGAATTAATGCTTTTGAAACGCTGTCTCAAGTAACGGGCAGCACAGCAATCAGCGATCCGATTGATAATGGGATTTTGATTTATCCTAATCCTTTTGAAGAGGTCTTGCATATTTCAATGCAGAGTACTATGATTTCGGACATTATTATTTTCGACCATGCAGGCAAAAAGGTTTTCAGCAGTGAAATATCATCGCGCCAGGTTACGCTTCCCTTAAAGGAACTTCCTTCAGCCGTTTACTTTCTGCAAATGACCGGTGGCGCATTGCTGAGGAGCGAAAGGATTATGAAATACTGACTGTGCGGTACTTTTATCAGCGCTTCAGGCGCTAAGGTTATTTTTGGATAAATCATTTTGTTTGATCCCGGCAGGACAGAAGTTTCTTGTTTTGATATTAGTCTTATGGAAACTTGCCGCCATTTCCCAGACCACCGATTCAATCCCTGAAATCAATCAAAAAGTCAACTACACAACAGGTCTTGTCCCGCCAGCATTTGAATCATCCGAAGGAAACCCGGTTGATACCACTTTGGATTACGTTCACTATTTCGACCCCGTTGACCAGAGCGGCTTCGTGATCCGCAACACCGGAAACCTCGGCAGCGCGCATTTTCAATTGGTTTGCTGCCCGGAGCCGGAACCGGGATTTGACCTCGGTTATGATCAGTATGCCCTTTATCGTTTCACAAAAAACAATATCCGTTTTTACAAGAACGCGCATCCTTACTCCCGGCTCAACATGAACATCGGCCAACGGAAAGAGCAGATTTTTGAAGTGGAGCACAGCCAGAACATCAGGAAGAAATTCAACTTCGGATTTCACTACAAGCGATTTGCTTCCAACGGATCCTATCAACGCCAGCAAACCCGCAACAATGCCATCGCCTTCACAACGACCTTCGACACGAAGAAGCTCTACCTGTTTAAGACGGAACTCATCTTCAACAGCATCAAGACAGAAGAAAATGGCGGCATCAAAGACACCGGGATTTTTGATGATACGTCATTTGTCACCAAAGAACTTGTTGACATCGAACTGCCCGAAGCTGAAAACAGGCGAAGGGATATTTACTTTCATGCATACCAGTCATGGAGTTTCGGAAAAAAGCAATCCGCAGGGAAGGCGGATTCGACCGCCATAGAAAGCCAGCCGGCAGACACAACCGGCAGCGCTGACACCGTTTCCGTCATGACCAGCGGACCGCCAACCAAACCAAAGTGGGAATTATTTCATGAAATTGATATCGGTCGTGAAAGGTTTGAGTTCAACGATCTGCAGCCTGATTCGGTTTATTACGGCTTGTTTTACCACGATGATACCGTTGCTCAGGATTTTCAAAGCACAGCGCAGAGGCGTTTCTTCGGAAGCGGATTGGGAATAAGAAAATACTTCATTCAAAAGCTGGCTCTTGAAATTTCAGCACATTATACATTCAACCTCGTTAGGCAAGATGAAAACCCGGAGAGTCAATTTCAGGACGCGGATTTGAATATTACTTTTCTGCGCGATACCTCCGCCCATCTTCATTACGGAGCATCCGCAAGCTACAGCTTCCTTGATTACACCAAAGATGATTTTCGCGCCAGGTCATTCATCGGCTATGACTTCGGGAGGTTCGGCAAGATTCAGGCTGATGCCGCTTATCAGAGGTTTCAGCCGTCATGGCTGTTCAAAAAATTTTCATTTGAGGAAACCGGGTGGAACAATGATTTCGATAAGCAGACTGATTTGATGCTGGGCGTTTCATATCAACTTTCCCAATATCACTTTCGTCTTTCCGCGCAGTTTCACAATATTGACGGGCTGGCGTTTTGGGATGAAAACAGGCTGCCGGCTCAAAGCGGCAATTCGCAGCAGGCGTGGGTGTTTGAATTGCGCAAACTGTTCCGGATTAAATATTTCGGATTTGATAACCTGATCAGGGTGCAGGTGGTCTCGGACGATGCTTTGCTGAGGTTTCCGGTTTACTGGGGCGTGCACACGCTTTTTTACGAGCGCGGTGTTTTCAAGGGAAAACTGATGACCAAGATTGGTCTGGACATTCGCTACAACACCAATTACAAAGCTTATGGCTACTTCCCGTTAACAGGTCAGTTTCATTTGCAGAATGCAGCGACTTTGAAATTTTACCCCGTGATGGATGTATATGTCAGCTTCAGGATAAAGACGGTTCGCCTCTTTTTAATTTTTAACCACGTCAATCAGGGGCTGTTCAGAGACAGGGGATATTTTCACGCATACAAATACCCTGCAGACGAGCGGCACTTCCGGTTTGGAGTGTCGTGGATGTTCCTGGATTAGGAGCCACCTGACGCATCCTCAATATCACGGAATATCTCCTTAAACACTTCATTGATTTTATTGAAGCTGTTCTGCTTCACTTTTTCAGCGATGTTCGTTTTGAAATCAGTTTTTTCTTTCATCTCATAAAAATGTTCAATGCCCTCGGCAATTAATTTCGGTTCGGGAGCTTTGATAATCAAGCCGGTTTTTTCCGGCTCTACAAACTCAGCCAGCCCTCCCACATCGGTGCAGATTACAGGACAGCCAAAGCCATACGCGATATTCAATATCCCGCTTTGCGTCCCGCTGCGATACGGAAGAACAGTCACATCGGCAACAGAGAAATATTTTCCCACTTCCTCATTGGGGATGAATTTATTGATGAAAATCACATCGTCTTTCATGCCAAGCTGCTCTATCAGCTTCAAATAGATATCCGGGTCTTCATAGCTTTCGCCCACTACGAGCAGCCTCGCGTCCGGATGATTCTTCTTGATGAGGGGCATGGCTTCCAGTAAAATATCCAGCCCTTTATATTTTCTGATGTATCCAAAAAAAAGCAATACCTTTTGCCCTGGTTTTATGCCAAGTTCTTTTCTGACTGCATCAGGGCTTTCGCTAGAAATATCGTAGCAATCATAGATGGGCAACTCTGAACGGTAAATCTTGCGCCCGAGGGATAGCGGCTTCATGTCAGCCTCCACTTTTGCCGACAGCGTCAGGAACATATCCGCATTGGCAAGCCCGATATTTGTCAGAATCCTGTCAATCATCCTGCTTTCGTGCGAAATAACATTTTCAGTAATAAACAGGATTCTGTTTTTAAAATGCGGCTTTATCAGCTCTGAAATGGCGTAATGGCACGGGCCGAAAAACGGGTTCCACCAATCGAAAACAACAAGGCCGGGGTTGACGGACTTGATGCGCTTAGCGGCTTTCCGCCACGACAGCGGATTCACGGAATTGACGATCCTTTCGCTTTTGACTTCCTTGATCAGCGTTTTGCTTTCATCATATTGCGTGGTGCCGGGAAACAGGATGGAAGGATACAGCAGCGAATAGTTAAGCACCGTAACGCTGAAATCCTTGCTCAGCGACTCCGCTAAATGGCTCACGAATAAACTGTTTCCGCCCCGGTAAGGATAGGACGGACCAATGATGGCGATGCGTTTTTTCTCCATGCGTATGCTAAGTTCGACCTGCGGGCGAATATATGTATTTTTGGCAACGCAATTTTTCACACCCGGAATGAAGCAAAAGATATTCATCACGGGAGCCTGCGGTATGGTTGGTTCCCACCTCGTTGATTATTATTATGATCTGGGAATGCCGTTCTCCGGAACGCTTTTCCGCCCGACAATTGATATCCGCGATATAAAGCACAAGGGTAATTTGGTGAAATGTGATGTGCGGAATTTCAACAGGGTGCTTGCGATCATGGAGAAGCTGAAGCCGGATATCGTTTATCACCTCGCAGCGCAGAGCTATCCGACTGTTTCGTGGGAAAAACCTCACGAAACCATCGAGAGCAACGTGCTGGGTACAATAAACGTCTTCGAAGCTGTCAAGCGCATCAGGAAAAAGAAAAAAAAGTATGATCCGCTGATTGTTGTCGCGTGTTCCAGCGCGGAATATGGCGCAACACTCACTCCGGAAAATGTTCCCATCAGGGAAGACATGCTGCTGCAGCCGTTACATCCGTATGGCGTGAGCAAGGTTGCGCAAGATCAGCTTGCGTTTCAGTATTTTGTGAATGACGGCATCCGCAGCATACGCGCGCGAATATTCAACACCACCGGTCCAAGAAAGACAAATGATGTGGCTTCCGATTTCACTAAACGCGCCATCTTGGTAGAGAAAGGGAAGGAGCAATATCTGCGCGTAGGAAATCTTGAAACACGCAGGGCGATTACGGATGTGCGCGACCTCATCAGCGCGCTGGCGCTGCTTGCTGAAAAGGGAAGGGCGGGCGAGACGTACAATATCAGCGGAAATTCGGTTTACCGCATTGGCGACATCCTCCCCATCATCGAAAAGAATTTAACTTGCAGGCTGAAGGTGAAGGCGGACAAATCACTTTTGAGAAGTTCGGATGAGCCGATCATTTATGGCGATTCTACCAAGCTGAAAAACGACACCGGCTGGCAGCAATCCTATTCGCTTGATACCACAATTAAGGACATGCTAAACTATTGGAGGATGCGAGTATGATGGTCCGCGCAAAGGCGCCACTGCGCATCGGGCTTGCGGGGGGTGGAACGGACGTAAGCCCGTTCACCGACTTGTATGGAGGGTTGGTGCTGAATGCCACAATTAATTTATATGCGTATGCTGCCATCGAGCCGATGAATGAGGGCATCATTCTTGAATCGGTGGACCAAAAGCAAACGCTGCAATTTAATAGAAGCGACAGCTTGCCGGTTGACGGCAGCCTGGACCTTTTAAAAGGTGTTTATAATCACGTAGTAAAAAATTTTTCGCAAGGGCCGCTTTCATTCAAACTTTCCACTTTTGTTGACGCCCAAGCCGGCTCCGGATTAGGAACTTCATCTACTCTGGTCGTAGCGGTGCTGGGAGCATTTGCCGAATGGCTGAAACTTCCCTTAGGGGAATATGACCTCGCCCATACGGCATTCAATATCGAACGGAAAGAGCTGAATATGGCGGGCGGCAAGCAGGATCAATATTGCGCGGCATTCGGTGGATTCAACTTTATGGAATTTTATGCAGATGATAAAGTGATCGTCAATCCGCTTCGCGTGAAGCAGGAATATCTGAACGAGCTCGAATTCAACCTGCTGCTTTACAACAGCGGCACATCGCGCGTGTCATCAAAGATCATCGAGGGGCAATCGAAAAACATCGAAACGAAAAAGCAGCAGTCTATGGATGCGATGCAAAACCTGAAGGAGCAAGCATTGCAGATGAAGGAAGCAATACTGAAAGGCAACCTCAACCGCGTGGGCGAGATTCTGGATTATGGCTGGCAGAATAAAAAGAAAACTGCGGAAGGCGTGTCCAACCCGGCAATTGACGGGATTTACGAAGCCGCAATGAAGGGCGGTGCAACGGGCGGAAAGATTTCAGGCGCGGGCGGTGGCGGTTACATGATGTTTTATTGTCCGGGCAATACGAAGTTCAAGGTGATGGATTCATTGCAGAAATTCGGTGGGGAGTTTAAAAAGTATCAGTTCACCCAAACAGGGCTTACCTCGTGGAAGATATAAAGGAACATATCCTTGCGACAATCGTGAAGTCAATCAAAGTAAAGCAGGACTTGCTTGACGACAGCGCTTTGACAAAGACCATCGGCAAGGTGATTGATGAAATGGTTGCGGCTTTCAGAAAGGACAAGAAAATTCTCTTTTGCGGAAACGGGGGCAGCGCTGCCGATGCCCAGCATCTTGCTGCCGAGCTTTCGGGAAGGTTTTATTCCGACCGCAAACCTTTGTTTGCCGAAGCCTTGCATGTCAACACTTCCTATCTCACAGCCGTGGCGAATGACTATTCTTATGATGAGGTTTTTTCACGACTTGTCACCGCAAAGGGCAGAAAGGGCGATATGCTTATTGCGATTTCCACTTCCGGCAATTCAAAAAACATTCTGAATGCGCTGGAAACGGCAAATAAAGCGGGCATGATAACGGTGGGCATGACAGGCGCATCAGGAGGTAAGATGAAAGGGCTTTGCAATTATCTTCTAAACATTCCGTCCAATGACACGCCACGAATCCAGGAAGCGCATATTTTGATCGGACATATTATTTGCGAGGTGGTGGAGAGGAGGATGATGGAATAATATAATGGAACGCGGATGATACGGATCGAACGGATTTTATGATGAGGCGATTAGCGGATTAGCGGATGATCCATGTCATTTATTTCCAAAATCAAATTGGGATTGATCCTTGCTGTCATTCATCCGTGAAAAATCTGTTTTATCCGTGTCATCAGTGTTCGATAAAGGTTGCAAAGAGGCAATAGTCCTTGCCGGTGGTTTGGGAACGCGCCTGCAACACTTGCTGAAGGACATTCCGAAACCGATGGCTGATATCAGCGGTCAGCCGTTTCTTGCCATCCTGCTGCATCATCTTGAAAAGCAGGGAATAAATTCGGTGATCCTCTCGGCAGGACACAAACATAAAGCGATTAAAAATTATTTCGGGACCAAGTGGAGGGGAATCGAAATAAAATATGCGATCGAGCAGGAACCGCTTGGAACGGGCGGTGCGATGAAGCTTGCGTTGGACTTCACGGATGAAAACAATGTGCTGGTGGTGAATGGCGATACTTTTTTTGATGTGAAGGTTTCAGCGTTTTGTAATTTTCACATGCAAAAAAAAGCCATGCTTTCACTTGCGTTGAAGCCGCTGAAAAATTTCGATCGCTACGGCACGGTTACTGTGGATGCGACAGGACGCATAACGGGATTCAAAGAAAAGCAGTTGATGGAAAGCGGTTTCATCAATGGCGGTGTTTACTTGCTGAATAAAAATATTTTTGACGGTTTGAATCTTCCCGATAAATTTTCTTTTGAAAAGGATTTTCTGGAAAAATTTTTTCAGCAAAAACCTTTTTACGGGAAGATTTCGGAAGGCTATTTCCTCGACATCGGCATTCCCGAAGATTATGCCCGCGCCCAGCATGAACTGGAAAAATTCAAACACTAAAGGCTGGACGCTGTTCCTCGACCGTGACGGTACCCTCAACCGGAACATCGAGGGCGACTACGTCAGAAACCCGCAGCAGTTCGAGTGGCTGCCGGGAGCGCTGGAGGCATTACGGATTTTCGCAAAGCATTTCGGGAAAATCATCGTGCTCACCAACCAGCAGGGCATCGGAAAAGGGCTGATGACGGTGGATGACCTTGAGCGAATCCATTCAAAAATGCTTGCAGATGCCAAATCATCAGGGGGAAGGATTGACGCGGTTTATGCATGCCCGCATCTCGCTTCAGATAGCTGCGGCTGCCGGAAACCAAAGACAGGATTGGCGCTTCAGGCGCGGAATGATTTTCCTGACATTGATTTTACCCGGTCGGTTGTAATCGGTGATAAATGGAGCGATATTTCGCTGGGCAAAGCTATCGGAGCGGCAACGGTTGCCTTGCAAAGTGGCGAGCGCATGGAGGCAAGGGTTGAACAGCTTGCGGATATTGTTGAGAAGGATTTAAAGATGTTTTCCGAAAGGTAGTTTTAAAATTTTATCGCCTCACCCCGTTTCCCCAGAGGCAGGGAAAGCACCTGTTTAGCGCTCCGTTCATAATGGAAATCAATGAGTTTGATTTTTCCGCGCTTCAAAAAATGCCTTATTCGGCCATTTTTTCATCAGGGAGCAAGCGGTAGAAATAAGAATCGCCCTTAGAACCATTACTCTTAAAAAAATCTTGTGCAAGAAATAATTGGAAATTTTTTATTGATATATGATTGGTTTTATCGGTGATATTGGTCATCGCACAAATCCTTGCACTGATAATACATTCGCTTTCTGTAGGATTCATCATCCTTGTTATTATTAGTGCGTTTAAAATATTGACTTATGAGACCCAATACCTTCCCGATAATTAAGAAAACTTACGCTGTTGCATTGGCGCTCAGCGCCTTTGTGTTTCTTGCCAGCATGGTAACTCCTTATATGTATCAGCCTCCGTCAGGTTATACCGATGCTCCCGGAGATAACGGCAACTGCACAAATTGCCATGTCGGGCATAATCTGAATGATGGACTTTCAGTCGGAGGGTCTGTTTCCCTTGTGGCTAAGCTATCAGGGTCCCCGGTAACGAGCTACATTCCTGGCACTACCTACCAGGTTGAAGTAAGCGTGAACCATCCTAACCGGTCGGTTTTTGGCTTTGAAGCGGTGTCATTGAAAAACTCGAACAATACAAACACCGGAACAATTGCCATTACTGATGCAACTCATACTGCGCTGGCGACTGATGCGGGTTTAAACAGAACCTACATCAGCCATAAGCTTGCAGGATCGTTTAATACATGGTCTTTCAATTGGACGGCACCTTCGGCAGGAACCGGAACGGTTAAATTCTATGCAACCATGAATGCCGCAGATGGTGATGGAACCTCGTGGGGAGGTGACGATTATATCTATTCAAAGAGTCTAACTCTTACTGAATCAGCCGCCTGTCCCGGTGGATGCAACGACAATAACGCGTGCACGACCGACCAATGCGTAAATAACAGTTGCGTGAACACTCCCATATCCGGCTGCTGCACCTCCAGTTCCCAATGCAACGACAACAACGCCTGTACCACCAATGCCTGCACCAACAACGCCTGTGTATATACTCCGATTTCCGGCTGTTGCACGTCCAGTTCCCAATGCAACGACAACAACGTCTGCACTACGAATGCATGTACCAATA
>CAZCXH010000054.1:0-26887 GCA_964502525.1 uncultured Chitinophagaceae bacterium
GTTGTCTTCACCGGCTTGGTTGGCTGCCCCAAAAATCACGTCTTCAATCTCTTTTGCATCGAGCCATTTATTGCGGTCAATTAACCCTTTGATAACAGTTGCAGCAAGATCATCCGGGCGAACAGCGCTCAAGGCTCCCCCGTATCTTCCAATCGGAGTGCGCACTGCATCAATGACATAAGCCTCTGTCACGTTTGATTAATTTTGACCCGCACAAAGGTAAATGGAATGATCCAGAGAATACAGACGGTGTGGTGGCTGCTGTCAATTGCAGCGCTGGCAACATTTTTTTTTCTTCCCCTTTTTGAAACGGACAATGGGTTTTTTACTGCAACCAATTGCACCGGATTATTGATAGCAGCGGCAACTGCTGTTATTCTGACTATCATAAATATTTTCGCATACGCAAACAGAACGCTCCAAACGAGAATAGGATATGCCTTGATCTTTTTACATCTGCTCATTTTTTTCTTTATTGGAGCTCATTACTTTCTTGACAAAGGGACGCAGTTTTTCCCTTGGGCAGCGCTTCCGGTAGCATCACTCCTCTTTCAGACGCTTGCAATTCGCGCAGTGAAAAAAGACGAAGCGCTGATTAAATCCATGGACAGGTTGCGATAATTGTTAATGCTTTACTACCGACTTATTGCTGCGCTTGCTTTTACCTCATTCAGCCTTGTAGTTGCAGCGCAACAGCCCGTTTTACTGAAGGCTCATTCACACAATGATTACAAACACAAACGCCCTTTGCTTGACGCGCTGGAAAACGGTTTCTTCAGCGTGGAGGCGGATGTGTTTTATGAAAACGGCTCATTCATTGTCGCCCACACCAAAGCGGGCACCAGGGAAAAGAATACGCTTGAAAAATTATATCTCATGCCGCTCAGGGATCGAGTGAATTCAAATAATGGAAAAGTGTATGTAAACGGACCCCTTGAATTTGAAATGATGATTGACCTGAAAGGTGATTGGGATAAAAGCCGGCTTGATAGTTTGAGCCGCCTGGTCGAAAAATACAGCGAGCTGTTCACCGTGTTTATTGATGGAGTCAAAACAGTGAAAGCAGTGAGAATTGTCCTTTCTGGAAATGGAACAAAATATTCAGCCGCAGAACAGAATCCCCGTTATTTTTCCATTGACGGAGGCTTTGGCGATTTTGACTCAAAGCTCGACCCGGCTGTGATTTGCCGAACCAGCGCCAGCTTCAGAAGCGAATTCAAATGGCGCGGACGCGGCAAGATTACGGATGATGAAAGAAAAAAACTTCATCAATATGTTATGCAAGCTCACGCATCCGGCAGAAAAATCCGTTTTTGGGCGGCAACGAATAAGGAGACTGTTTGGAAAGAATTGCTCGATGCGGGTGTTGACTGGATCAATGTTGACAAGCTGAAAAAATTCAGACGGTTTTATTCCGGTCAAAGCAATCCGTCCGGGATTCCCTCTTCTTAGTCTTATCCGTGCATACATTTATTCCTGAAATCCCCTGAAATCCTTAATAGTCAATATAGTCAATGTTTTTAGCTATTTTTATTTTTTAACGTTTGGACGAGGGTGTGGAAATGTATACTGCCGGAAATTTTTTTGGAACAGCCGATTTTGATTCCGGAGTTGGAACACTCAATCTTACATCCCCGGGAAACGGATGCTTCCCTTTCCGTTTGGCAAGTCTCGCATGTACACAAAAACATCATTTCAAACCAGCATAAACGGAACTTTATCGGAGTCAAACCTGGAGATGCGAATGAGAGTTGGGAGGAATAACAAGTTTGGAGTTTAGAGACTGTTTAAAATTAAAATAAGAACGAATATGATGCAGAAAAACAGGATGACCACAGATAAAACAATCAGCGATTACCTGCACAATCCGCGTCATCAGCGTTCTATTATCATTCTGTTATTATGATTTAATTTAAAATTAAATAGCTTCTTAGAATTTGCCCTTGAGAACAGTAATACAGCGGGTTGCCAGCGCTTCAGTTGAAATTAACGGAGCCGTTAGATCATCCATTGGTCATGGTTTGCTCGTCCTTGCGGGATTTGAGGAAGCAGATACCATTGAAGACCTGGATTGGCTTTCAAAGAAAATCGCGCAACTGCGGATTTTTAACGACAGCGAAGGACTGATGAATTTGAGCGCGAAAGATGTAAGCGGAGAAATCCTCGTTGTGAGCCAGTTCACGCTTCATGCGAGCACTAAAAAAGGAAACCGTCCTTCATTCATCAAGGCTGCAAAACCGGATGCAGCGATTCCGCTTTACAATGCCTTCGTAAAGAGCCTTGAGGCGGAACTTGGTAAACCCGTCAAAACCGGTGAGTTTGGCGCTGACATGAAAGTGTCGCTGATAAATGACGGACCCGTTACGATAGTGATGGATACAAAAAGCAGGGAATGAATCGTGGCGCGACTTATTTAAAACAGCGTGTAAACGAAAGGCGCTGCTGACGATCCGCCTCCTACAACGAGCAAAACGCCAACAAGAAGCAGCACCAATATGATTGGGACGAGCCACCACTTTTTCCGTTCCATCAGGAACTGCCAGAACTCTTTGATAAACTCGGTCATAAATTAGTTTGCGGTTACAGTTTTCGGTTTTTCCAATGTCTAAAAGACACTGAAAACTTTCCGTGAAATTAAGAAAATTCAATCCAGCACGTTGCTGTACTCATTTTTGAACTTGCGTTCGGGCTGTTTGGCTTTGTCAAAAACATGATTTCCGATTACAAGGAAATCCATCTCCGTGTTGATGAAGCAGCGATAAGCGTCATCGGGCGAATTCACTATCGGCTCGCCACGCACGTTATAACTGGTGTTCACGATAACGCCTATTCCTGATATCTCCTTAAATGCTCTTATCAGCTTGTGAAACCGGGGGTTAGTGGCTTTGCTCACGGTCTGGACGCGCGCGCTGAAATCAAGGTGCGTGATTGCGGGCACTGAAGAACGGACATAATACAATTTCTCGCGCAGGGGCAAATCGTGATAGTTGGCGGGAAGCTGATGGCGCAATTCTTTTTTAACGTCACCGATGAGCAGCATGTAGGGTGAAGCTGCCGCAAGCTCAAAATATTGATCCATATCTTCTTCCAGCACAGCAGGGGCGAATGGCCGGAAGCTCTCGCGGTATTTTATTTTCAGGTTCAGCCGCTTCTGCATCTCCGTATTGCGCGGATCAGCGAGAATGCTGCGGTTGCCCAGCGCGCGGGGACCCCATTCTGATTTTCCCTGATGCCATCCCACCACTTTGCCTTCGCTGATTATCCGCGCCACATTCGCGCACAAGTCAGCAAAATCCTCATAATAGATAGCCGGAGCATCGTATTTTTTTGAAATAAATTCGACATCCTTGTCCGTGTATTCCGGCCCGAGGTATGTTCCCTGCATGAGATCGTAGGATTCCTGATAAATTCTCTGTTTATCCAAATGAATATGCCAGGCGCTGTAAGCGGCTCCCAGGGCGCCACCGGCATCTCCTGCCGCTGGCTGTATATAAATATTCTTAAACAGATTTCTGGCGAGCAACTTGCCGTTAGCCACGCAATTCAACGCCACTCCTCCCGCCATGCAAAGATTTTCGCTGCCGGTGAGCCTCCTGGCATGGCTTGCCATTTTAAAAACAATGTCTTCGGTCACCTGCTGTATTGCAAGAGCGAGATCGCAATACGGCTGGGTGATCTCGCCTTCAGGACTGCGTTTTTTGAGTCCGAAAAGTTTTTCCCAGGCATCATCCTTTGCCATAGTAAGCCCCACCGCATAGTTGAAATACTGCTGGTTCAGCCAAACGGAACCGTCTTCCCGGATGTCAACCAATTCCGTTGCAATGATGTCGCGGTACTTTTTTACTTGCGCTGAATCCGGATTACCATAGGGAGCCAACCCCATGAGCTTGTATTCTCCCGAGTTAACGCGAAAGCCGGTATAATAAGTGAAAGCGGAATAGAGCAATCCTACGGAATGCGGAAAATGTAGTTCCTTGAGGATGGTGATTTTGTTTTCATTGCCGTGACAAATGGAAGCCGTTGACCACTCCCCAACCCCGTCAATCGTCAGGATGGCTGCATCCCGCAGATTAGAAGGATAAAAAGCGCTTGCGGCATGCGACAAGTGATGCTCCGGGAAAAGCAGCCTGATTTTCGTACGATCATAAGTCTGCACTTCTTTCAACTCATCGAGGATCAACTTTTTCAGAAAAAGCTTCTCTTTCATCCACACCGGCATCGAAGTGATGAAGGATTTCAGCCCTCCCGGAGCAAAACCATAGTATGTTTCCAATAACCGTTCAAACTTCAGAAAAGGCTTGTCATAGAAGGCGATTGCAGCAAGATCATCAATGGTTTTTCCGCTTTGATTAAGGCAGAATTCAATGGCCTTTTTAGGAAAGCCTTCGTCATGCTTTTTTCTGGTGAAACGCTCTTCATGCGCTGCAGCGACTATATTGCCATCCTTCAGAATAGCAGCGGCAGAGTCATGATAAAATGCCGACACGCCAAGGATATACACGGGGCGAAGATAACGTGCTAATGGCAAAACCAGAAACCGAATTCTCACTGCTTCGAATATCAATTTCGATAACTTTACCTCTAATATTGTTCTGTATTCACTAAATCTTTAGCAAAATGAGTCTCGAGCAAAAGGTAATGACATTCATGAAAGAAGCCATGCTTTCAAAAAACGAAGCAGCGCTTCGCGGGCTGAGAGCTATTAAATCGGCTATTCTCCTTGCAAAAACTGCCGAGGGGGCTCACAAAGAATTAACGGAGGAGATAGAAACGCAGTTGCTGCAAAAGCTTATCAAGCAGCGGAAAGACAGCCTTGCCATTTTCCAGCAGCAAAACCGGGCAGATCTGGCAAAGAAGGAAGAAGAGGAGATTGAGGTAATCATGAAGTTTCTGCCCAAGCAGCTAGGCGCGGATGAATTAAAAGAAATCATCACAAAGGTTATTAAAGAAACAGGGGCGGTTGGCGTAAAAGACATGGGGAAAGTGATGGGCATTGCTGCGAAGCAGCTTGCCGGAAAGGCGGATAACAAAGCCGTTGCGGAAATGGTGAAAGGGCTGTTGGCATGATCATCTGGAATGTAAAGTTGCCTCATTGGCAAAAAGGCATAAGGCAATGGGCAAAAGACAATTTGCTTGTTGCCTTTTGCTATTTGCCTTTTTCCTTGGCTCATTACAATTTCTAAAATGTCACAACCGGCTATTGCAATCATCAAATGGATTCATGCTTCTTGATGTTCTCCTTGCAATTGTTATCATCGCAGGCTTTATCAACGGATTCAGGCGGGGGTTAATCTATTCCATTTTCGCTTTTGCAGCGCTTTTCTTCGGTGTGATGCTTGGGATGAAATACAGTTTCATGCTGACTGCTTATCTGCACCGCTGGAACATTTTTCAGACAAGGTTTCTTCCATTCATCAGTTTCGTGGCGATTTTGCTTATTGTGCTGACAGCGGTTAAGATGTGCTACAAGCTGGTTCAATCCATCAGCGACAAGCTATTTCTCGGCACTGTCAACAAAATCATCGGTGGGGCGCTATGGGCAATAATTCTTGTATTGATATACAGCACCCTGTTGTGGTTTTCCGACAAGCTTCACCTTATTTCTGAGGAGATGAAGGCAGCTTCATTAACCTATCAATATGCAGTTGCTTTTGCGCCATTGGCAGCAGAAGAGTTTTCAAGGGTTATACCGTGGTTTCGCGGAATATTCGAATCACTTGAAAAATTTTTCCGCGATGCGCCTTTTGAAGACGCATCAAAAGGAACAGAAGTTTAAGTCCGCCCTGAAAAGCCATCCGATGAATGCTCCATGAAAATCATGCGATGCGTAATTGTTTCTTTCGTCCTGTTAGCAATTCTCCGATGCTATATGTGCGCGGGATAATATCGTACATTTTCCATTTCTGTTTACAGTTTATATGTTTACGGTTTACGGTTGCAAAAAACTCCAAACAGTAAACCGAAACCGGTAAACGGCTCAATGGCGCAATTTATCCCGTTCGCAGTATAGTATCGGTTATTCAGAGGGCTCGAGTTGAAGAGGTTCGCGCATTGATTTCGATGATTTAGAGGCGTTGGCAAAAGCTTATTTTTGGCGACAAATTGGAAAAAACCGTGATAATCAAGGAAGAACAGGGGTTCCGCTACTTCGAGACTGGCAAGGGAGAAGTTCTGCTGCTGCTGCACGGCTTGTTCGGGGCGCTGAGCAATTTTAAAGATGTGATTGAATTTTTTTCCAGAAAGATGAAGGTCTGCATTCCGTTGCTGCCGCTGTACAACCTTCCCGCAGAGCAGACCACGGTTGAAGGGCTTGTCCGGCACGTTAAGGATTTCATCACTTTCAAAAAATATGATTCGATAGTTTTATTGGGAAATTCTTTGGGCGGTCATATAGCGCTTTTGTACACGCTGAATAATCCGGAAAGGGTGCGCTCCATCGTGCTAACGGGGAGTTCGGGATTGTTCGAGAATGCGCTTGGAGACTCCTATCCGCGAAAGAGCGATTACGACTTTGTCAGGCAAAAAACGGCTTATACTTTCTTTGACCCATCGGTTGCAACCAAAGAACTGGTGGATGAAGTCTATGAGATTGTCAACAACAGGGAGAAGGCCTTAAGGATACTTTACCTTGCAAAATCAGCGTTAAGAAACAACCTTAGGGAACATTTGCAGAAAATAAGCGTTCCTGTAATGTTGATATGGGGGAAGGATGATAAAATTACTCCTCCGTTTGTGGCGGAAGAGTTTAATGAACTGCTGCCGCATTCTGAATTAAAGTATATAGACAAATGCGGGCATGCAGCGATGATGGAACAGTCGGCAGAGTTTAATTTGATTTTGGACAAGTTTTTGAACACTTTATCCGTAATCAAGCAATGACAGCGAAAGAATTGATATCACCTTTGATTCCTCCCCTCAAGCTATCGGATTCCGGTGACAAAGCCTTGATCTGGATGCATGAATTCAGCGTTGCTTATCTTCCGGTGGTTGACAAGGAAAAATTCATGGGGCTGCTGAGCGAGGAAGACGTGATGGATCTGGAAGATCCCAGTGAGGCTATCAGGAATTTTGATTTGAAGCTTCCCAAACCTTACGTAAGCGAAAATGTTCATATCTATGAAGTGATGAAATTAGCTGCCGAGATGAAGCTCGTACTGATTCCGGTGCTGGATAAAGATGAAAACTACCTGGGCGTCATCACGCAGGACAGCATCATTTCCAGCTTCGCCAAGCTGAACTCCATTACGGAAAGCGGGAGCGTTATCGTGCTGGAATTGAACAAGAAAGAATACTCCCTTTCAGAGATTGCCAGGATTGTGGAAGAGAGCAACGCAGCGGTGCTCAGCTCATACGTTGCCACGCTGAAAGATTCCGTAAAGATTGAAGTCACCCTGAAACTTAATACATCAGACATCAAGCAAATCGTTTCCTCCTTCGAACGATACAAGTACACCGTGCTTGGCTCTTTCCATGAAACGGAATACTTTGAAGACCTTAAAGACCGCTTCAATTCCCTGATGAGCTATCTGAATATTTAAGGGAAGCGAGTCTATTTTTTCTTAAGACGGATTCGGTTTTTATCTTTACACTTCCAACACTTATGCAAGTAGCAGTTTACGGAAGGCGGATTGAGCCGGAGAATATTCCGCTGGTGCAGAAACTTTTCGACATGCTCATGGATTGCGGCTTCAAGGCTGCCGTTCACTCACGCTTCCGGGAGCAACTGCAGGGCAAGGTAACGCTTGGCGATAAAATTTCCACTTTTCGCGAATATGATGATATAAAAAACAATTTCGATTACATGATAAGTCTCGGGGGAGACGGAACCCTGCTCGATACGCTTACGCTCGTTCGGAATTCGAACATCCCTATCCTCGGCATCAATACCGGCAGACTGGGGTTCCTGTCGAGCACCGGGAAGGAAGATATGCAGGATGCTGTTGATGCGCTGAAAAACAAGACATATAAAGTTGACAAGCGCACACTGCTTCATCTCGATTCGAACAAATCCCTTTTCGGTGGCGTCAACTACGCGCTGAATGAATTTTCCATCCATAAAAGGGACACCTCCGCCATGATTACCATTCACACTTACATCAATGGCGAGTTGCTGAATTCTTATTGGGCGGATGGACTCATCATCGCCACCCCAACAGGCTCAACAGGCTACTCTTTGAGTTGCGGAGGCCCGATTATTTTTCCCACATCGGAAAATTTCGTGATCACTCCCGTTGCCCCGCACAATCTTAACGTCAGGCCCATCATTGTTTCCAGCGATTCGGTGCTGTCGTTTGAAGTGGAAGGACGCAGTGAAAATTTTCTTTGCACCCTCGATTCGCGTTACGAAACGATTGACTCCTCTTTTCAGCTTGCCGTGCGAAAGGAAGATTTCACCATCAGCCTGCTGCGCATCAAGGATGATAATTATTTAAATACTATCCGCAGCAAGCTGGGATGGGGGCTTGACCAGCGAAATTGAATAGGCTAAACTTCACAGCGCCTTCCATGCTCCTTCAGCCAGCGTTCGCTGGCTTCAAAATCAGGCATGGCGCTGGCGACAACCTTCCAGAATATTTCTGAATGATTGGGAACAATCAGGTGCGCCAGTTCGTGCACAAACACATAGTCAATTACCGCATCAGGGGCGAACAGCAGCCTTGTTGAAATGGTGATATTGCCTTCGCGCGAACAACTCCCCCAAAGCGAGCTGGCATATTTCAACTTCAGCGTTCTAAACTTCTTTTGCGGGAAATGCAGTTCGTTCAGATAAGAAAGGCGTTCGTGCGCCCACGGAAACATCAGCTTCGCGATGCATTTGTTGATTAACCGGGAAATGGTTTTTTCTATTTGATCTTCTGACAGCAAGGCGGAGACCTGAATCATAAACGTGCCGTTTTCCAGCCTTCCGCTGGAAGTGGCGGCATCGCTGAAGCGCAGGTCAATGGAAAAAGATTTGTCACGCACCGCGATAATCTTCCCGCTGTAATAATCCCTTTTCTGAGCCAGGTAAAGTTCGGGGCGTTGCTGCAGTTTTTTCAGCGCCCAGTTTTTAAATTCCGCGATCTGCCTTGATTTGTCCATCTTGCTGAGGTAGCGGGAAATCCGGAGAACAACGCCTTTTTTCGTTATTGCCACCCTCGAATTGATGCGTGATTCGTAGTGAATGCGCACCGGCACATCGCAACCGTTGATTGCCAGGGACTGAATCTCCGCTTGCTCAACCATTCTGTTCGCCTGCTTCCCAATTCCTGAAAAGCTGAATGTCTTTTCCGAGGGAATGCAATGCCCAGGCGCTCACGGCAAAGTCATCGAGCCATCCGGCAATGGGTATGAAATCCGGGATAAGATCAATGAAGAAGAAAACATAAACAACAGCGATAACGATTTTAAGGATTGACCTGTAAGGCATAACCCTATACCTTCCCTGCATGCATGCCGACACCATCCGGAATAATGCAGCGGAGTTGGATATGAAGAATAGTCCAAGCGGAAACAGTTTGTAAGCCCTGCTGTTTTTCAGCATTGTTTTCATAAAGCAAAGATACCGATGGTAAATATTCCGTGCGGAAGGAATAATTCAAATCATAATTTTTATCCCGAAGCAAATCTTTAAAACGAACTGTAATCGGTCCGAAGGACTCCGGACTCCTTCGGAGGATACCCGCCTGCCGGACGGGCAGGTACCATCGGGGACTACTCAGTACAATTTCGAAAACCTGATTACCGAGGGTATATCAACAGGTTAATTATCCGAGGCAAGCCATTCAGGTTTCGAAAAAATTGAGCGGCAGAATGTCCGGTATCAACCGCAGATTCCGGATGAAGGGGAAGATTACTTCGTGTCAATAGGCTTGTTCTCGGCAGCGGTCACCTTCGGCTTTTCGCCTTTGGCGGCTTCTGTGTTCACGAAACGCAGAATTTGCGTATTGCGAAAACCGACTGAGTTGAAAACAAAAAGCTCCGAATTATCCTGCGTCATGGTGATGCCGCTCATGTAGCCATTACCGCTTGACTGGCCGATCTCAATGGGCGCGCTGAATTTGCCAAACACGTTTTCGCGCGCAGCATGGTATATCTTGTCGCCTGACAGCGCAAAAATTTCCAATTCGTCAGCCGATAAAAAGCAACTCATGTTATTGCTGATTTTCGGAAGCGTAAAATCCACCTTGCGCGGCTTCGAGAATTTTTCATCGGGGCTTTCCCTTTTTGAGAAATAAAAGGTGATCTCGCTTCCTTTCTGCCTGGTGAAATATATCCTTAACCCGTCATTTGAAAGCCACGGATAGCTGTCCGACATCTCGGGATCATTTATTTCATCCAGCGGACGAATGTTTCCAAAGGCAGCGCCCCCGCCCTCCCCTTGGGCGGTATGCAGGTCATTGTTTGCCTGCTCATCTTCCCTCGTGGAGATATACAGGTCATTGCCCTTTTGCGTGCCATCAGTGCTGTTGACGAATACCATGATCTTTTCATCTCCGGAAATAGCGGGCATAATGATATCGTATTCCGCATCGTTGACAGATCCATTCAGGCGGGCGGGATTTCCGAATGATTCTCCCGGCTTGCCACGCTTCATAACGTAAAGTTGTTTTTCGCCCCTGAAGTTCTGGGATGTGAAATAAAGCTTCAGCCCGTCCTTGCTTAATTGCCCGATCAAAGGCATTACTTCATTGCCCGTGTTGACGGTTCCGGTATATTTAAAATCGAACCCCGTATTGCCGGCTTCGTTTTTCATATCCAGCCTGCTTAAAGATGACGGACTCATTGACAGCGCTCCAATTGCAACTGACGCAAGGATAATATTCAACTTCATAGAATAAAAATTTATAAAATCTTACCACTTTCTACGAATTGCTGCCGGTAAGGTTGTTTTATTCCGATCGGGATGAATTATTCCATGGAGGTAGCCGGTAATAGGTTATCAGTAACAGTTTGTCCGTTTCACCGATTATCACTTCACCGATCACTGGTTACCTGCTATGAAAATGCAGTGTTCTGGGAGAAAGTGGTAGAATTTTTAGAACCGGAAACCGGAACTATAAAGATTACTTTCGTTTCTTGTTTACGGTTTTTGTGAAGACTAACAGTAAACAGGAAACATGTAAACCGTAACCTTTTGTCCAACCCCTCTATTCATTCGAGGTCTTCGAGCGCTTGCTGGTGAGCAAGCGAGACTTGGATGCTTCGATATGCGGCAAGACTTTTGTCTTGCAGCGCGTTGGTAATTATTGAAGTATTCCCTTTAAAGAAAAGGTTTTGAATTGCGAAACCTTTATTTCAAGATTAAATCATTTGCCAGCGCTGCGTGAAGACGAAGTCTTCAGCCAATGAACGCGCACAAGTCAGCATGCCCGCAAAAGCCAACGCTGAAGACCTTGTGCGAACTGAGGTTAAAGTAAAGCTGCTGAAGATCAATCCCGCTACACTTATTTAATCCGAAAGATTTTGACGACCCTCCGTTTGAAGGTCTTTGGAAGTTATATCTTATTGAAGCATTATTTTCCCGAAGGCCGTGTAACTGTCAGATGTTACTTTCAGGAAATAGATTCCGCTCGAATGCCCGGCCAGATTCAGTTGCACAGGCGCGCCTGATGACATTTTCAAGGACTCCCTTTTAACGATTTCTCCGCAAACAGATATAATTTCATAAGTGAAAGCTTTTCCATCTCTAAGCCTTAATTCAAAAATCCCTGATCCCGGGTTGGGATAAACACTTATTGCATTTACGCCACGAATAGCCACGCTATTAACGCTTAAATCGAGGGAATATGAAAAGGTGTCCGACAGGCCGCAGTCGTTGCTTGCAATCAGAGTCACATCATAAATTCCGGGATCATACAAATGCTGCGGATTCTCATCCCCGGAAGTCGTTCCATCGCCAAAATCCCAAAGGTATTCAGTAGCTTCCGATGAGGTATTGTTAAAAAGAACATTGAAATTGTTTTCTATGGGATTGAAAGCGGCAACCGGAGCGGTGGTATCAATTTCCACAACAACGCTATAGCCCTGAGAACAACGCCCATCCGCTATCGCCACTGTGTAGGAGATGGTTTGGGAAGGGGATGCCACCGGATTGGGGATGTTGGTTGCGCTGAGCCCTATTGGCGGAGACCAGTCATAAACGCTGCCACCGCTGGCGACAAGCTGTACGGAATCTCCCTCGCAAATCGCGGTGTCAGCGCTGACCGTTGTATTGATGACCTGAAGGGAGTATCCAAGCCCTGCGTTAGCGAGCAGTTGCGAATCAGCCTGCACGGTTGTTTGAAACCCGCCAAATGAAACCTTCACCGTTGCATAAAATCCAAGCCTATGGATTCCAGACGGATCGTTGGTCAAGCCTGATATTCTTACGCATCCGTTTTCCCCGGTGGTGTAAATGCAGCCGGGCGTATTGCACACATAGCCTATTCCCGATGGAAGATTTGTCACCGCAGTGAGCCATATCGTGTCAATAGTTATGATGACACCGGGAAACCCAATGTTATCACCGTTTACCAGCGTAAAATTCTTAAACTGAATTACCTCGTCATAAAAAATGCCGGCTTCAATGCAAGGCAGCGTTGAATCTGCCGGGAAGAACCCCACAGTCGAAATGGTTGTGTCGGGAATGCATATTTGAAACGAGTTATTAATAACTACTTGCTGTGTTGCTGTGTCGGAACCGCAAACGTTGGTGGCAATAAGCGTGACCGTATAGGTACCATCAGCAGTATAGGTGTGAGTGGCGTCCTGCGAAGCGACAATAGCGCTTCCATCACCGAAATTCCATGCGTAGGTATTAGTGCCGGTTGTAGTATTTGTAAAAGTGAGCGAGGGGTCAGTGCCGCCAATCGTGAACCCTGCTGCCAGGGATTGCGATACCACCACCGTAACGCTCGCTGTATCCTTGTCATTATTTCCCATGTCTGTGGCGATGACGGTATAGGTGGTCGTTGAGGCGGGAGAAACCGTAATTGAATTTGTGAATTGAGCCACCGGGCTCCACTCATAAATTACGCTCCCGGTGGCGTTTTGCGCGGAAGCGGTGAGCGTTGTGGAACTTCCGGAGCAAACGCTTGTATTGCCGCTGATGGAAACAGTAAATTGACCGGTCGGGCAATTCAAGCCGCTTGAAATGAGGTTGTTGGCACCGGCTGTTGTGTCCAGCGCAGCGCAGGGAACGCCAAAATCCGTAACCCGCACCCAATAGTCCAGCGCGGTCGCGTCAACAAGCGGAAGGCCGAAGCTTGAAAGCAGGGCGTTGATCTGCCCGATAACCACTGACGCTTCTCCGCTGAAGGTTTGACTCAAGGGAGACAGGGTAACCGTTATGTAAAAGATCAATTTGTATTGACCAATGGCATCCGTAGTGGAGCCGCTCAATTCTATGCAGCCGGTCTGACCCGCTCCAATAGTCGCATTGGCAGGATTGGATTGCCAGCTAATACCGCAGGGAAGATTCAGGATGCTGTCCATGATGATCGTTGCGGAAATCTGCCCTATGACCGGAACGGTGACAGGCGCAAAATTTTCAAAATTCATGGAAGCGCTGTATGGAAAATTTATCTCAGCGCATGGAAAAAGTTGAGGTTCGGGGGTTAATCCCGGAATTCCCGTGGGCGAAACGGGAGTGCAATTGGCCTGGGCGTAGCTATTCGCAGTAAGAAGAACAGCAAGAGTTGTTAATGATAAAATCCTTTTCATGACGGGATGTTTTATAATTCTTAAAAGTTAAAGTTATACTGAAAACGGAATAAGTCACCATACTCCGGGGCAATCGGTTTATAGACTGTTTAAAATTAGGGTTCATCGCAAAAATCCGTACCTATACATTAAATGATGCGCTATTCTATAACACCCCTGCGGGGTTCAATTGGCTGTTCAGATTCTCCCTTCTATAATAATGCCACCCTTTCAGGGTTAAAATCCCGGAGGGATGAAATGATTATAGAAAACATCTCCGCAGATCTTTTTTATACCATCGGTAATCAAGTTTTCGAACTTGTACCGGGTAGTCCCCGATGGTATATCCCGATCACAGTTCGTTTTTTACACTTGTTTCGGGATAACTCCGAAGGAGTGTCATATCATTTCCCGAACAGCGAAATAAAAATCAGGTACGCATTTTTGCGATGAACCAAAATTAGAAACAGAACGCAAATGACGCAGTAAATAAGTTGACCTCAGCAGCATGAGGTAGGGTCCTCAAAAAAAACTAACCCTCACTCCCGATGAGAATGAGGGTTAGCTGAATTGTTGATGCCTGTTTAATCAGTATATCGTCAGCCTCTGTATCCCGTTGCCGGCTTCCGAATTCAGGTGGAGCGTATAAACTCCTTTCGGCAACCCGCTGAGGTCGAGTGATTTTTTGATTGCTGAATTTCCTTCGCTGATAATTTCATTGTAAACCATCTTGCCGCTCAGATCGAATACGCGTACCGCAACCTGGCTGGAAGTCTTGTTCGTTACTTCGATGTTGAACAAACCTGAACTCGGATTCGGGTAAACTTCAAACTCAAGATTGTTTTCAACCGGAGAAATGAACACTCCTGTTACAGTTACGCTTTGGGTTTCCTGATCATTGCCGCAGCTATTGGTTGCGGTCAGGGTGATGGTGTAAGCGCCATTTGCCGAATAGGTATGCGGAGGAGGAATTTGTCCTGTTGATGCTGCGCTGTTATCACCCCAGTTCCATGAAAAGCTGGTCGCCCCGGTGGAAGAATTTGCGGTTACCGTTGCCACGTTTCCGCTTATGCTGGCGGTAAAGGCTGCTGTGGGAGATGAGCCGGCAGTAACCGTTACGCTGCTGGAAGCGGACCCGTTCTGGTCGGTGGCGGTTACCGTGAATGTTCCAGCGGCAGTGGCGCTGATAGCCGCTGTGGTAGCTCCGGTTGACCATGAATACGCCACCGTGCCCGTTTCATACTGGCCAACAGCGGTCAGCGTTGTTGGCGACCCCGAACAAATTGTGGTGCTGCCGGTAATTTCCACTCCGAAAGGAGGACAAACAGCACCGCTTGAAGCAAGGTCGGAAGAGGTGTCGCGTGCCGGACAATTGCTGCCCGCTTCAATTACATTGGACACATAGCGTAAATCCAATCCCAATGATTGACCGGTGAGGCTTTCCAATTGTTCAATCAGAGAAGTGATTTCACCGCCCTGGCTGAATGTATTCCCAAGAGCAGAAGCAGTCATGGTCATATATATCTTCAGCGGATATTGCCCAACGATTTCCTTCGTATTGCCGGATACAAGGATACAACCCTTCTCACCGGTGGTATAAACAGGCTTATATGCCTGCCAGGTAAGTCCGCAGGGGAAGTTGGTTATGCTGTCAATTCTGGCGCTGTCAATAACTACCGGAATGCCAAAAACAGAAAAGGTATCAAAGTTTTGCGTTTGCATCACGAAGGTGTAATCAATTCCCCGCTCAACGCAAGGAATATTGTCCGGATCCGGGAAAACGCCAGGTCCGCGGTTAACTGTATCCGGAGTGCAGGGAGAAAGCGTTGAGATGGTTACTGATTGCGAGGTGTTGTCTGAACCGCAGCTATTGGTGGCAGTAAGATTCACGGTGTAAGTTCCGGTGCTGGCATAAGCATGTGAAGGATTTGCTGCCGTGCTGGTGTTGTTCGCACCGCTTCCCGGATCTCCGAAATCCCAGGCATAGGAAGTGGCATCAGTGGAAGTGTTGGTGAATAAGGCATTTTGTCCAAAAACCGCAGCAGTGAATCCTGCAACGGGAACAGGAGTTTCCGTAACGCCAATGGTAGCGGTTGCAGTGCCGTTCTGGTCAGTAACCGTCACTGAAAAAGTATCGGCTGATGATGCCGTAATGGCTTGTGTGGTCTCGCCATTGGGCGACCACAGGTATGTTACTGTTCCGGAAGAATTGGAAACATCAGCAGTCAAAGTGGTGGAATCGCCTGAACAGAAATCGGTGGCGCCTGAAATAGCAACTGCAAGCCCGGTGCGGCATCCCGCGCCCTGTTCTATCACTTCAAGGTAGTAGGTGATGCCGAGCGCCCCTAAATCAGTGGGGAATGATTGCTGCCCCAAACCGGGAATAGTCACGATGGCAATTATGCTGACGGTAAGGGGATATTGACCTGCCGTGTCGGTGGTGGTGCCGGATAAATTCAGGCAGCCTGATTGCCCTCCGATAATGTTACAACCGGACGGATTGCAGGCGTAGGTGATTCCGCTTGGCATTCCGGTGATCCCGGTTATTTTGATGGTGTCAATGGTAAGAGTAAAACCTAAAGTATCAAAAGTTGGCGGTGTGACAAACTGAACATTGCCGCTGTAGGCAACCGTCCTTTCAATACAATCCAGCGAATCTGCCGGAGGATACAGTCCAACCTGAGTTAAAGACGTATCAATGGTGCATTGGGAATAGCCTGCAACGTACAGGGAGATAGTAGTAAAAAATGATAATAAAATCCGTTTCATGATTTAGGGTTTTAAAGGTTTCTGAAAATTTCGGGCGCTAATTTATAAAAATTAGATTGAGATTCTAAAATTTATTCGCTTAAAAATCCAAATAGGACATTTAGAAAATAATTAATTTCTTCCTCAAGGTTTCGTAATTATTGCTAAAGCTGATAACGTACACTCCTTTCGATAAACCGCTGAGGTTTAATTCATGAACAGCATAACCGGTCTGAACTACTTCTGAGTAGATGCTTTTTCCGCTTAAATCAAGAACAGTGAGAAGTAAGTTATTGCCGGTGATATTATTTAGTCTGATTTCAAACTGTCCTTTGGTGGGATTAGGTGAAATGTCAATTGTTCCCTGGGAAACCACATCTACGCCTGTAGTTGGAGGAACTAAAACATCCGGTTCTGAATCCTCGGTATTTCCGCAAGAGTTAGTGGCAGTAAGCCTTACGTCATAACTTCCCGCTGAAGGGAAAGCATGTGTTGGATTAGTCGAAGTGGATGTTCCTCCTCCCGGTCCAAACTCCCATAAATAAGATGTAGCGCCAGTGGAGGTGTTGGTGAAAGTAACTGTTAGTCCCTGCACCGTGTATGTAAATGAAGAGGTCGGCAGTTGATTTACCGTCACCGTTGATGAGGCATTGGCGCTGCCATTTTGGGCGTTAACGGTAACCGAATAAGTAGTGGTGCTGGTTGGATTCACCGTTTTTGTTTGAGCGCTTCCCCCGCCCGGGCTCCAGGTGTAGGTAGGTGTGCCTGTGGCGTTAGTCACGTTTGCCGTTAGCGTGGTGGAACTTCCTGCGCAAATAGCTGTATTCCCTGTGATTGTAACCGAAGGTCCGCTTGCCCCGGTGATTGTCACCTGCTGTGTGGCGGTGTCCGAGCCGCAACTGTTGGTGGCGATGAGCGTGATGGTAAAATTTCCGTTGGAGGAATAAGTGTGGGGCGAAGGATTTTGCGAAAAACTCGTCTGGGTATCGCCAAAATTCCATGAGTAGGAACTTGCGCCTGCGGTGGTATTATTGATGGTCGCAACAGCACCGCTGGCAGATGCGGTGAATGAAGCGCTTGGCCGCTGATTAAGGGTGACTGTCGCAGAAGCGGTTGCGCTCCCGTTCTGATCGTTCACTGTAACCGAATAAGTGGTGGTGGTGGATGGGTTTACCGTTTTTGTTTGGGCGCTTCCACCGCCCGGACTCCAGGTGTAGGTTGGTGCGCCTGTGTTGCCGGTGACATTTGCCGTTAGCGTGGTGGAACTTCCGGAACAAATCGCAGTATTTCCGGAAATCGAAACGGATAATCCCGCTGTCGTGCATGTGGCACCGCTGGAAGTGAGATTATTCGCGGTGATGGTTCTGTCAATGGGCGGACAGGAGTTGCCGGGATCAATTACACGGGTGTAGTATCCGATATCTAAACCCAGATTGATCCCAAATTGGCTTTGGAGTTGAGATAACAAGTTGCCAATTTCACCGCCTTGTTCAATAGTTTGACCAAGCGCTGATAGATTCACTGTCATGTAAATTCCCAGGGGATATTGACCAACGCTGTCATTGGTGGTTCCTGAAACGCGAATGCACCCGGTTTCACCTCCATTAAATTGCAATTTATTAGCCTGCCAGGTAATGCCGCAAGGGAAGTTTACTAAGCTGTCAATACGCGCCCAGTTCATGGTAGCTAAACCTTGAATGGTAGTGAAGTTCACCAATTGCATTGTAATATCATAAGGCACGCCTCTTTCAATGCAAGTCACATTGTCAGGAGTTGGAGTTACACCGGGAGTTCCGCCACCGGTTGGGGTGCATTGGGAATGAACATTCAACGACAGGAACAAGCAGGCGGCACAAATCAATAGAAGTTTTTTCATGACTGTTTTGTATTTGGTTTTTGAAAATCGGGGGTGAATTTAAAATAAATTACTGGAGATTCGGAAATTAATTTGCAAGGAAATTGTCAAATTCACTTCTCGCCCCGGAAGCGGGGGATGTTCATTTCATTCATGGTTCAACCATTTTCCACCCCGGGCTTCGGCACCTTGTGAAGCCTGTGAGTCGTTTACATTGTCTTTTTCATGCCGGAAAAGTTTTGATCCGACAACTTTGATATTGGCCGGGTTCAGATATCCGGCTTAATAAATCACCAGCTTCTTATTCACCGATATTTTTTTCGACTTGAAATTCAAAACATAAATACCCTTTGGAAATTCCCGCGCATCTATTGTCCTGACTGTGTTTCCGTCAGCAGAGAATGTTTGCGTCAGCAGATTTTTGCCGCTCAAATCGAAAATTTTCAAAAAGAAATCCCCCTGCCCCTTGTTACCTATAGCCACTTCGAAAACGCCTGAAGAGGGATTGGGATAAATTTCCAAACTGTTCGAAAAGTCAACTGCTTCAACTCCTGTCGCACATCCGGAGATGGGGGTAAATACGCATCCGGTGGCTGCATCGCAGGCATCGGCCGTGCAGGTATCGCCATCATTGCAAACAACAGCGGTGTTTTCGCATTGCCCATTCGCACAGGAATCGGCAGTGCATAAATCGCTGTCATCGCACTGCAGCGTATCGCATGGATCATTGCAGTTGGGAATGGGCGTAAACACGCATTGACCGCCCGTGCAGGCATCCGTAGTGCAGATGTCTCCGTCATCGCATACGACAGGGTTATTGGTGCACCCGGTGAGCGCATCGCAGTCATCTATGGTGCAGGCATCTCCATCATTGCACGTAATCGGAGTTGTGGTACAGCCAGTCAGCGGATCGCATCCATCAGCGGTACAGGCATCTCCGTCATTGCAGGTAACCGGAGTTGTTGTGCAGCCCGTCAGCGGATCGCAGCCGTCAGACATGCAGGCATCACCGTCATTGCAAACGATTGGTGCCGTGGTGCATCCGGTTGACGGGTTGCAGGCATCGGTCGTGCAGGCATCTCCGTCATCACAAGTTATCGGGGTATGGACGCAGCCCGAACCCGGCACACAGTTATCAGTGGTGCAGGCATTGGAGTCATCGCAGCCGCTTACAGTTACGGTCACCGAAGCATTGTCGCTCCCGTTTTGGTCGGTAACCGTTACGGCATAGGCAGTCGTGGAAGTTGGGCTGACTGTGATGGAGGAAGAAGCAGCGCCTGTGCTCCAGGAGTAAGTCACCGTTCCGGTAGAGTTGGTGACGTTGGCAGTGAGGGTGGTTGAATTTCCCGCGCAGATCGAGAGGTTTCCTGAAATAGTAACGCCCATGGCAGGACAGGTCGCACCGCTCGAAGCGCTGTTAGGCAGGCTTCCGATTGCCGGGCAGGCCGTTCCGGGGTTAACCACTCTTGAATAATAGGCGGTATTGATTCCGGTGCCGGGACATCCCGCGCTTTGAAGCTGCTGTTCCAAATCAGCGAGGCTGCCGCTCACCGTATAAGAGGAACCGAAAATATCCAATTCCACGCTCATATAAACTTCCAGCGGATATTGCCCGACCAGGTCGGTGGATGTTCCGGATATTTGAATGCAGCCGGTTTGCCCTGCCGCATAGGATGTCCTGTCGGCCTGCCAGCTTAAGCCGCAAGGCAAATTCGCCAGGTTGTCAATCGTTGATGAAACAACATCTGCCGTAAAGCCTCCGCAACTGAAACTGGTGAAGTTTTCAAAATAAAGAGTGAGATTAAACGGGACTCCTCTATCAATGCAAGGCAAGTTTGAAGGAGCGGGAAGCAATCCCGGGTTGCCGCTGGGGAGATTCGGGGTGCACTGAGGATACAAAGCGGCATGAATTAATAAACAGGCGACCAGGGTTGCAAGGATTTTTTTCATGGAAAAAATTTATTGGGATTAAGGAATTAAGAATCTCAAGATAAAATTTATTTGTTGCGTAAAGGGCGTGGGTTGTAAAATTACAGCCCGCCCACCATTTTCTCCGGCACCACCCATTCATCAAATTGCTTCTCGGTTAGCAACCCGAGTTCAACTGCTGCCTGCTTCAACGTCTTGTCTTCCGCATGGGCTTTCTTGGCAATCTTCGCTGCGTTGTCGTAGCCGATTTTTGTGTTCAACGCGGTTACCAGCATCAGCGAATTTTCCAGATGGCGCTTGATAAAAGAGTAATTCGGCTCGATTCCGGTTGCACAGTGAGCGTTGAAAGATTTTGCCGCATCGCCAAGCAGCCGGGCAGATTGAAGCAGGTTGTAAATAATGACAGGCTTGAAAACGTTGAGTTCAAAATGCCCATTCAGCCCGCCCACCGCAATCGCAGCATCATTGCCAATCACCTGCGCGCACACCATCGTCATGGCTTCGCACTGTGTGGGATTCACTTTCCCCGGCATAATTGAAGATCCGGGTTCGTTGGATGGAATAATGATTTCACCAATGCCGCTTCTCGGTCCCGATGAAAGGATGCGGATGTCATTGGCGATTTTAAACAAACTCACCGCCAGCGTTTTTAACGCGCCCGAAGTTTCCACGCAGGCATCATGCGAAGCAAGCGACTCAAATTTATTTTCTGCCGTAATAAAAGGAAGTCCTGATTCTCTGGCGATTTCTTTTGCAACGAGTTCCGCATAACCTTTTGGCGTGTTGATTCCTGTTCCCACCGCGGTTCCGCCCAAAGCCAGTTCAGAAAGATGTTTCAGGGTGTTCTTCAACGCTCTCAGCCCATGGTCGAGTTGAGAAACGTAGCCCGAAAATTCCTGTCCGAGCGTGAGCGGGGTGGCATCCATGAAATGCGTTCTGCCAATCTTCACCACTTTCATATACGCCTTTGATTTTTTCTCCAGCGTCTTTTTCAGCAGCTCGATATTCGGAATCGTGTTTTCTACGAGCAGCTTGTAAGCCGCAATGTGCATCGCAGTGGGAAACGTGTCGTTTGATGACTGCGACTTGTTCACGTCATCATTCGGATGCAGGATTTTCTTCTCGTCCGTCAGCTTGCCGCCACTGAGCACGTGCGCTCGGTTAGCAATCACCTCGTTCACGTTCATGTTGCTTTGCGTGCCAGAACCCGTTTGCCAAATCACGAGCGGAAACTGGTCGTCTAATTTTCCTGCGGAAATCTCATCGCACACTTTGCCAATCCAATCCGATTTCTTTTTATCCAGCACACCGCATTTTACATTAGTAATTGCTGCGGATTTTTTCAGCACGGCAAATGCGCGGATAACTTCAATGGGCATGCTGCCTTCCTCACCGATTTTGAAATTATTTCTCGAACGTTCCGTCTGCGCTCCCCAGTATTTGTCAGCAGGAACATCAACATAGCCGATGGAGTCTTTTTCTTTTCTGGTTTTCATGGGATGGTATTGAGTGGTGAGATTTTCCGGGCGCAAATATAGGAAGGGAGGGCCCTATAGATTCTCGAAGAATTATCAAGACTGACTTTGCTCATATATCTGAATGCCAATCAAAATGACCATCACAATCAGAATTACATTTCCTAATTGCTGAAAAATATACCCCGCAAGCAGTATCTTCTTTATTCCTTTGCTCACCTCATTGCTATTAGTGAATTCTTTTATCGCCCACCAATCCCGTAGAGTACTTTCATTTTTTCTCGCCAGATAATAGCGATGTAAGGAAGTGGCAGTCCAATTTCTTTGCAGACTTTCTGTTTCATAATTACGGTAACCCAAGTTTAAAAGCAACGCACCAAATAAATAACAAAATAGTACGGACAATAAAACCCAAATCATCTCTCAAATCTCACAAAATTGTCCTGCTTTTCACAATCACTAATTTTAGAAAAATTTGAGGAGCCAATTTGGCGCCTCAAGGTTGGGAAATGTGCGGAGCGGCTCCTTACCTCTTCAAAAACTATCTTTACAAGATGAAAGTAAATAAACTCTCATTTACCGCAGTTTTTATAGAGGTTCCCGAAGGAGGTTATGCTGCCTACGTGGAGGAAATTCCGGGGGTCAACACCCAGGGCGAAACCTTGAAGGAAGCCAAAACAAATCTAAAAGAGGCGTTGCAGCTTGTTTTGGAAACGAACCGCATGTTGGCTCAGCAACAGGTTGAAAAGGGCATGAAAAGAATACGCGAGTCCCTGATTTTCAGACAATGAAGCTGCGGAAACTGATTAGGCATTTGGAAAAACATGGTTGCTATTTGTTGCGCGAAGGAGGCAATCACACCATCTACTACAATCCGCAGAACGGCAAAATTTCAGCAGTGCCGCGCCATAAAGAGGTGAAAACATTCACTGCAAGAAAGATTTGCAAGGATTTAGAAGTTCCTGTGACCACCGAATCGTAAATCCCTGAAGCGAAGATGGAAAATCCTCTGCCCACGCATGATATGTTTCCTGCCATTTCAAAAGAACAATGGAAACAAAAAATCATTGAAGAACTCAAGGGCAAGTCCTATCAGGATTTGATTTGGCGAACAAAAGAAGGATTTGAAGTACAACCGTTTTATACAGCCGAAGATTTAGAAAAGGTAAAAACTATCGTTCCTCAAAAAGCAAAACCCGGCTGGGAAATCAGGCAGGATTTTGTGGTGAAAGACGTAAAGGAAGTAAACAAAAAGGCGCTTGATGCGTTGGCAGGGGGTGCGGAAAGCATCGGCTTTGACTTGTCAAAAGTTGATGTAATAAAAAGCAATCTCCAAAAACTGCTTTCCGGAATCAGTACCGCAAAAACTCCCGTTCACTTTACCGGGGTAAAAATAAAATCGCTCGATAAGTTCGTTTCTGTTTTCACAAAAAAAACTTCCGGCTCGGTGGAGTTTTCTGACTTTTCGGAAAAAAATGTTCCTGCACTTTCAGTTTACTCAAAGAAATTTCCCGCGTTTGACTTCATCACAATTAAAGCGAACAATATTCAAAGCATTGCCGCTTTGTCTCCCTTCTCCATTGGAGAAGGGGCGGGGGTGAGGCTTCTCAAGAGAAGAGTCCGTATTTCAGTTCCTCTCTCTTCTGATTACTTTCTGGAAATCGCCAAACTCCGCGCCTTCCGTTTTTTTTTCGCAGAAAAAAATATCTCCGTTTTCATCCACGCGGAAAACATCCCGCAGAAAACCGCGAAAGGCGAAGAACATTACAACATTCTGCGCGCCACCACCACCGCGATGGCTGCCGTCATTGGCGGCTGCGACAGCCTGAGTTTGAAAGCCTCCCCGATGCAGGGAAAATCAAAAGCGTTTTCGGAAAGAATTTACCGCAACATTCAATTGCTGCTCAGGCATGAATCGAATTTCGGGCAAATGAAAGATGCAGCAGCAGGCAGTTATTACATCGAAACGCTCACGCAAAAATTTATTAATGGGCTTCGGCAATGAGAAAATCTGTTTTGTTCACTTTATTGTTTGTTCCCGTTCTTTGTCTCGCGCAATTCACCGACACCATTCAGTTGCCTGTCATCGAGCAGCCACAACACAGCGTGTTCATCAGCGAAGCGGGCAGCGACTCCAACACAGGCGACAGCTTAAATCCTGTTGCAGCTTTTGCAGCGGCATTAGACAAACTCGACAGCATCACAGCGGGGCAGGCGGGCGATGTGTTTGCGGAAGTGGCGCTGTATCCGGGAACCTATTTTTTCGCATTGAAGCAGGGCGTTTCAAAATTTCAAATCGGAGCGAAAAGATTGAACGTGAGCGTGCGTGGAAAAGACGAAGTGATTCTGGACGGAAACGGGCTGACGTTGAGCGGAGGTGAAGGCATGGTGAGTTTGCAGGGCAGCCATATCAGCGTGAAAAACCTGAAGATTGTTTACAGCCCTGCTAATGGTGTGCGCTTTGGTTATAATTACAACGGCACCGTCATCAATCCGCACGATATCCTCATTGAAAACGTGGAAGTGGCGCAAACCGGAGGACACGGCATTATTGTCGGCATCGGAGCGCTCAACCCTGCGAATCCTTTTACGTTTATTCCGCGCTCCGAGCGGTTTCTTATCCGCAACTGCTCTGTCCATCATGCCGTCAATTTCAACCAGCCGCAGCCGCAATGGGGTTCGTCCGTCAAGTTGCATAACGTGCGCCACGGAAAGGTGCTGAATTGCCTGGTGCATGACAATTCGGGCGAAGGCGTTGATGTGGATTACGGGCAATACATTGAAATCAGCGGCAACACCATTTTCGACAACTATGCGAACATTTACCTCGACAAAGCAGAAAACATCATTGTCCGTAACAATCTCGTTTACGCCACGCACCGACCGAAAACCGGCATCCTGCTTGGCATAGAGCCCTTTGCAGGGCAGATTATTGACCATTTTGTGAGAGATATTTTTATTTGCAACAATGTTATTTTAAATACGCTTGTGGGCGTCAGCTTCTGGCAGGGCAGCTACAGCGCGCTGCAGAACGGTCATTTCAGCAACATCAAAATCCTGCACAATACGATGATTGGCAAACTCAGCAATACATCCGGTGTTATTTCATTTTCATATACGACTATCATGGGACAACCAGCGCCTAACGTGATTTTCTCCAACCTTAACATAAAAAATAATATCATCAGCGCCCACCCCGACAGCCTCACCACCGGCAGGCTGGTGAACGGTCCGCTCAATCCGCAGCCTGCGCTCAACGCTGCCTATAATCTCTGGAACAGCCCTCCTTACCTCGCCTATGACAGCACCGACCGCATTGACTCACTGCTGCCTACGTTTATCAATCCACTCGAAATAAACGCACTCGTGCCACACATTGACAGCAACTCTGTTTTTGTATTCTCTGTGCCGCATGAAAGTTTTGCGGACGATGACTACAACCACACGCTGCGTTTTCCCGATTCCACCAATGCAGGAGCGTTTGAATTAGACACCACGACATTTTCCGACACGACAATCATTATCGGAATAAACGAGCACAGTGAACCGCTGATTATTTACCCGAATCCGTTTTCTTCAACTGCGGAAATTCACTTTCGACCCGGGAATCCGGAAACAACGAGAATTGATTTGTTTGACGTGAAAGGAATAAAAATCCCGGCAAAATTTTCTTATCAAAACAATGCATGGCTTCTTACAAGCGAAGGCTTAAATACAGGAATTTACTTTTGCAGGATAACAGCCGGAAGAAAAATATTTACAACAAGACTGATGGTGCATTAGTGTTGTCACTGTTCCGGCATTTGCGCTATTATCTCACAATCCTTTTCTAACTTAACACCCGAATCCAAATTCTAATCCCGGTAATCCCGATGGACGAACTTGAAATTACCGAATCGGAACCTGCAGCATCAGGACTGCTGGTAAAAACCTTCGGCTCTGCGGTGCATGGCGTGGATGCGACAACCATTACGGTTGAAGTGAATGTGTCGCAGGGAATGAAGTATTTTTTGGTGGGCTTGCCGGATAATGCGGTGAAAGAAAGCCAGCAGCGAATTGAGGCTGCGCTGAAAAACAATGGTTACCGGATGCCGCGTCAGCGCATCGTGGTCAATATGGCTCCAGCCGATATCCGCAAAGAAGGTTCTTCTTACGACCTCACGATTGCCATCGGAATTTTAGCTGCTTCAGAACAAATCAACCAGGACAGGATTGGCGATTATATTGTGATGGGAGAATTATCGCTTGATGGCGGAATGCAGCCGATTAAAGGCGCGTTGCCGATAGCCATTCAGGCGCGTAAAGAAAAATTCAAAGGATTTATTCTTCCCAGGCAAAATGCAAAAGAAGCAGCAATCGTAAATGAATTGAAAGTATATGGCGCGGATAATATCCGCGAGGTGGTCAACTTTTTTAATGAATCGGGCGAATTAAATCAGGTTGTGGTTGACACGCGCGCTGAGTTTGCGGCCAACCTCAACAAATTCGAATTTGATTTTGCAGATGTAAAGGGCCAAGAAAACATTAAGCGTGCATTGGAAATTGCCGCTGCGGGCGGACACAACGTGATTTTGATTGGACCGCCCGGTGCAGGGAAAACCATGCTTGCGAAAAGAATTCCTACGATTCTTCCTCCGCTGACATTGCACGAGGCATTAGAAACAACGAAGGTGCATTCTGTTGCAGGGAAACTTCCTGCAAATTCTTCACTGGTTTATCAACGTCCGTTCCGCTCACCGCATCATACAATCAGCGATGTGGCTCTTGTTGGCGGAGGCAGCAATCCGCAACCCGGAGAAATTTCGCTGGCGCACAACGGAGTACTCTTTCTGGATGAACTTCCCGAGTTCAAACGCACTGTGCTTGAAGTGATGCGTCAGCCGATGGAAGAAAGAAGGATTACCGTTTCGCGCTCGCGTTTTTCGGTGGAATATCCTGCAAGTTTCATGCTGGTGGCTTCGATGAATCCCTGCCCCTGCGGATATTACAATCACCCCGAAAAGGAATGTGTATGTGCTCCCGGTGTTGTTCAGAAATATCTCAACAGAATCTCCGGACCGCTGCTTGACAGAATTGACCTGCACGTTGAAGTAACTCCATTGCCGATTAAAGATTTGTCCATGGAGCGACAGGGTGAGAAGAGCGAAAGCATCCGCGAGCGCGTTATTCAGGCGAGAAGCATTCAGGAGAAAAGATTTACCGGGCTGCAAGGCGTTTA
>CAZCXH010000055.1:0-26771 GCA_964502525.1 uncultured Chitinophagaceae bacterium
GTAAAAATATTTTCACGAAAAAGCTTGGTTTTTATGACAGTACCTTGCGATAACCCGGGGTTCACCAGCCGAGAGGCTGTTGCTTTTTTGTCAATCAGGTATTTATAGTATCGTTACTCTTTTCGTCAGCTTTTCATTCGTCTTTTTATTCATCACCTCGATGAGGTAGATGCCTTTGTCAAAACGGGTCGCGTCAATATTATATTCTTCGGTAAACGTTGTAGTATGCACTTTCTGTCCTATTTCATTGAGCATCGTCAGTTCATAATGATCCGGCATGCTCATGTAAACATTAATCACTTCCGATGCGGGATTTGGATAAATGAGCGCGCTCATCCGGCTGCTGCTTGCCGGCTTTGTCACCTCCGGCACGCCCGTATAGTTCTTGTTGTAAACCGGCAGCGACACGCTCGTGGGATATTCCGGAGAATGTGCGATGCGCTGCACTGCGACTCTCGGTTCCATCACTACGCCATTAAAGATGTAGGTCTGCCCGTCAACCGGCTGCCTGCGGAAGAAATCGCCCTCTTCAATCGGCAGGTTGGGATTCACCTGGTAGCGGGTGTGATTGCTGCTGCTGATGAGCACCTTCAGTTTATGCCCGATGCCCCATGTGTAGCCAATCGGCATGCACCGGAAGTGATATTCGTAAATCTTGCCGATGTCAATATTGGTGAACGGGATATTATCAATGGCTCTCGTTTCCAGCCCGTCTGCTTCGGCAAGGGCTTTGGCATAATCGCGCGCCCTTGCATTCACGCAGCCTTCCACCACGAAAAACTGCCTGCCGTCAGGATACACATCGAGGAAACGGACGAAGAAGTCCGTGTCGGTTGGTCCATCCACTTCGCCACCCGGATTTGACATGGCATACAGCTTTACTTCCGGAAACCCGATTACGCACAGCGTATCGGCAAGAACGTCTGTTTCAAATGCCACCACGCCATGACGGTCCATTGTTCTATGGCGCCACCGGGGGTCTGCGAGATTAATTTGCCCCTGGCTCTTTTGATTCTGCACAACGGTGCTCTTATAGCCATCCGGCAGGTCAACAATCATGTTGGCGCCTCCGAGCGTGTACACCTGGTCATTAGGGTCGTGGATATAAACGGTATATCCTTCGTCCTGCGAGGGTGAGTTGTAGTCCATCCTTCCGTTTTGATGCAGGAACATATCCGTCCAGCGAATATTGTTTACGATGGGGAATGTATCGGAGTTAAACCAATAGTTGCCTGTTGAATCATTTGCCGGAACACCGTCATCAATGGGACCGATAACGTAAAACCGCACGTTGGCAATCGCGTTGAAGTCAACTGAATCAACAAGGGCATTGAGACTCTGTCCTTGCAATTGGGGCACCATGGGAACACCCAGGGGAGGAACGTTGATGGGGAGGCTTGTAACGATCCCGATCACATTAATTTCAATTTTCAGGCTGTCTAAGCCACCGGTGCCGTTAATGAAATTGAGCAGCGTGTTGAAAGGGATTTTATAATCTTCACTCGGAACGCGCACCTTCACTGTTCCTCCGGCAAGCGACTGCCACACGCGGCTGGCAGGCAGTTTCACTTTCGGAACACCGGTATTGGCATAGTCATTATAGTTTAAGGTGTAGCGGAACCACCCCACGACTTCTGATTGCAGAACCTCTTCAATAACTAAATTCTTAAGGTTGCCGAAATTAAATCCAAGGATATCAGTCACGTTTTCCTTGTAGAGCATATCACCGGTTTTCTCACTGCCAACAGTTTGGTGCGCCCACGGGCCGATGACTAATTTTTGCAGAGCAGCATTTTTGGAGCTGATGTTTTCCTTCATCAATCTCCATGTTTCAATCTGCCCGTCAGTGAAGATGTCCCACCATCCGGTGAGGTGATAGCAGGGGACATCCATGTTGGTGTAACGACTGTAATTGAGATTCGGACGCGGAGTGAAGCCGAATCCGGGAATTCCGGCAGTGTCGCTGTCGGGAACGTCAACCGCCACTCCACTTACAATCTTGGCTTTCGTTACTGATTCCCCGTTTTCATCAACATTGGCATGGCTTGCATCCATCTGGCTTCTGCCTTTTGAGTTGGGGTAATATCCCGGTAACTCCAACACGCCATCATCGTTTCTGTAGCGCATTCTCACGAAATGGTCTGTGGCAAGCGTAGAAGCGTCAAACTTATTGGGTTGATACGTCCTGGTTCTGTTGTTAACCGTTACCTCTTTCGGCAGGTCATAATCCGTGGAAGTATGAATGTTGTTTTGCCTGTCGTGGTCAACATCAATCAGGTCATCTTCCGTGTCAAACATCTGCCCTTTCAGCCAGCCGGTCACGATTCGTTCACGGAATACTCCGTTCTGATAACCGGTGTAGCGATAGTGTTCATTAGTGGCGACAATGGGCATGAGCGCTTTCAGCCCAGGCCCCATAGGATCAATCTTGTGAGCGCCCGCAGCCTGATACTGGGTATTGCCTAATGCTGAGGCGCCAAACATTCCCATGCTTCCGTTACACACCTTGAAGGTATCTTTCACGCCATCACCGTCAACATCATACAGGCGAATAACATCGTTTACCAGGTACTGAATGGAGTTATACCCATCTTCATGCCGGTTGCCGTTTTTCGGGTCTTCCATTTCCGTATAATCAAGAATATGCTTGATGAAGTTGTGATAGGCATTTTTGTTCCAACTGTCGCTCATCATCGGAAAATAAACGCCTTCCGAACTGTAGCGTCCGCGCATATCCTGCAGTGCATAACCGGTACCGAAAAGACTGAAAATTCTTCCCGCCACATCCTCGCGCTTGTCATACGGAGTGCGGGTAAATACCATCGGCATGGAATAAGGATAGGGGTTGGGTTGCCCGTTCAGCGTGTCATAGTAGAAAACCTGCACGCCTTTCTGCACCACCGTTATTCTTTCACCGGCAATTCCCGGAATGCCAATGTCGGGAAGCACTATCGTCAGGCTGTCCTGCAGTTCCGGCAAGGTGATGTCGGTCATCAGTTTGACTCCATCGGGCATCTCAATCGGGATAACGTATCTGGTGGAAAATTCATCAATCATATCAAGGTTGCCGTTGATCTTCACGTTGCCCGGGTCAACGATTGCACCGGGTATTTGAGCGAATATATTTTGAAGTCCAAACAACAATGTTGCACAGAAAAGGGAGGCAATGTTTTTCATAAGAGGTATTGATTACGGTTAAAAAGACGAATCACTTGTTTAATTAAAAAAGGTTGTCAGGACAACCTGACTTAAAGATAACAAGAAATCATAAAGAGCGGATGCCGGCAGGTGCAACTAAAAACGGTTTATTATTTACTTTTTAAAACGAGTTGTTTGAAGCGGATAAAACTATTTATCGCTGATGTTTGTAAGAAAGAATCTGCCAAAAAATTTTTAGGTTATACCGAAACAACTCAGGTTTTCGAACAATTGAAGTGTAGAATGTTCGGTATTAACCAAGAGTACGTCTCTTTCCTCCGGAAATTCGACTACTCTTGGTATAAATTAATATGATTTAGTTCCGCTAATCCATTGCCTGAGCAAACCTGCTCACTTTTGATATTTCCTCCGGCAAGCCAATTACAATCAACACATCGTTTACCACCAAAACTGTCGAAGCTGGCGGATTATGAATGGGTGTTCGCTCCCGCTGAATGGCGATAACCGTCACTCCGAATTTTTTGCGCAGGTCTATTTCCTCAAGGGAGCGGCCAACCCATTTTGAGCGTTCGGGTATTTTTAATCTCACCACATTTAAAACGGAAAGGAAAGGCATTATATCCGGCTCATAGTTTCCGGATGCCTTCCTTCTCAGCATCTCATAATTTTCCCGCCTGATCTCATCAACAAATTTGTCAATGTCTTCATCCGGAACGAGATAATATTTCATCACGCGCATGAAAATCTCAATGGAGGTTTCAAACTCCTCCGGTATCACTTCATCCGCTCCCAGTTTCCGCAAAATGTCAATCTCGTGCATGAAGCGTGTTCTCGCCAGCAGCCTTACTTTAGGGTTTAACGAACGCACGGAAAAAACAATCATCTCCGTAGCAACAGGGTCGTGAATGGCAACCACCACGATGCGCGCATGTTCCACATTGGCATGATGCAGCACATCATGGTTGGATGCGTCACCGTAAATGAAACTTTCACGCTTTAGTTTTTCCTTCCGGTAAGTTTCAGGATTGAAATCAATGATTACATAGGGAATCTTTGCCTCCTTGGCTGCGCGGGCTACATTTCTGCCGTTCATGCCGTAACCGACTATAATCACATGGTCTGAAAGATTAACGTGGTCGCGTTCGGTTTTCATCACTGCTGCCTGCTCCGTAACAGGAGGCGTAAGCTTCGCAGAAATCCTGGGTGCAGCCTTGATGATAAATGGCGACAATCCCATTGAAATAACAGATACCGAGAGGAACATTTGATAGAGGTCGTCACTCAGCAAGCCGCTCCCCTGTCCTGCAAGGACAAACGCGAACTCGCCCACCTGGCAAAGCGCCAGGGCAGTCATTAAAATTGACCTTCTGGGCAACCGAAGAATGACGCCAACAAGCAACACTATGAAGATTTTCGCCAGCATCACGCAGACCGTCAGGCTGATCACCTGAATCGGATTTTTCAGCAGAAAGCTCAGATCCAGCAACATTCCTACCGAGATGAAAAAGATACTGGTAAATATCTTTTTTAACGGAAGGATATTGGTTATCGCCTCGAGGCTGTATTCAGATTCGGAAATCACCAGCCCCGCCAGAAATGCTCCCAGCGCGAGCGACAGCCCCACCTCATAGGTAATAAAAGCGGTGACGAAGCAAACTACGATAATAAAAAGCAGGAACAACTCCCGGTTTCGGGTATGCACCACTTTGGTAATGATTCTTGGAACAAGCTTCCGGGAGGCAAACAGCAAAAACGTAACAACCAGAATTCCCACCACCAGAAAAAAAAGATCTTTCGAAGCAAATTCTTTCCCCGACATCCAGGGCAAAACGAGCATTAAAGGCACGATGGCTATGTCCTGAAAGATCAATATTGATACGGACACCTTGCCATGAAAGGACTCAAGCTGGTTTTGCTCCTGATAGAGTTGGAGAACTATGGCAGTGCTGCTGAGGCAAAACAGGAATCCAAGGAAAAGCGCCTGATTCCAGGGGATGCCAAACAGAAAAGCAAGCCCAAAGAATGCGAGTATCGTTAAAACCATCTGCGTAGTGCCGCCCAAAAGGACATATCGCTGGGAGCTTATCAGTTTTTCCAGAGAAAACTCTATTCCGATAGTGAATAACAGCAGCAAAACGCCCACCTCGGCAAGGTATTCCACCTGTTCATGGTCATTAACCAGCCCTAAGGCATGAGGTCCTGCCAGCATTCCCGCAACCAGAAAGGCGACTATAGTCGGAATCCTGAGCTTCAGGCAGATGTAAAGAACAACGGCTGCAAGAGCCAGCACAACGATTATATCAGTCAGGAAACCCATATCAGCTTAATCAGGAGCAGAAGGCAAATAACGTAATTTTCGCCTAAACAGAATCCCTCCCCGGCTTCCGGATGGCGAAAACCGGCACCATCAAGCTGAAATGCTTGATATTACTAAGTTTCAAGGTTATCCTGCAAGTTAAATTTTCCGCGTCTTGCGTAGCAAATTTCCGGTTTACTGATTACATTTATGAGCCATCGGATGATGCTAAAATTTAATACGGAAGCGAGGATGCGCCCATCTTAATGAAGAGATGAAGCTGGGATTAAAATTTTTAAGAAAAAACTTGACTTAACCAATGGGTTACACTACTTTGCCTGATGAAAGGGGGATGGATAATATGAGCGGAAGAAAACAGATTTTAACTATCGAGGATGATGCAGGCGTCAGAATGCTCCTTGAATATCTTCTCAGAAGTTCTTACAAAGTCAGAACGCAGAAAGACGGCATAGAAGGCATGTTATGGCTGGAAAACGGCAATACGCCCGACCTGATACTGGTTGACACGGAAATGCCGAGGCTTAATGGTTTTGAATTCCTTAAAAACATCAGAAAAAGCGGTTACTTCAGAAATATTCCTGTTGTAATGATGGTTGGCACCGAAAACAGCGAAAATATCATCACCTACCTGCACCAGGGCGCCACCGACATCCTCATGAAGCCCTTCAACCCCAAGGATTTGTTTGAAAAGATTGAAAATATAATGGCTAATAAGAACTAAGAGATGTTGAAAGCAGAGGTAAATAAGAATGAGGCTCTCCAGGCAAAAGCAAACAGCACAGCTTACAAGTTTCAGTTAATTAACAAAAATGACGGGCTGCGGCTGCTTATCGTGGGTTACGGAGGAAGGGATGCCGCCCAGGAACTGGCTGACCGCAACTATAAACACCTCCAAACGGATTCTGTTGCTGATGCATTGTTTTTCCTTGATAAAACAGCGGCATATCCCAATGAACTTCCAACAGCCATCATCTGCGATCTGCAACTGGCAGACGGCAGCGCCTTCGATTTATACAAGCAGATTCAGGGCAATTACTTTCTGAGCATTCTTCCGTTCATCATTACAGCCGACAGCAGCGATGCGGAAATGATGCTGAAAGCGCGGGACATGGGCATTGATGACTTCTACACAACCCCCATTAATCCTGACGATCTCCATACACGGATCGCCTTTCTGAAACAATTCAAAAAGGAAAAAAGAAAATTCAATTTCTCCCATGAGATGGTATTTGATAACCAGATTTCATTGCTGAAACGGGCATTGGATATTGTCATCTCCGCTGGCGCGCTGCTGGCCATGAGTCCGATTTTATTGCTGGTGGCAATAATCATTAAATTGGAATCAAGAGGTTCTGTGGTATATGTTTCAAAGCGCGTAGGAACCGGTTACAATATTTTCAACCTTTATAAATTCCGCTCAATGAGGCAGGGATCTGATGCGGAGCTCAAGAACCTTGCCCACCTGAACCAGTATAAAGATCAGAACGGCAACAAAGCCGGTGACATGAAATTCTTCAAGCTGGACAATGATCCGCGCGTGACGCTGTTTGGAAAGTTTTTAAGGGCAAGCAGCATTGATGAGATTCCGCAACTGCTGAATGTCATCAAAGGCGACATGTCAATAGTTGGAAACCGTCCGCTGCCGCTTTATGAAGCCGAACAACTCACAAGAGATGTTTGGGCAAAAAGATTCCTCGCTCCCGCTGGTCTCACCGGGCTATGGCAGGTATCCCGCAGGGGGTCTGAAGAAATGTCGGTTTCGGAAAGGGTGATTCTTGACAATACTTATGCCGACAACCATTCACTCTGGCTTGACATTAAAATCATACTTAAAACCTTCCCTGCTCTCGTTTCAAAAATCCATAGTTGATTTTTGATTTTCTGTCCATCTGCGGTTTGTGTAGTTGTATTCATGCTTTGTCCAAGCAAGATAAAAATACGTACTAAGAATAATTATGAAGAAAAACGCGCTTGTTTCAATAATCACCGTTAATTACAATCAGGCAGACGTTACATGCCAGATGATCGGGTCGCTGAAAAAGCTGGCTTATCCGAATATCGAGGTGATAGTGGTTGACAATGGATCCAAAGAGGATCCGACAGATAAGGTCAGGAATCTGATGCCTTCCGCCAAAATCATTGTCAGCAAGCAAAACCTCGGCTTTGCAGGAGGCAACAACCTCGGCATCGTAGTCTCAAAAGGCGAATACCTTTTCTTTGTTAACAATGACACCGAGCTGACTCCGGGCATCATCGAAAACCTGCTTATCGCGTTTGAGAAGAATGAAAAACTCGGAGCCGCAAGCCCCAAGATCTATTATTATGACCAGCCGAAAATGATTCAATATGCCGGTTATACCCCTATAAATCCCTGCACCGCCCGCAACAGCACCATCGGACAATATGAAATTGACAATGGGCAATACAACCTGCCCCACCCTACCCCATACGCGCACGGAGCCGCCATGATGGTGAGCCGCGAAGCCGTCAACAAAGCAGGAATGATGCCTGAATGCTTCTTTCTCTATTACGAGGAGTTGGATTGGTGCGAGAAAATCCGGAAAGCAGGATTTGAAATTTACTACCAGCCCGCAGCGACCATCTATCACAAGGAATCGGTTTCCGTTGGCAAGCTGAGTTCAATGAAAACTTATTACCTCACCCGCAACAGGATTCTGTTCATGCGCAGAAATGCGAGCGCATTCAGCCTGGTGCTGTTCACTTTCTTTCTTATGGCTGTAACCATCCCGAGAAACATTTTCATGTATTGCGTCAAAGGGGAATTTAACCAGGTACGTTCATTTGCAAGAGGCGTTTTGTGGAATTTGTTCAACAAAAGCAGCAGTGATTCCGTAATGCAGAATGTAAATGCTGGCGCTTAAAGCAATACTGTTTATTGCAGGCTCTATACTGCTGTTTTACATGGTGTTCCCTTTTATCACCGTGATCATTTCCCTTTTCACTAAGGAGCGAAAAATCAGGACAAGCAATAACGAAGTTGATTTCGCCTGCATCATCACAGCATTTAAAAACATCCGGACCGCATTGCCCCTTGTTGATTCGCTATTGAAACAATCCTATTCGAATCATCTTATTTATTTGGTTGCCGATGGGTGCGATACTTCAAACATCCATTTTTCCAGCCCCAATGTCATCCTGCTGAAACCGCCACAGCAGCTTTCATCGAAAGTGAAGTCCATTATTCACGCTATTGAAAATTTCAAGCGCAATCATGATGCGGTTGTGATTTTTGACCCCGACAACCTCGCTAAAGCGGATTTTTTAAGCGTATTGAATAACTACATGAATGCAGGGTTCAAAGCCGTGCAAGGGCAAAGAACCGCAAAAAACCTCGATACCATCTATGCCTGCGCTGACGCAACGGGCGAAATCTACAAGAACTATGCAGAACGCTGGGTTCCCTACCTGCTCGGCTCCTCGCCTACCATTGCCGGATCAGGGATGGCGGTGACAACCGCATTGTTTAATGAATATTTGAAGTGCCCTGACATATCTGAAAATCTGAAAGCAAACAGGGTAATTGCAGCAGAAGATAAAATCCTCCAAAATTTTCTTGTCGGCAAAGGGCATCAAATTGCGTTTGCAAAAGACGCCCTGCTTTATGATGAGAAAATCTCAACCGGCAGCCAGGTGCAACGGCAGCGCAGCCGGTGGCTTTACTCCTATTTTGAAAACCTTCGCAATTCTGTGTCATTCATTCCAAAAGGATTGTTTGGATTTAACGTAAATCAATTCATCTTCGGCTTAACCACGAGCGCGCCCCCCCTTTTTATCTTGCTTTTCAGCTCCCTGGCAACTGCTGTATGCGCAGCTTTTGTAAGCAAGCCGCTATTCTATGGCTTGCTGTCCGGCATGTTAATCTTCACCGGCAATATCTTTCTGGTGCTGATACTTTCCAATGCGCCTTCGCAAATCTGGAAATCGCTGTGGAGTTTGCCCTTGTTTGTTTTCAGGCAGTTTCTGGCTCTGGCAAACATGCGGCAATCAAGGAAGGATTTTATGCATACGCAGCATAGAAAAGCGCTGACGCTGGACCAGGTGGAAGGAAACATTTAATCCTCCTGTAATTTATACCATCGGCAAACAGGTTTGCGGATATGTACGGCTTGGTACCCGATGGTACCTGCCCGTCCGGCAGGCGGATATCCTCCGAAGGAGTCCGGAGTCCTTTGGACCGGTCACAACTCGTTTTTACATTTGTTTCGGGATACTTGCCTGCGCGTTGGGGTGGATAAATTTTATCCGCCCGCTGCTGAAATTTCAACCTGCCTTTTTTATTATATTGGCTGCATGGAAGCCCGGTTGCCGGTTGCCCGTTGTCAGTTATTCCGCACAGGGTGACGGAATCCGTCATTCAGCGGATCAGTTGCCCGCAGAAAAGCGGCAGGAGAAAGCTATTATCCGGCTGCAACTGCTGGAGCATGATGGGAAGGAGAGTGGATCAACTGCAATATCCGTTATTCCTGCATAATACAAGGGCTGAACCGGACGGTTTCCCGAAACCCATTGTGTATTTCTCAGGTTGTTGTCAATACGGGTGTGGCTGGTTACAGTTCCCTGAGCATCAAGCTCAATTCTGAAGATGCCGCCATCCTGCCAGTTGGCTGGTTGCCATCCGAAACCTTCCAATGAATAATATATGATTCTTGGGTTGGAGGGAGCTATTGATATACTTGAAACTCTAATTCCCACTTGGTAAGTTGACAGTTGATTCCAGTCATTTATTGTTCCTGTCCCATTATTGGCGTTACGGTAAACACCGTTTAAACCGATGTAGATCACATTATTATTGGTTGGATCAATTTCCATCGGAAAACCTAATATATTGGGTATTGGGACTATGGACTACAACTGCGGACACGGCATCATCATCCTGCGCTGGCCGCGCGTTACAAACTTTCCAATGTAGATGATCGAAATCTCATAGGCTCCGCGTGATTTTGTAACCTTCATGAGTTCGGAGATATTCACATCATAGGTAAGCGTCACTACCACATTCTGATAATCCATCCGCGCACCGATTATCACTGCATCGGGCAAAGGAGTGGCAACTCTTGTCCAGGCTCCGAGCGAGAAGGCTGTCAGCGCCTCATAATTATCATTGTTCAGAACGAATTGCAGATAGGTGCCGGCATTGACCTGCCATGCCCTTCCCTGCATGAAAAAAGCCGCGCTTGGCAACAGGTTGAGCAGCCTGCTTATTTCAATCATTGCTCCGAGGTGACCTGCATATTTGGCGCTCATCCTGTAATCGGAATTTGCGAGGAAGCTGATCTTTGGCTCAAGCAGATGGTAATAAGCGCCTCCTATGTAGAAATTAAACGCTTTGTTTGGAACAACATGATACAGCAAGCCCGCATTCAGATCAACGGCAACATTGGAACCTCCGCTGATTGACTCTCCCGATGGCATGTCAGGGTCAGGGGTGATGCCGTTGTATTGGCTGTCGAAAATCACCTTGTCGGCATTCAGCTTTTGCTTCATCATCGTTGCCTGCACGCCAAACATCAATGCCTGTTTTTTAAAATATCCCAGCGTCTTGCGGTAGGCAGTTGATAATGCCAAATAGTTTGTCCCCATTTCAATTTCGCCCGCCTTGTCATTATAAAATTGGATGCCCACCCCGAGGTAATCATTCTCGAGCCGCCCTTTCAGCGTAGATACTTCCACCGATGCGGCTATCGTGCGGTATGAATCGCCAAAACTTCCCCACTGGCTGCGCAACGTTCCGGCTATCCGGTAATCACCGGAATAAAAACCCGTAAGAGCCGGGTTGAGCATTAAGGGTGAGGAGTTGTATTGAGAAAAATGAGGATCTTGCGCGCTGGCGGTCAGAAAAAACAGGAATGCCAATGAATGAAGGATGACGAATGGCAAATGACGAATTAAAAATTCGGTGATCCCGCTTCTCTCCCGCAGGAGAGGGCGTCCGGACTGATTTCTTTTGAATGAATAAGTGAACGACATTATTTTACCGAAAATGCAGTCTTTGAATTTGATATACACCCGTTTGAATGAATATAATCGCTTTGTCCGCAGGGGAAATCATTTTGCCAATATTTATAAACTAAAACTTCCTGCCATTATCGAATCACCGAATCATCAAATCATCGAATCACCCCCACGTTGCCCTTCAGCGTTTTCGACTTTCCGTTATCAAATGTCACAATTGCATAATAGACGTAAATCCCAACGTCCACTTCATTTCCGCCCTTATCCCGCCCATCCCAGCCGGTGTTGATGTTGTTGGTGGCGAAAACCTCGGTACCCCAGCGGTCGAAAATCCGGAATTCAAGCGCTGTCACTTTAGGGCTTCTTACAAACAGCAAGTCATTCAGATTATCATCGTTGGGAGTAAAGGCTGTCGGGATGAAAGCCGAATTTTCATCAGACAACACCTCCACCGTAGCATTGGCGCTTCCCGCGCATCCATCTGTATCCACAACGCTGGCCGTATAGGTTGTCACGGTCAGCGGATTGGCTGTTGGCGACCTGCAGTCTGCGCAGCTAAGGCTTTCGCCAGGCGTCCACACAATTGAATCAACGACTGCAGGCGTCACCAGCGAAAGCTGGATGCTCTCTCCTTTGAATATAGTTGACTGGTCAGGCGTTATGGATGCCACCACGGGCGTTCCTGTATTGATGAGACATATCGAATCCATCCTGAAGCAACCCAGTGAATCGGTGACGGATACGCTGTAACACCCGGCACTAAGTCCGCTAATGCTGTCTGCATTCGACTGGTTGCTCCAGTCAATATCGTAGGGAGCAACGCCCCCGTAATATTCGGCAAGCGCCCATCCGTTTGCCTGAAGGCACGTTTCGTCTGCATATAAAGAAATTTGAAGCGACAGGTCGGAAGGTGTTGCGCAGATGCCGTTGCAGGCGCGCGGAGTGGGTGTGCCGTCAGTGCGCCAGCCGCCCGTTCCGTCTGTTTGCCGGTAGATCGTCAATCCCGCTGCGGGCGCTTTCCCGGCATATCTTATTTCATTGCCAAGCGTCATTTGTTCAGCGGGCTTCAGCGTATCAGGCGTGCAGGATGACGGAGCGCAAGGCTGCCCGCTATATGCAGGATGAGAGGTGAGCAGCCCCGATTGCCCGGATGATGGCGTCCAGAAAACCGCATCCTGAACGGCACCGGCCGCATTGTATAATGCCACCCAGCCATAGCTGTTGTCAAGATGCCATTCCGGCCACCCGCAGCGGTTGGACATGACGCAATACTGCGAAATGCTGAAATCAACGCTGGGAGCGTTTGTTCCGCCAATTATAAAAAATCCTAATGGCGGCAAAAAGGTGTTGGCGGGAAAAGCGAAGGTGGTGTAGTTGGAATCCGATGTTTTCGAAGCAAGCATGTAACATTCCAGATTGAATGTATCGCATAAGCTCGAGTTGTATATCTCCACCCATTCTGCACCATAAGCCGGGCTGACGCAATTTGCCATATATTCACCCGGTACGCCTGCCGAATCGGGCAAAGGCTGCACATGCACCTCATTAATGAATATTTGAGCATGCACCGGGGCGCAATAGCCTGCAAAAAGGCTGCAGACAAGCATTCCGGCTAATCTTTTAACACACATCGCCTGCAAAACTCCGCGTTTTGGATGGTTTTAAAACTATTACTTTTAACAACTTCATCACCGGCAGTTACAAACGCTGACAGGTTGATTTGATGATTTGGATAATGCGTCATTACGCGAAGAATCATCCTGTGAAACCGGAAAAAATTAATGATGATAATATCTCCCGCAGATTTCCGCAGATAAGCGCTGATAGTTTCTTACTGCGAAAATCAGCGTAATCAGCGGGAGAGCGGAATAAATAGCTAATGACATTATCAACATGTTCCTCCTTTACCCTTTGCAGCCTTCAACTTCGCTGCCGATGATGTGCAGATTTTTTTCATCCCTGTGTCCCCCTTAAGGTGGAAGCCAACGCACACAGGCAAACAACTCCTCGAAATCAACAAATCAACAAATCATCGAATTAACATGGAATACGGCATCTGCGAACTGAGCATCGTTCCTCTGAGGCGCGAACCCCTTCATAAAAGCGAAATAACCTCCCAATTATTGTTTGGCGAAACCTATGCGGTGATTGAAAAAAAGCCGGAGTGGCTGCTCGTGAAGTGCTCATTCGATGATTATGAAGGGTGGCTCGACCGCAAGCAGCACTCCCCCACCGGCAAGCGCGACTTCGATAAAATAAGCGGAAGCAGACAGCCCGTTGCCCTTGACCTGGTGAGCACCATCTCAAGCCCCTCGCGCCACATGAAGATAATGATCGGCAGCACGCTCCCCAAGTTTGACGGAATGCGCTTCTCTTTAAATGATGAAGAATTCGTTTATAACGGACAGGCTATCATGCCAGACAATAATTATGACCATGAAAAGATTTTGGAGAAGTGCTCCATGAAATACCTAAACGCCCCCTACCTGTGGGGAGGACGCGGTCCCTTCGGGATTGACTGCTCGGGATTTACCCAAATGGTATTTAAGCTGCTTGGGGTGAAACTGAGGCGGGATTCATACCAGCAGGCTCAGCAGGGAAGCGATGTTGACTTTATTGACCTCGCTAAGGAAGGCGACCTGGCCTTCTTCTCAAACAAGGAAGGCAAAATTGTTCACACGGGCATCATCCTGAAAGACAGCCGCATCATCCACGCCTCAGGCAAAGTGCGCATTGACAGGATTGACTCCAACGGCATCCTGAACGCGGAAACCAAAAAGTATTCGCACAACCTGAAGAGAATTAAGCGGGTGCTTTGATAGCTTCGGGCAAAACTTCCTCGCATGAAAAGACGCCTGTTAACAAGTTTAAGGACAGTTCCAAGAATTGCTCTTTTTATCGCCTCACCCCTTCCCTCTCCATAAGGCTTGCCTGTGCACACATCTTTTTAAAATATCCAGAGGACAAAGATTTTGCCCTGCTTTCGTCTCAGCCTCACCCCCGCCCCCTCTCCGAAGAAGAGTATGTGTTTAGCACATCCGTTAACCCCGGCATTTATGCCGGGGCATCGAAGACACAGGCAGCATGGCTTTAGCCATGATTTGACAGTTTGCAATCTTCCTGTCAGGGCTAAAGCCAATGGAGATATCGGTTTTCATCCCCGCGATAAATCGCGGGGTTAAAGGATGCATGCTTCAAGCGCTAAACACATACGAAGGGGAGGGGTGTCCGGGCCATCTTGCCACTGAACAGGAATCAGCAATTTTTTTTGCCGGGATAAGGGAAACTGTTCTGACACCTTCTCCCTGGAGAAGGGTGGGATGAGGCTTCCCGGCAAGGATGAAGGCTATTATTACTCCGAAATTAAATGTGTGCGTAGGCAAGCCCCAGAAGGAGAGGGAGTAAGTGGTGGAATTTTTAGAACTGCCCTTAATTAACTATAATTTTACCAAGAACAGCATTTACCTGACGCAAAAATATGGATAAAAAAAAATTTCTTTTTGTTTCCTATGACGCGCTCATCAGCGACATCGCCTGGGAAGTGGTGAAGGAAGGGCATGACGCCAAATACTGGATCCGCGACAAGGAGAGCAAAGACGTTGCTGACGGCTTCGTGCCCAAAACCGACAAGTGGGAGAAGGAAATTGACTGGGCTGACATCATCGTGTTTGACGATGTGCTCGGTATGGGCACCTGGGCGGCTGATATGCGCAAGAAAGGGAAACTTGCGGTGGGCGGCACATCATACACTGATATGCTCGAAGACGACCGCACCTTCGGACAAGAGGAGCTCAAAAAGCATGGCGTGGGCATTATCCCCTTTGAAGAGTTCACCTCCTTTGACGATGCCATTAAATATGTGGAGAAAAACCCTACCCGTTATGTCATCAAGCCGAGCGGTGAAGCCCAAAACTACAAGCGCCTTCTCTTCGTGGGCGAGGAAGAAGATGGAAAAGATGTGATACAAGTGCTCGAAGCCTACAAGAAAACCTGGGCTGACAAGGTGAAGGTGTTCCAGCTTCAGCGCAGGATGACGGGAGTTGAAGTGGCGGTGGGCGCCTTCTTCAACGGCAAACAGTTCATGACGCCCATCAATGTGAACTTCGAGCACAAAAAACTTTTTCCCGGCAACATTGGTCCGAGCACGGGCGAGATGGGCACCACCATGTATTGGAGCGAACCCAACAAGATCTTCGCGGCCACGCTCGCCAAAATGGAAACCAAACTCGCTGAGGAGAAATACGTGGGCTATATGGATGTTAACTGCATCGTGAATGCGCAGGGCATCTACCCCCTCGAATTCACCGCGCGCTTCGGCTATCCCACCATCAGCATTCAGCAGGAGGGCATCAGCATGCCCATGAGCGAATTTTTATATGAGATGGCCGCGGGCGCCCTCACCGAATTCAAAACCAGGCGCGGATTTCAACTCGGAGTGCGCATCGTGATGCCGCCCTTTCCGTTTCACGATGAAGCAACGCATAACACATACACCAAAGAAGCAGTCATTATGTTTAAAAAGCAAAACCTCGAAGGCATACATATAGAAGACGTGAAACTGGTGAATGGCGAGTGGGTGGTGGCGGGCGGATCGGGCGTGGTGCTCATCGTGTGCGGCACAGGATCAACCATGAAGCAGGCTAAAACACAGGCATACGGCCGTGTTGCAAACATTATGATTCCGGGAATGTATTACCGCGATGATATCGGTGAGCGCTGGATTGAAGACTCCGACAGGCTTCACGCATGGGGATACCTGCGGAGCATGTGATTCGGTCTGGTTTCCAATTCATAATTCCTATAATATTAGTCATTGGTCATTAGCCATTAGTCATTAGTCATTAGTCATTAGTCATTAGTCATTGGTCATTAGCCATTAGTCATTAGTCATTAGTCATTAGTCATTAGTGTCATTGGTCATTTTCTGTTTTCCCCATCCCTTAGTTTAAAAGTTGATAACCGCGTTTGCGGATGGTTCACACTGTTCATAACACGGAAAAATGTGTGCAAAACCTGATAAAAAGAGGTGCATAACCGTAAAAAAAGAGGTGCAAAAAATGTGCGTAAGAAACACCGCAAAAACTTGACATCGGGGGCTCCCGAATTGTATGTTTGCATTATCCAAGTGAGGGAATATGGCAAGCCGGGAAGCGATGGATGATCGCAAGAGCATTCAGCCTTCAAGGTTGGGTTTCGTGAAAAAGGCCGTAAAAGAGAGTGTTCTTTATGATTGAGCCTCAGATCAGTGAAATTAGACGTCCCTCGTTAGCTGATCGAGCCCTTCGGGGTCGTTAGGACAGTCGTATTTACCGGAAACCTCCGGGAATCCGGAAGGGTACTCCAGCGGCAGTGGCATGGGTAGCCTCGCGAAAGCGGGGCGAAAAAGGTCTGGCACAACGGACTCACAAGCCACACAATCCGGGTTCTTATTCGTAAGGATAAACCTGGACGAAGTAAACGGAGCCAGATTCATGGTATAAGTCTGAAAGGATGTAAGCCATTGATGACGCTAAGGAACTTGGTGCTATGCGGAAGCTACGGCTACCGTATAGTGAAACGGGAATCATTTCGCAAGAGGTGGTTCCCGTTTCTTTTTTTGTCCTGTCCATTCACCTCACCTCACCTTCCCCACTGTGGATTTCTTTTCCGGCAAAATCACCAAACTTCAGCCGGCAACAAAATAAATTAGCGCAGCTTTTCGCGTTACAATCACCCATGAATTGATTTTCCTCAAAGAGCCGTTTTTTTCAATGAAGTAAAATTGTAAAGCCCTAAATCAACCCTATGAAACGAACCATCCTCGCGGTGATGATAACATCGCTGTTCCTGAGTGTTTGCGCCCAGCAAGGGAAAATCTTCGGAATAGTGGTTGACGCTGCCAATGGTGAGCCGCTCGTTGACGCAAGCGTGGTAGCCGTGCCGGGGGTGGCCAACCAGGGTGAAAATGTAATGGCAAAATCAGCCCTTGATGGGAAATATGAGATTCAACTGGCGGAGGGCTGGTGGGTGCTCGAGTTCAAGTTTCTTGGATATGACCGCTTCAAAAAGCGTATCAAGGTTGACATCGGTGGCGAGCATGAACTTAACGTTGAGTTGAGCGCTGAGGTGACTGACCTCGGACTGGTGACGGTGTCGGCTTCAAAGTATGAGAAAAAGTTTGGAGAGGAGTCAGTTTCCATCGAGGTACTCACGCCCGCCTTCATCCAAAACTCAAACGCCATCACGCTTGATCAGGCTGTTGACAAAGTGCCGGGGGTAAACTTCATCGGTGAAACGATGAACATCCGCGGTGGGGCGGGTTATTCTGCGAACTCTGGCAGCCGCGTATTAATGCTGCTCGATGATATTCCCTGGCTCACGCCCCAAAATTCAGGCATTGAATACTGGGCGCTGCCAATGGAAGATGTGAACCAGGTTGAAATCATCAAGGGGGCGTCCTCAACGCTTTATGGTTCGTCAGCGCTCAACGGCACCATGAACATGCTGACAGCCAATCCGCGAAGCGAGCCTTATTCAAAGGTGCAGCTTTTTTACGGATTATATGAAAACCCGCTGAAGAAGGGCCGCCAGAAATACTATTGGTCGGATAATAACCTGCGCATGATGACCGGTGTGGCATTCGTGCACCGCAGAAAGGTGAATGACAAGTTTGACTTTTCGCTCAACGGGGCATTCAACCGGGACGAGAGCCACCTCATAAGCGATGAGCGCAACAGGCAGCGTTTCTTTATTAAGACACGCTACCGCCCAAAAGAGCGAACTACAATAGGACTTAACGGCAACGTGGCTTACGAATATGGCGAATTCTATTTCCTGTGGGCCGGCTACGACACAACTGCGATTGGCGACAGCCTTGCTTATGTTACGCGCGAGCCAGGCACCAGCAAATATCTGCCGTTCAACTTCGACCCTTATGTGACGCATTTTGACAAAAAGGGAAACAAGCACCAGATTAAAGGGCGCTACTATTTCATTCACACCCATACAAGCAACAATGAAAATACTGACGGAGGGTTGATTTATGGCGAATATGATTTTCACAGCAGGATAAAATCAATGGGTCTTGATTTCGTGACGGGCATTTCAGCGACCCAAACAAATATTGACAGTGAAATATTTGAAAAAAGGAAGTCTATGAACGGGGCGGTCTTTTTGCAGATTGACAAAAAGTTTGCGGACAAGGTGACGCTGACGGGCGGTGGACGCCTCGAAGTATTCAAACTCGACACGCTTGATATGGAATTTCAGCCTATCGGGCGCGTTGGCGTAAATTACCGCTTCGCAAAATCATCCTTCCTGCGCAGTTCGTTCAGCACTGGCTACCGCTATCCAAGCATTGCGGAAAAATTTGTAAAGACCGCGCGTGCCGGAGCTTATGTTGTCCCTAACATGGGATTGATGCCGGAAAGCAGTTGGAGCGCTGAACTCGGCTTCAAGCAGGAATTCAAAATCTCGAAGTGGTACGGTTATCTCGATGTGGCGGGATTCATCACCCAGTATTATGATATGATTGAATTCGTTCCCGCACCAGATTCGGTTAAGAGCATTTACTATCCAACTGCGCTCTTTGCGGTGTGGGCTGAAAACATAACGGATTCGAGAATTTCAGGATTTGAATTCTCTGCCATCGGTCAGGGCAAAATCTTTGGCGTAACCACCAACTTCCTCGTGGGTTACACCTTCATGCAGCCGATTGACCTTAACTATGTTCCCGACAGCTCTGAAAATCCGTTTACGAATGATAACAACATCCTTAACTTCCGCTTCCGGCACAGCGCCAAAGCTGATATTGATTGCGCCTACCGCGGAGTGACCTTCGGCATCACGGCCGCCATTAACAGCTTCATGGAAAACGTGGATAAACGCTTTTATCTTGTTGATTTCCCTGACAAAACCGGAGCAGGCGCAGGAATAGAAAGATGGCGCATGCATCATGAAGAACCCTCTTACAACATTGATGCGCGCATCGGCTATGATTTCAATGAAAAGACAAAAGTGCTTTTCATCGCAAAAAATGTAACCAATAATCAGTATTCGCTGCGCCCGGGGTTTATCGAAGCCCCGCGCAATTATACCTTGCAGATGACTTATGAATTTTGAGATTCCGCTGGTTTAGCCCACCGCTGCGGATTTAATGATTCCTTGCCTCCAATATACGCCACACTCCCTGCAGGTCTTTTATCAGCGAAGTCTTGCAGCATCGGGCTTTAAATATTGACTCAATCTCGTCTGAATGCGCCCCATTCATCTCAACGAAAAGGAACCCTTCATCACTGAGATGTTTTTTGCCAAACGCTGCTATCTTCCTGTAAAAAACAAATGGGTCTGCATTGTCAGCAATCAGCGCGACATGCGGCTCGAAATCTTTCACGCGTGTCATAAGATCTGAAAACTCTTCCTTTGTAACGTAAGGCGGATTGCTGATAATGGCATCGAACGAATTGAACTCATCCCAATATGATTCATTCAAAAAATCAACTACTGAAAACTTTACGTTGCAATGAATGCTTTCGGCATTCTCTTTCGCCAGGCTGATTGCCTCTGAACTCGCATCAATCGCCATCACTTCACAATCCTGCAAATGCTTTTTCAACGCGATTGCAATGCAGCCGCTTCCGGTTCCGATATCCAAAACAGACAGTGTTTTTGATCTTGATAGTGGCGTTAATGATTTGATGGCATAGCCAACAAGTTCTTCCGTTTCTGGCCGGGGAATCAGCACATGCCGGTTCACCTTCAGCTTCATGCCATAGAAGTCGCAAAATCCAAGAACATACTGAACCGGCTCATTGGTTTCAAGCCGTTTCAAAATTTCCATCAACTTATTTTCCTCCTCAGGATTCAATGTTTTCAGCATTTTAAATTTCCGTTGCTGCGCAGAGATATGAAGCGTTTCTTCAATGACAAGATGGATTACATTGTCCCCTTCGCGCTCTTCATACAAAGCAGACAACCGTTTCCTGGCAAGCGCTATAAAATCTACCGCAGTCATTCTTTTAAGATATTTGCAAAGCTACTTTGGCGAATGGGGATAGTGAATTCCGGCAATAAAATCTTTATGCAGCGCTGCTTCGATCTTGCGATTTCGGGCAGCGGATATACAGCCCCAAATCCCTTAGTGGGAGCAGTTGTGGTTCATGGTTCTGAAATCATCGGGGAAGGCTATCATGAAAGGTTTGGCGGTCCCCATGCGGAAGTGAATGCCATCAACTCGGTTGTCAAAAAAAACCTTCTCCCCCACTCTACTTTGTTCGTGAGCCTCGAGCCTTGTTGCCATCACGGAAAAACTCCGCCCTGCACGGATTTGATTATCAAATCAGGCATTAAAAATATTGTTGTTGCCAATCCTGATCCAAACCAGTTGGTGACGGGAAAAGGCATTAATCTTCTTAAAAAAGCGGGATGCCATGTGATTAGCGGAATGCTTGAAGAGCAAGGCGCATGGCTCAACAGGAGATTTATCGCTTTTCACCAAAAGAAAAGACCTTACATCATGCTGAAATGGGCGCAAAGCAGCGATGGCTTTTTCACGAAAAATAAAGGCGCCAGGCATTGGATAACATGCAAACAAAGCCAGCGCCTTGTTCATCGCTGGAGAAGCGAAGAAGCCGCCATTATGGTCGGAACAAATACAGTTGAAGTTGATAATCCGCAACTCACCAACCGGCTGTGGATGAATGGATCTCAACCCATCAGGATAATTTTGGACAGAAAGCTGAAAATTAAACCATCTATGCGCGTATTTGACACTGCCGCTCAAACCATTGTATTTGCAGAAAGGCATGCGAAAGACAAAGCCAACGTCCGCTTCATCAGCATTGATTTCAATGAAAACATTTTGAAATCAATCATGCGGAAGCTATTCGACCTCGGAATTCTTTCCGTGATGGTTGAAGGCGGTGCTTTGCTGCTTAATGAGTTTATCAGGCAAAACCTGTGGGATGAAGCCCGGATATTTACAGGAAAACTCTTGTTCGGAAATGACATTAAAGCGCCATCCATCTCCGGGCAGATTATCTCAGAGGAACAATCAGGCAGCGACCGATTTCGGATATTGACGAATAGCTGAACATCCTGCCGCAACATGACCTACCTGCTTTTAGCGATTATCTGCTCCACCTGCCTGCTGGTGGTATTCAAGCTGATTGAGCGGCACAACCTTGAAAAGCTGCCGGTGATAATCGTTAATTACTTCACTGCCGCAGCAATCGGTGCAATCACCACCCCCGGCAAAATATCTTTTGGATATTTCACCGCGCAATCCTGGTTTCCGCTGGCGCTGATGCTCGGTGCTTTTTTCATCATTGTATTTTATTCCGTTGCGCTATCCACGCAGATAAGCGGCATCTCGGTGACATCCGTTGCGTTCAAATTATCGCTGGTGATTCCGGTAACTGCGGCATGGCTGCTGTATGGCGATGAGTTTGGAATCCTGAAAATTGCCGGGATACTATTGGCGATTGCCGCGATTTTTCTCACGTCAAGGAACGGGGCCGACACCAAGCCAAACGCAAAAGGAATCGCCATGTTCCTTCCCGCTTTTGTGTTCATTGGCAGCGGGATTTGCGACTCCGCGTTCAATTACATCCAGCATGAGCACCTGGCTGAGGACAGTTACAGCAGTTTCCTCATCATCCTGTTTTTAACCGCAGGAACTGCGGGGGCGCTGCTTTTCACTTGCTTACTGATTGCAGGAAAAACTTCAATCAAGCTGAAAACAATACTGGCGGGCGCGATACTCGGCATCCCCAACTACGGCTCGGCATACTTCATGATTCTGGCATTGGAATATTCAGGCGTTCAGGCATCGGCACTGTGGACAATGAACAACATTGGAATCATATTGCTATCCACCGTGACCGCAGCTGTTTTTTTCAATGAGAAACTGAGCAAGCCGGTTGTTGCAGGCATTTGTTTCGCGCTGATTTCAATAGCGCTGATAGCTGTTTCTTCGTTGTCCTTTTGATAACATCCAATCCCTAAGCGATGACCAACAAATGACAAATAATTTGCTTTACGACCGCTTGAAACTCAAAATTTTCTTAGTACCTTTCGCTTGATTACGGCTTATCGAACCCAATTATGCCGCAACAACATTATAAAAACTAAAAATCCGAAAATGAAAAAGATCACGCTCCTTGCAATTTCCCTGCTTTTTCAAATTGATTTCAGCAGCGCCCAGGTCGTTGCGCCAGCCAACCTCAATCAAAGGCATGACTACCTGCCGGTTTCACGCTTCAATTTTCCAAATGCGCGCGGAGGCGGACAACGGGCAATACAAACCTTTCCTTTGGATTATGCCAGCGCTGAATACTTCTATTCGCAGGACCTGGGCACTTTCTTTTATTTTCTTTTTTGGCCCATTAACAGCCATTTTGATTCAACCCCGCCTGACACAACAGGCAATTTCACCTGCAAATGGGCGGCAGTCAACTTCGACACGCTTTATGATTACACCACCGAACAAGGATATCCTTACCCGGGAACAATCATTACTATAGATACAATCGGAATCACATGCAATCACAGGAAACTGTCGCTTCAGAACGACACGCTTATTGTCAGCGTGCTGGAAAGAGCCAATACCGGATCGGGTTTCACTTCCAACGATGGAGGCATAACGGTAACCAATACAGTGCTGTGGGATACAATGATTGTTGCAACGTCATCACTCACGCCAGGAATCCCGAGCAACCAGGCAACAGAAATTCGCGTACCCTGCGGACGCACCCTGCCGGCAGGAACAAAGTTCAGCGTCAAACTCGATTACAAAGGCGCTAAAATTGACACGTTTGATCTTGCAGACTTTAACCGGGATGATTGCCTCACCCCAGCAGGACCCCCGCCAGGCCAAAGCGTGAATTCCTCAGAATCTGTATTTCCATTTAACTCATGGAGGTATTTTAATTTATTTTTCCCACCAAGCACGGATTTGAATGGCATCACTCCATTGGTTTTAACCGGTGCGGATACAACATGTAATCAATATTATTTTCAGAACTGGGGAATCACCGCTTATGTCACCATTGATGTCCCGTTGAGCGCTACCATCACGCAAAGCAAGACGGATGTATGCCCGGGAGAAACCGTTGCATTGACCGCTATACCTGCAGGGGGCACACCGCCATACACAGTAACCTGGTCGCCAACAACGGGACTTTCGTCACCTTTCACTGCCACCACGAACGCCACGGTGAATGCCACCACCACCTACACAGCGACCGTACGTGACGCGGTCAACGATATTGTCATCAAACAAGTTACAATTAATGTAAATGGGATAACGATTAACGCAGGATCAGACCGGGTTGTGCCATGTGGGCAATCAGTAACGCTTATTGCCACTCCGGGAGGCGTTTTCGTGCCCGCGACATATTCCTGGAGCAATGGAGTGACTACACTGAACAACACGGTATCGGCTGCCGGGACATATTCCGTGACGGCAACTAATTCATTCGGATGCACCGCAACGGATGCCGTTATCGTGTCAAATTCCGGAGTCAACCAGACCCTGTCATTCGATGTCAGCGTTCCAAACAATATCGGCTGCGTGAACGGACCGATCAATTTCACCAATACATCATCGCGCCTTTCCAACTGGAACTGGTCGTGGAATTTCGGCAACGGAAACATGTCGGCTGCTCAAAGCCCTGCCTACACTTACACCCAGGCAGGCAACTATACGGTAACTCTCACCGCTGATAGCGCTGGATGCCAGGCAGCAGCCGTTACTGAAACCCTTACCATACAAATTTGCTCAGGCATCGTTGCAAGCATCACCGGAAATCTTTCATTTTGCCAGGGTGGCTCTTCGGTGCTTACGGCATCATATATTAATGCCACAGGAAGCGTTTCATACCAATGGAACACTGGCGCCAACTCGCAAAATATAACCGTTACCGCTGCCGGCACTTATTCCGTAACCGTAACCGACCAGTCGAGCAGCGATTCGGAGTCGGCCACTGTATCCACCACACCGCTGCCGGTTGCCAATTTCACTTTTAACGTTTCCGGAAATAGCGCAACTTTCAGCAATACATCCGCCAACGCCACATCCTATCTGTGGAATTTTGGCGATGGCAATTCTTCCCCCCAGCAAGATCCATCACACACTTATACCAGCGTTAATTCATATACGGTCTGCCTCACCGCATCCAATTCATGCGGAAACAACCAGAATTGCCAGACTGTGCCGATTACCTGCGCCATTAACGCTGCGATTACTCCTCCGGGTCCTTTATCCATTTGCAATGGGGACAGTGTTGTGCTCACAGCAAGCACAGGTACGGGCTATGCTTATTCCTGGTCGTATAACGGCACGCCAATTTCAAACACAGGCAACAGTATCACGGTGGTGCAGGCAGGTTCTTATGCCGTTACTATTTCTGATGGCAATTGCAGCGTCACGTCTCCAACAACGCATGTTGGATCCTATCCGCCCGCCATTGTCAGCATCACGGCAACAAATACTGAAATATGCCCAGGTGACAGCGCCACGCTGCAGGCCAGCCCGGGATTCTCAAGCTATGCATGGAGCAACGGAGCGGCAACCGCGCAGATCAAGGTAACGCAATCGGGCGAATACAGCGTCACCGCCACAGATGCGAACGGCTGTAAGGGAAGCAAGTCTTTCAGCCTTAATACATCCACTCAAACATCCCCTGAAATTTGCCTCGTTGGGATTGACAATGCCACCGGCAAAAACATCATCGTTTGGGAAAAGCCGGTAACCGCGGGAATTGACTCCTACATCATTTACAAGGAAACAGCAGCGAATGTTTATAATATAATCGGAACCCAAGAGTACAGTGCGCCAGCCACGTTTATTGACCAGTTATCAAGTCCGGGACAAGCGGCAAACAAATATAAATTGGCAATTATTGATAGCTGTGGAAGCATCACTCCGCAGGGAACTCCGCACAAAACAGTTCATTTAACCATCAGCCAGGGCGCCAACACCGCGTGGAACCTTGCATGGAGCCACTATGAAGGATTTTCGTTCAGCTCTTATGTTGTTTACAGGGGCGCGGATGCAAATTCTCTTGCGCAAATAACCACGGTATCCAGCAGCGTCAATTCCTATTCTGACACAACCGCACCTGGCGGCACGGTTTATTACCAGGTGGAAGCGGTGAAGCCTCAAGCCTGTGTACCGGCTACCGGGCAAAGTTATTCGGCTTCGCGCTCCAATGTAGTCAGTGGTGACGGTGTCGGATTTGGCAACATTGGTACGGACGGCATCAGCCTCAGAATTTATCCGAATCCATCCAGTTCTGTTACAACGATTGAAATTGTAAATGGCACGGGTGAATATGACCTCACTATTTACAGCATGACGGGTGGGAAAGTGGCTGCCGAAAAAGTAATAAACGGGAATATATTCTTTTTGCAGAAAGGCGCTCTGCAACAAGGGGTTTATTTTATAGAAGTAAGGAACCGCGAAATTACCGGAAGGGAAAAATTGGTGATATATTAAAGGGCTTCCTGACATAAGGCATCGCGTTCTTTACGAAGACAATCACATCATCGCTGTCAACAAACTCCCGGGGGAATTATCTCAGGGCGATGAAACGGGAGACAGCCCCCTCGGTGAGGTCGTGAAGCAATACATCAAGGAAAAGCATTCCAAGCCGGGAAATGTATTCCTCGGAGTGGCGCACCGCCTTGACAGGCCCGTGAGCGGTGTGATGCTGTTTGCCCGGACAAGCAAATCATTGGAGCGATTGACCGCCATGCTCCGAGAAAGAACGATTGAGAAAACTTATTGGGCAATAGTTAAAAACAAGCCTCCCAAAACATCAGATGAGTTGGTTCACCACCTGCAGCGGGAAAAAGGGAAGAACATCACCAAAGCATTCAGATTCAGCCAAAAAGAATCCAAAGAGTCGCGGCTGACCTATAATCTGCTGAAATCAGCAAAAGGTTTTTATTTACTGGAAATTGTTCCTCACACCGGCAGGCAGCACCAAATCAGAACTCAGCTTGCCGCCATCGGCTGCCCGATTGCGGGTGACGTGAAGTACGGCTGCCCTGAGCCATTGGCTGATGCATCCATAGCGCTGCATGCAAGGAAGATTGAATTCATCCATCCGGTGAAAAAAGAACCGGTTATCATAGAAGCGCCCCTGCCAAAAGGAGAAGTATGGAAATGTTTGTTTTTGGCTTGACAATTCATAACAACCAATAACAACCATTATACTGAAGAACTTAAAACTGCCAGAGTCCATCTGCCAAACCAGCGGGAGATATTGTCATCATTATTTTTTCCGGCTTTCACAGGAGATAGTCGTAATGGCATTAAACAGGACTTCCCTTCTTCCCC
>CAZCXH010000056.1:0-26623 GCA_964502525.1 uncultured Chitinophagaceae bacterium
AGATTCTTAAAATTTAGATGCGATTGCCCTGTTAAGATTAATATCCCCGGCAACCTTATTGATATCAGGTACTGATTGGCTGCAACCTTGCAAAGACAACTGCAACGTTGCAGAGATTTGCTATCGCCTTTAAGCCATTGTACCTTTGTTTCGATCGGCAATCAAATCAAAGTTTGGCGCAAAAAATGACTGCAAAAAATGAAGAGATGGAAGCTTTAAAGCGGTTAGCCCAAAGTTGGAACAATCTTGACCAAAGTTTTATTGAAGATCAACTTGCTGACGACTGTGTCTACTCATCTCAATGGGTGTTGTTGCCCATTGAAGGAAGAAATTCTTTCATCTTCTATCTGCAATCAAAATTTCAAGCTATTAAATCTGCCATGCTGAATGAACGCATGATAATAATTGCAGAATTGGCTCATCAACCTGCAATCAGCAACAAACCATGCATAATACTTACTCAAATTACAGGAGAAGAAATTAGGCAAGTTTCAGTCTTAATAAAATTGAAAAATAGAAAAGTAATTCGGATTGATACCTGTTTTATTCCTGACCCAACAGACGCTGAATTAACAGGAGAAATTCCAAGATAAACACAAAATAATAAATATGTTAATATAAATTCTTACATTATGGTTGCAAGACAACTTTATTCGGAACTGACCTTCAATAAAATTGACGGGCTTAAATCCGGCAGGGCAAACCAGATATATGTAATACTCGGACAAGCAAACCTGTTAAACCTTGATGGCAAAGTGGATTTCGTAACCGACCTTGAAACATTCTGTCTCGAAAGAGATGAACAGGTATTTAACAAGGACTGGTTTACCAAGACATTCACAAGCCTTAATCAACATAAAGAATATCACCTGCTATCTTTTGCTCAATTCAGTTATTTAATTAACTACATTGACCCTTCTTTTTTTACCGACAGAGTCGTAATTCTCAGGGATAACCTGAGGCAGCTGTTTCCTATTACCGAACAGGAATACCTTGAAAAGGAAGAAAAGGAAAATATGGAATTGCGCCCTAGAAACCTGCCGATTTACCAAGCTGAGCAAATCGTAATAAACGGTAAGTATTATTACTCTGTAAAAACGCCCGGCAACTCTTTTAATTCATCAGACATTTTTGAAAAATCAGAGGAGCTAAGCTTTTCAAAAGACCAAAGCCTGGAATGCATTGACGTCAGTTCGGATCCGTACTCGCTTGATGTTTTCGTAAATGAATGCTTCGACCAAGATAATTTTAACCGACAGGCAGTAGTCAAAATTTACAGCAAGCAGCCGCTCAACCCTGCAATTATTGACATTTTAAAGAAGCTGAATTCCTTATTGAATCAGTTTAAAGGGAAACTCTGTGTTCTCGAAGAATCGTCAATCATATCCGACTATCAGGTCGAGGAAAAGACGCAGAAGCTTTTGAAGCGCTTTTGGGGTGACGCTGCTTCCTTCAGGAACATCTCTGTTTACAAAAACCCAAATTTTGGAAATCACATTTCTGAAATATCGCAGGGGCTTGTAGTTGACACAATAATCAAAGAGTATGAAAATTCTCGGAGTGATGAACCTTGTCGTGACCTGTTTTTAACTGCGCCTACGGGAGCGGGTAAATCATTATTGTTTCAGTTACCGGCATTCTATGTTTCCCAAAAAGGAGATGTAACCATTGTTGTATCTCCATTAATTGCTTTGATGAAAGATCAGGTCAATGCAATTATCAATGACAGAAAGTTTGACAAGGTAGCTTTTATTAACAGCGAATTAAGCCTGATTGACCGAGAGAAAATCATTGAAAGTTGCAAAAGAGGTGAGATAGATATTCTGTATATGTCACCTGAGCTGTTGTTGTCGTATGACATTACTCATTTCATTGGCTCCAGACGGTTGGGCTTATTAGTAATAGATGAAGCACACCTTATCACCACATGGGGCAGAGATTTTCGTGTTGACTATTGGTTCTTAGGAAATCATATCAGGAAGATCAGAAAGTATCACAGTCTGCGCTTCCCAATGGTTGCAGTGACGGCAACAGCAATTTATGGCGGAGCAAACGATATGGTTTTTGACAGTATTGACAGTCTTGTGATGCATAATCCTCATATTTTCATTGGACAGGTTAAGCGAAATGACATTGAGTTTATCGTCAACAACTATGAACAATTTCCAAGAAACTATGAGTCAAGCAAGATCAATCAAACTGTAGAGTTTATAAAGCAGATCAATGAACTTAAGCTAAAGACTTTAGTGTACGCGCCTTACACGAAACACATCCGCCAAATTCTGAACATGGTAAATTCCAACCAACAGGAAATCGCTACAGGCTATTATGGTTCGCTGGATCAGATAAATAAGGAGTTTGCCTATCGTCAGTTCAAAAGTGGCGAACGAAATATTATGATTTCAACTAAGGCTTTCGGAATGGGAGTTGACATCTCCGATATTCAGGTGGTATATCACCATGCTCCTTCGGGGCTGCTTCCTGACTATGTTCAAGAGATCGGAAGAGTGGCTAGGAAGCCTGAAATTAAAGGCTTCGCAGCTTTGAATTATTCTTCACAAGACCAGCGATATACCAAGGCGCTCCATGGCATGTCCGCACTTAGGCAATATCAGCTAAAGGAAGTGCTGAAGAAAATACACAAGGCCTATTTAAAAAATAACAGGAACAGAAACCTGTTGCTTTCGGTAGATGATTTCGGTCACATTTTTGAAAATGTCCTGGATTTAGATCAAAAGGTGTTAACCGCTTTGATGATGATTGAAAAAGACTACCTGGCAAAAAACCGATTCAACGTAATCATCGCACGACCTAAAAAGCTGTTTGTTAAAGTATTTGCCAGAATATCCGACCAGCACTTAACTACCTTATCCGCCAAATATGGAAATACTTTCAGGGTCATTTCAAATACAGGAAATGGTAACGCAATTATTGAAATGGACCTTGACAAACTTTGGTATGATTATTATAACACTAAGAGTTTCCCGATCCTGAAAAGAGATTTCTACACGAGACACTTATTTAAAGATGACAACATTGAACTGATACCTCAGCTAAAAATGTCATTTGAAAGACAGGGAAGCTTTAATTCGGTGTTTAATAGGTTGCAGAATCTCCTTAACGAGGTTCAATCTATTTTTGCAAATACTAACGGTTTCTTTAGTCAAGAGGAATTTCAAGAAAGGCTTAACGGCTATTTGAGAGATGAGGAAGTAGCAGAGAAACTCAGCAAGTTTATTTTATCCTCATACTCAGGTCGCCTTATCCAGCCAGGCGTAATTGAACCAAATGCATTTTTACAACAAAGAAGAAGCGTTGATGGCTTCGAGTACAGGGTTTTTAACACTCAATATCTTGCCAGTTTTTCTACCTTACTTAAGCGTTTAAATAACTTATTCGGTAATACTGACAGTCCCACGGCTGAAAGGTATTTAACCAATAATGAGACCAATGCAATTAACTATGTCCGTCTCGGGTATTTTCTTGAAATGCTGGAACTTGGTACATTCGAATTAAAAGGTGGAGAAAATCCTATGGTCTTTATCCGCATTAACGACCCCGGCAGAATTGAAAGAGATTCAAACAATTCAAATTATTCGAACAGCCTTTTAAACAAAACCTTAGAGAGGCATTTCTTGAGCAACCAAATATTTGATCACTTCTTCTTAAGGACCTTTTCAAACGCAGATCGTTGGTCTTTTATTGAAGATTTCTTTTTAGGATCGGATGTTGACTCCTTACTTGAAAACTACAAGGGAGGAGAAGCAAACAACATTGATATTATTGAGACGCTTAAAAAAAAAGATCTGATCCAATCTGAAGTTCAAGCGAATCAGGATGATAATTCAAGTATTCACATTTTTCGCCCGACAATTGACCGAACCTACCACCATAATGATTTACTAACCATTGAAAATGCAGATGGTGTCAGGACCATGAGAATTTCAAAATGGTTAAGGGAAGATCCTGTTGCATTTGATACAATCAGAAAACAGAAATCATTGAGAGTTCACAAAGATGTCTTTACAGAGCTGGTATCAAAATTAAGGGCATATCACTCTGATTATTTCAGGAATGCTTTAGGACTAAAGACAAGAATAGAATTTAAAAGTTATGACAGACCAGTTCAGGCTATAGTTCCTTACTCGAACCAGCCGGTTGAGTTTTATAAATGGTGGTGTACAAACCTGGATAGAGTTAGTATGACATTAGAAGAAAAGATTATCCTTTTTGACAAAGTACTTATTGCAAGACCATCAGTACTGAAGAGAGAACATAAACGATTGATAAATCAAGAATAAGCGTAGTCGGCTTTTTAACAGGAAAAGATGCAGATCCCGGTTTCTCCAGTTGAGCGGGATTTCCCTCTGTGACGTGCGCTGCCGCTGCGCCATCGTATTCACCAGCGAATGATTCAAGTTCCTGTTGTATTTGAGCGGCCATTGCGCTCTTTTAGATTGTTGTAATTGGTGCTTGGTTTTTGCTGTTTTGACAGATTTCAAAATATGTTGAATACGGTTGGTGCGTTGTGATGCGCTCGCAGGAGTTTCCGCTAACAGGCTCAGGATGGAGACATTAATTTTTCCAGGGCATTGTTGTACAACTTCTTCCACTCGCTCACATCTCCGAAACTTTCACCGTCAACATTGATCCTTCCGTCAGTTACTTTGCCCAGAAGCATGTAAGGAAATTTATTTTCGAGCAGATGCTCGAACACTTCTTGTTTATGCGGTGAAACGCTCACTACTACCCGCGACTGCGACTCACCAAACAGGAACGCGTCCTTTCGGATTTCACGGACAGTATTCAATTCAAGCCCAAACCCTCCCGCAATTGCAGATTCAATAAGTGCTGCGAACAAGCCTCCGTCAGAAACATCATGCGCTGAAACAATTGCATCGAGTACGATGAGTGATTTAACGGCTTCATGCAACTTTGCCTCTTCCTCCAAATCGAATGCAGGCACGGGCGATGAATTTATCTTGTGATAGCGAACAAGATATTCGGAATTATTAATGTCATTTTTCGGCTCGCCCAGCAGGAAAATCAGATCGCCTTCCTTTTTGAAATCAAGCGTCATCCGTTTCCCGATATTTTCAATTATTCCCAACATGCCGATAGTAGGTGTCGGAAAAACAGGACCTTCTTCCGACTGATTATAAAAACTGACGTTGCCTCCCGTGACAGGCGTATCGAATTTCCGGCAGGCATCGCCCATTCCTTTTATTGCATTCACAAACTGCCAATACACTTCTGGATTGTAAGGATTTCCAAAGTTCAGGCAGTTGGTAATGGCAACAGGAGTGGCTCCGGAACAAACTATATTCCTCGCAGCTTCCGACACGGCTATCGCAGCCCCAACGTAGGGATCGGCATATACATAGCGCGCATTGCAATCAACCCGTACAGCAAGCGCCTTGTCAGTCCCTTTAATGCGAACGAGCGCGGCATCAGAGGGAGCGTTGGTGGAAATATTATTGATGCCCACCATGGAATCATACTGCTCGTACACCCATCGCTTTGAGGCGATGTTCGGCAAGCTGACTATGAATTCGGCCGCTTCACTGAGGTTCTTAGGCTGCGGAACCTGGTCAATGCGAAAGCTTTTCTGCTTTTTGTAATAGGCAGGTTCTTTATGCGCGCGCTCATAAACGGGCGCACCACCGCCAAGCACCAGCACCTCCGCAGGGATGTGCGCCACCAATTCATTATACATGTAATATTCAAGCATTCCTGTATTCGTCACTTCCCCGATGATCTCGCAATGCAAATCCCACTTGCCGAAAATTTTCTCCACTTCCTTTTCTTTGCCTTTTTTCACAATCACCAACATGCGCTCTTGCGATTCGGATAAGAGGATTTCAAAAGGCTTCATGTTTTCCTGGCGCGTGGGAACCTTGTGCAGCCAGATCTTCATGCCGTGCTTTCCCTTGGCTGACATCTCGGAAGTGGAGCAGGTGATGCCTGCCGCGCCCATATCCTGCATGCCGATCACGGCATCCGTTTCCATCAACTCCTGCGTGGCTTCGAGCAGCAGCTTTTCCTGGAAGGGATCGCCCACCTGCACCGCAGGCAGGTCTTCATGAGAATCTTCATGAATATCTTCCGAAGCAAATGTGGCTCCGTGAATGCCGTCTTTTCCCGTTGCCGAGCCGACAATGTAAACAGGGTTGCCAACCCCGGTCGCAATCGCTGAAATCGTTTTATCTTTTTTCACAATGCCAACCGACATCGCATTCACGAGCGGATTGTGCTCATAGCAATCCTCGAAATAAACTTCGCCCGCAACCGTAGGCACACCGAATGAATTGCCGTAATCCCCAATGCCTTTCACCACACCCCGCAGCAAATGTTTTGTCTTTTCAGATTTGATATTCCCGAACCGCAGCGAGTTCAAAGCCGCAACGGGGCGCGCGCCCATCGTGAAAATGTCGCGGTGGATTCCCCCCACACCTGTTGCGGCTCCCTGGTAAGGCTCAATAGCCGATGGATGATTATGTGATTCGATTTTGAATGCGCAAGCCAGCCCCCCACCGATGTCAACCAGCCCTGCGTTTTCCTGACCGGCTTCCGCAAGCAGGCGGCTTCCGTTGCGCGGCAAGGTTTTGAGCCATTTGATGGAATTTTTGTAGGAGCAGTGTTCCGACCACATCACGGAAAAAATGCTCAGCTCGGTGAAGTTGGGGTTCCTGCCGAGTATCTGAATTATCTTCTCAAATTCTTCCGGCAGCAAACCGAGTTCCTCCGCCACTTTCACGGTGACTGGCGGTTCAGCGTATTGCACTTGCATTGAGTGTTTTTTTTGGAGCGTCAAAATTAAGCATGTAATAGTTTGGAGTTTGGAGTTTTACGGTTTGAAGTTAATTCCCCTGCTTCGCCAAACCTGAAACTTTACTCCAAAATTTTTAAAGTGAACGATATTTTCTATTTTCAAACCGGACTAAATCCCCATTGATTGCATTTTCTGCCGCTACTGTACGTTGCGATATTCGGGTTTCTCATCGCGAAGCTTGAGTTTTTTCGCGATGATAAGCTCCCCCGCTTTTTTTTCGTTTCGATTTTCATTGTAAAAGTGTTGCTGGGGCTGTTGTACCATGCGATTTTTTCCGAAGGCGATATCCTATACTATTATAAAAATGCTGCCTATATCATCTATCCCGTTCTTTGGCAAGACCCGCTTAAATACCTTTATCTCACCTTTGGCCCCAACGGTGGATCAATACCCGAATTCATTTTTCCGCAGGTGCATGCGATGGGCTATTGGGGCGACACCAGCGATTACATGGTGGTGAGATTCAACGCTATTGTCCGGCTTTTTTCATTCGGAAATTTTTACGTCCATGTGGTATTCATGTCATTCATCTCGCTGGTGGGAATGGTTTGGCTCTATCGCGCCTGCGCGAGGGCATCGGGCACATTCAGCCTGCCGGTGGCGGCTGCCATATTCCTGATTCCTTCCGTGCTTTTCTGGGGATCAGGGGCGAATAAGGAGGGGTTGGTGTTGTTTGCTTTAGGCTGGTTTCTTTACGGCAGCGTGTTGCTGGTTCAAAAATCTTCCGTCAGAAATTTTCTAATCGCCCTGACAGGCGCCTTTCTCACTTACTGTGTGCGCGATTATGTACTCTTCATGTTGCTGCCCGGAATGGTTGTATTTTTCATCACTTATAAAAACTGGGGCAGGATCAGATTCCTGTTGCCTATCATCTACGCGGTGATCATTGCAGCGATAATCATCCTTCCTATTTTCGGAGGGAAAAATTTCGCTGAAGTAATCGCACTGAGGCAAGCGCAGTTCAAATCGCTTGAACAAGGCAGCACTCATGTCACTGTGAAAGATTTTCAGCCCGACTGGACGAGCTTCTTCACCAACTTCCCGCAGGCTTTAAAGAACTCTATTCTGGGTCCGTTTTTCATCAAGCCTGATAAGGCGATGCATTACCTGATAATTGCAGAAAACCTCGTTTTGCTTATTGCCGGTTTGCTTTTTCCATGGATAACTGGAAAACCCCGGTGGCAACCGTTCACACTGATGTGTCTTCTTTTTTCCATTTCACTCTTTGTGCTTATCGGATATATAGTTCCGAATGTTGGCGCCATCGTCAGGTATAGGAGCATAGCCCTGCCTTTCCTGTTTATTTTCCTTTATTCAGGTGAAAAACAAGGTGTTTCGGAAAAATCCTGAAAAATGTTTACAACATGTGAATTATTTTCTGCGATTTCCTAATAATTTTTGAAAAAAAATTTAGCTTTGGCGTTCTTTTTTAACAAAAGCTAAAAATTTTAACAAAAACATGGCAAAAATCAAACTGGAGTATGTATGGCTGGATGGCTATACGCCCGAACCGAATCTCAGGAGCAAAACCAAGGTGATTGACGTTCCCAAATTTAATGGCGAGCTGAATCTGGTTCCCGAATGGTCTTTTGACGGCAGTTCAACGCAGCAGGCTACCGGACATAAATCCGACCTTCTGCTGAAGCCCGTTGCTACCTATCCGGATGCCGGAAGGGAAAATGCATGGCTCGTGATGTGCGAGGTGCTGAACGCTGACGGAACACCCCACGTTTCCAACAAGCGCACCACGTATGCCGATAATGATGATTTCTGGTTCGGCTTTGAGCAGGAATATACCTTCGTGGGCGAAAACCGCAGGCCGCTCGGCTTTCCTGAAAACGGATACCCCGCTCCGCAAGGCATGTACTATTGCTCCGTTGGCCACATGAACGTGACCGGGCGCGAAATCGTGGAGGAGCACCTCGACCTCTGCCTGAAGGCAGGCTTGAACATCACCGGCATCAATGCTGAAGTGATGCTCGGACAGTGGGAGTTCCAGTGCTTCGGCAAGGGCAAAAGGGCTGGAGATGATTTGTGGATGGCGCGCTACCTGTTGCACAGGGTTTCCGAAAAATATGGCGTGTTCGTTGAATTCTTCCCGAAGCCCATCAAAGGCGACTGGAACGGCTCCGGCATGCACTGCAACTTTTCGTTCAATGAGCTGCGTGAAGTTGGCGGAGAACAGTTGGTGAAAGACCTCATGAAGGAATTTGAAAAATACCACAAAGAGCACATCGCTGTTTACGGCTCCTCCAATGCGCTCCGGCTCACCGGCTTGCACGAAACACAGCACATCGAAAAGTTCACCTGGGGCATCAGCGACCGCGGGGCATCCATCAGGGTTCCGATTGCAATGACGCTCAACAACTGGAAGGGCTACCTTGAAGACAGGCGGCCGGCTTCAAATGCCTGCCCTTATGAGATTTCAGCAAGGATCATCAAAACAACGAACCAACTGTTCAAGGTGAAGGTTTAACCGGAATAAAAGTTGATTTTTCAGAATGGCGGGAATTGAAGTTCCCGCCATTTTTTTTGAATTACCGGAGGGCACTTTAAAACTCCCAAAATGTTTTGCTTGCCTTCAATTCTTATTTTTGAACCATGTTACGTTCAATGACCGGTTTCGGAAAAAGCGCTGCCACTGTTGGCGGCAAGACCTTTTCGGTAGAGGTGCGCTCGCTCAACAGCAAGTATCTCGATCTCAATCTGAAAATTCCAGCCCTGCTCAAAGACCGGGAGATAGATTTCCGCAACCTGCTCTCGGAAGAGGTGATGCGCGGCAAAACGGAACTGGTGATCGAGGTTCAGCAGGGCGGTGAGGGAGTTTTCTCCATCAACAGGAATGCATTCAAGCAATATTATTCCCAGCTCGAATCGCTGGCTAAAGAATTGAATGCCCCCGCGGAAAACCTCTTTAACACGGTATTGAACATTCCCGGTGTGTTGTCAGAATCTGATGAACACCTCTCCGGCCCTGATTATTCCGGTTTGGAAAAAATAATCAACCAAGCCATCAGCAAGCTCGATGATTTCCGGCTGCAGGAAGGCAAACAGTTGGAGAACGACATGGTGAAGCGGATACAGCATATTAAAAAAATCAACGCTGAGATAAAAAAGATAGAAGGAAAGCGGAAAACGGAAATAAGAAGCAAGCTCAAGCAGAGATTAAGCGAGCTTATCAAGTCACGCGAGGTGGATGAGGTGCGTCTCGAACAGGAACTGGTGTTGCATGCCGAGCGGCTCGATATTACGGAAGAGATGGTGCGCCTCGACAGCCACTGCAACTACTTTCTTGAAGTAATCAGGGACAAAGAGAAATCAAAAGGGAAAAAACTCACCTTCATCTCCCAGGAAATCGGGCGGGAGATCAACACGCTCGGCTCCAAATCATACGATGCAGCCCTTCAAAAACTTGCCGTGCAGTTGAAAGAAGAGCTGGAGAAAATCAAGGAGCAGGTGAATAATGTGCTGTGAGAACACTGTGATACCGGACTGGAGACTACGGATAGTGGCGGGGCAGGCTGCTACAGGATCAAACCCAAATTACGCAATATAATTTCTAATGCGTAGCGATAGATAAATTTGAGGGATGGAATTCGAGATAAGCTATACCAATCAAGAGAAACTCATGACTGATGCCAAAGGCGCAAGCACCGGCATTTGGATTGCCTTGGTCTTCTTTATAAAGACGCGAAGAAGCAGCTTGTACGTTTTAACGAATTTGTAAAACTCAACAAGGTGATTCTGCTGGCCTTGCTGTTTTCAGAGGGAAAGTAACCTCCGTTAAATGCGTTCAATCGTTTCCCGTGCCGATAAGAGCCTTATTCCAAGTTTCTTCTGTATCTCATCCGTATCAAATGCCCGCAACTGCTTCAATCCTTTCAGGTTTTCCGTGGTAAGCGGCAGCGGCAGGCGCAGCATTTCCGGAATGCGCATCAGCGGATAGATAACAGCGTAGGGGATATTGATGAACACGGGGGTTGCATTAATTTTTCCGGCAATCATTCGGTAAAGCTGCTTCATCGTGACGGCTTCGCTTTCAGCCACAGCATAATTGCCGCACAGGTCGCTTTCGTGGCTTTTCAGGATTACATGGAATAAATCTTCAATCCACACGGTTTGCATCGGCTGCCTTCCCCCGTCAACCATCGGGATGATTTTCGATTTGCCGATGATGCCCGCAATCTTTTGGAATAATCCTCCTTCCGCGCCAATCACCAAGCCCGGTTTCAGAGTCAGGTCGCGGCTGTTGTCCATCAGCGATTCTGTTCTCAGTTTGTTCATGCCGTAATGGGAAGTTGCCCCGCCATGGGCTGACGTGGTGGAAATGAAAATGAATTTCGCCTCCGCCCTGCGTGCAAACACCTGAAGTTTTTTAGCGCCTTCGAAATTGATTTCATCCGCCTGCGGCATCTGGCGCAAGCAGGGCTGCCACGCGCAATGAATCAACAGATCAACTTGTTTCAGCGGCTCTTCCGCAAAAGGCTTGTTCAGCTCAAACGGAACGATTTGCATTTTCCCTGACGGCAGTCCCGGCTTGCGCTGCATCGCAAACACGGTCCATCCCGCTTTCGCAAAGCGGTCAGCGAGCGCGCCTCCCACAAAACCGCTCGAGCCGGTGATGGCGACAGAGCGATTCATGCACTGGTTGATTTTAATGCGTGTTGCGCCACCCTGTGCGCATTCGCCATCAGCGACCACGCAAACCCCTTGGCGGGGGCAAAGCGGAATCCTGAACCGTCAGCAATGAATATATTTTTTGTGTAATGCAGCAGCCCGTCTTCCCGGAGGTGCAGCGGTTTTGCGTCTTCTGAAAATGGAAGCGTCCCGGCATAATGGATGCTGCTTCCCATGCCGGGGTTCACTTTTCTGATAGGAAGGATTCCCAATTTGAGCAACGCGCTCATGATCATTTTTTCCCGCAAGGCGATTTCCCGAAGTTCGGTTTCGCTATGCCGGTATTGACAGCAAAGTTTGTCACGAGTTGGCGAAGCGGCATCGGCTTCCAGCCATATTTTCTTACCGGAGCCGTATTGCTCCGGATGATGCACACCGGCAATCAGCAACACGGGAAGAAGATTTTTCAAGATCCGCAGGGAAAGCCGCATGGGCAGCGGTATCTCCTTCAGCAGCCTCACATAGAGCAGAGAGCGGTAAGTGTAGAAAGCTGCAAGGCTGGCGCCAGCGCTGTTTTGTTTGCGGTCGCACACGAGCAGCAGTTGCGTGAGCGCTGTCCTCCTGTCAGGAACGGCAGCATGGCGGTGGCCCCACGCAACGGAAGGGATATAGGTGTAAGGATGGCATAGCAACGGCAGGGGGTGGTTGATTTTTTTCAGCGAGCGCAACACGATGCGGGCTGTGCTCAGCACACCCGTTGCGAGCAGAAGCTTTATCGCCCTGAACTGTATTTTCCTGCCTGTGGAAATATCAATGCACGACACCGATACATGATTATTTTCTTCCTTAAATCTGGTTACGAGAACATTGCCTGCATAGGTGAAGTTGGGTTTCTTTTTCAGATCATCCACCGTCATCCACGGGCGGTAAACCGCTTTTTCATGGTCGTCATAATATTCCATTTCACGGTAAGTGAATGGTTGCCGGCCGTTCTTTTTTTCGGTGAGAATTGCCATTGCCGGCCGCCCGAGCGAGATGCCCTTTTGCCGCAGCAATTTCTTTTCCTTCTCATAACGGCTTAGGATGGATTGAATCATCGGCTCAGCTTCTATTGGCGGCATAATGCCGCTGATGCTTCCAGCGCAAAACTCCTTCACATCGCCTGTTGCCCCGGAGATGCCGATGCGGTTGCCGGTGATTTGATAAGCCGATTCCATCTCCGTGGCGTCAAGCCCTGCCTTGTTCAGTTCGTCTTTTGAAAACGCATAGCACACGGCTCCCCATGCGTTGCCCAGCCCGCCATAGGCAAGGCTTTCGAGCGGTGAGAACGAATCGGAATAAAATGGCATCCATTTCGCAACATCAGCAACAGTGAATTTTTTCGGAGGCGTCAGTTGCGGGCCGGTGGCGGTGGGCCCCCAGGAGTAACTTTCGCCATCATCACCGAGCAGGTAGCGATATTGGCTGCTGTCATTTTTCCGCAATGCAACAAAATCGGTTTCAGGAAGGAGGCTCCCGTAACGGTTATCGGTTTTGCCTGCATCGAGCATGAGCACCCGCGCTCCCGACTCAACAAGCGTTTGGGCGGCATGCGCACCGGTCATGCCCGATCCTGCTACAATATATTCGAATATGTTACCCAATCAGCGGAAGTAGATTTTAAGGATCCATTCGCTCAGCGCCATGAGCGGCACGGTGAGCAATACTTTCGCAGCATCCGTGAAAAAGAGCAGCTGTGATGTTTTTGAGGCAAGAAAGCGGCTTGCAAGATGCGGCTGCGTTTCCATAACGCCCAGCATGCAAAGGATGCGCCTGCGGATGGCGGATTGAGGAAAGCAGGCGGCAAGTCCGCTGTCGAAAAAATAAAATACAAACTTATTCGCCAGCATCAGCGACCACAGGCGGCATTCCTTTTCCGTAAGGAAGATATCTTTCATCCGCACGAATGATGCGTAAAGCGCCCGATCTTCATCCTGCGGTGCACAGTCCAGAAGATATTGCGCGATTTTGCCGGCTTCATCGGGAAGAATTTTTATTTCCATGATTCGTTTTATGAACTTTTAACGGCTTTGTTGCATGAATGCGACACCATCAAGCAGAAGATGTTAAACAGCAAGGGGATAAATAAAGCGAGGACGTATGGAAGTTTAAGTTATGAGAGCAACAAACACCCCACGCCCTCTTGCTGCAAAACGCAGCGCGTACAAGATTACGAATTGGAAGGAATATAACCAATCGTTAAAGCAGCGTGGCTCTTTGGAGATATGGATATAAGATGTTGTGTTGTCGAAATGGTATTATCAGGGAAAAAAGAACAAGGAAGGACAATTTAAATATTCGGATGTCTGTATAGGAATGGCGATGGTATTACATTTTATTATAGTGCGCTAACATCAGTTTACCGCATGTGGCAAACCAACGTATGCGCCTGCTGATTTTTTTTAATCGTCAATTCTTACAAAATCTCCGGACATTGTAAAGACAAGCGCAATGTTGTTGTTAAGTTGTATTTCCTGATTGCTGCCCTGAATCTCCCAGCCAATAACATAGTTGGTTGGATAATGTGTATTTGCGTAGGCAAGTAAATTGGGTGGAATAACGCTGTCAGGCAATTTTGCATTCCAGTCAATGTCAATGATTTCATTGTTTTTGTTAAATTCAAGTTTAACGCCATTTGCTAACGTAACTTCATATAACTCGGCATCGTCCTTTTCCTTAACCGCCCGCTGAATTGAAGTTCCTGAAAAATGTGTTGAGATATATGTTTTTAATTCTGTCGGCAAATCCTGTTCTGAAATAACAGTTTCTTTTTCACAGCTTGTCATTAGGATTAGCGCAAATAATATTGTTCCAATTGAAATTACCTTTTTCATGGTTTGTGGTTTTTATTGCTAATGCTACTCTTTTATGGATTTTCGCAACCTCCATTTATCTTTATGGGTAACGGTATTCTGCACTACCAACCCGATGCCGGAAGATTAAAGACCAGCAAGATTTCAAAGGACTCAGTATTTCACCACCTTGAAAACCTTCATTCCGCTGCTGCCGCTTATATTCAGCAGATAAATTCCAGACTGCTGTTGCGACAGGTTAATGCTGAACGTCTGCATGCCCGATACCGCCTGCAATATCTCCTCAACAACTGTCTTGCCTGCAACGTCTGTGACAATCACATTAAAATCATCTGCATCCCGTACCGACATTTCGATGAACAGTTCATCATGAGTTGGATTGGGATAAACATTAACAGAGCTTAACGGGTCGAAAGCAGGGATGGCAGTCACGTTTGAAATTACCTGCGTTGATTCCACTATCAGGCTGATATTGTCAACCGTTTCATTGTCAGGTCCGATGGTAACCCAGTAAGGAAATGTTGGAATCCCCAGCACTTCAGCATATACCTTGTAAGTGCCATAAGCTACGTTTGAAAAATCCCATTTGCCTGCTGAGTCAGAGTAGATGTATTGCACCGGATTATCAAATTCATCGAGCAGCATCACCTGCACGCCTTCAATCGGGTCGCCCGGACCAGCCATCTTGTTGGCACCCTGGCTCACGAAGCCCCCCACAAAGCCGGGACCTCCAGGATTGCTTCCTGCAATCAGCCAGATGTCAATCTGCTGAAAATTGTGATTCACCAAAATTTCCGTAGCGTAGCTCCAGAACAGCGAATTGCCAAAGTAGGTTGGAACATAGTTGCTGTATCCCAGTGCTGTGGGATTAAGCGCTGCTTTCACCAGATATTTTCCGGGCGGCACAGTACAGAACTGGTAGTTACCTGACTGGTCAGTAACAGTTGTTCTTATCGCTGTGAGCGTTCCAAGCGCGGTGTCGCTGTAAATGAGATACACGGTTGCAGGATATGCAGGATTGGTAGCGGTGCCTTTGGTAACGCGACCGGATACGCAATAATATTGATGCGTAGTGGTGCTGATGAGAATGTATTGACAAACATTATCCGAACAGCCGCTGCTGTCATAAATAGTAAGGCACGCCTGGTAAGTGCCGTTCTGCGCGTAGGTATGCGTTGGGTTTTGTGATGTGGAATTACTGCCATCGCCAAAGCTCCAGAATGACGAGGTGAAGTTGGAAGACGTATTGTTGAAGGTAACGCTATTGCCGCTTACGGTGTAGCTGAAGGAAGCGCTGCAAGCGCTCGTATTGCTAACCGTAATTGAATCGCAATAAGAATCCTGGCAATTTGTTCCTGCGATGGACAGGCATACATTGTATGTACCTGCTGAATAAGCGTGTGTTGGGTTTTGGAGTGCAGATGTATCGCCATCCCCGAAACTCCAATAATAGGAAAGACCGTTCCCGGTGGAACTATTTTGGAAGAAATAATAATTCTGTTGGTTAGTGTACGTGAATGAAGCATTACACACCGTCACACCTGTTACAGTAATTGTTTTGCAGAAAGTATCAACGCAGCCCGCAGTGTTGAAGATAATAAGGCAGGAATTGTAAGTGCCGGAAGATGCATAAGTATGTACCGGGTTTTTTACGGTATCGGTATTGCCATCCCCGAAATACCAATTGTAAAAGAGATTGCTGCCCTGTGAATAATTTGTGAATGTGTAAACATTCTGCGTGTTAGTTGTACTGAAGTAAGCCTGGCAAGCCGTACTGCCCGGGACATATATAGTTGCGCAACTCGTATCGCGGCAGCTCGTTGCGCTGTTGATTCCAACCAAACAAACATAGTAGGAGCCTGCCTGCGAATAATTATGGGCAGGGTTTGATTGTGATGAAACGGTATTGTCTCCAAAGAACCAGTAGTAGGTGGTGGCGTTAGTGGATGTGTTGGAGAACGATACGTTGTTGCCGCTAACGATGTAAGTGAAAGAAGCGGAGCAAGACGATGGCATGGTGACATTAACCGTTCTGCAAAAAGTATCCAGGCAGCCGGAGGTGTTAGAAATATAAAGACAGGCAGTATATGCGCCTGCTGCCATGTAAGTATGCGTGGGAGTCTGCTGGTAGGATGTATCGCCATCGCCAAAAGTCCAGAAGATACTGAGGTTGCTGCCCTGCGAATAATTATTGAAAGTGAACACATTTTGCGAAGTGCCGGAAGTATTGAAATATGCCTGGCAGGGTGTCGGGATGGTAACATTAACCGTTCTGCAAAAGGTATCGAGACAGCCGGAAGTATTTGAAATATACAGACAAGCGGTATATGCCCCCGCTGCCATGTAAGTATGCGTGGGCGTCTGCTGGTAGGATGTATCGCCATCGCCAAATGTCCAGAAGATGCTGAGGTTGCTGCCTTGCGAATAATTATTGAACGTGAAAACATTTTGCGAAGCGCCTGAAGTATTGAAATACGCCTGACAAGTACCACCGGCACACACCTGAACATGATAAGCAAAGCTTGGACCTCCAAACTGCTGGGATAATTGATCCAATTCACCACTAACCGGGGTAGGCAAGATCGAAACCTTGATAGTTACCCATATTGCTATAGGATAGGTTCCGGCAGCGTTATTGGTAGTGCCTGAAAGATTAATACACCCGGATTCCCCGGGATAGAAAAGACTGTCAGGCAAAATATCGTGAAAGATATTGGATGGCAAGCCAATGATGCTGTCAATCCTCAGCCATTGCACCGCCACTCCACCTAACGTGTCAAAATTTTCAAAATAAATAGTTCCCGAAAAAGCTTGTCCGCTAATGATGCAAGGAAATGACGCGGGAGAAGGATAAAGCCCGGGATTACCTGTTGGAGTATAAGAACATGATGACGGAACAGTAACCGTGATGTTCCTGCAAAACGTATCCAGGCAACCAGAGGTATTGGAAATTATCAGGCAAACATTGTAGATGCCGGAAGTGCTGAATGTGTGAACCGGAGCTTGCTGCGTTGAAGTGCTTCCATCTCCAAAATTCCATGAATAAGAAAGATTATTGCCTTGCGAATAGTTGATGAATGTATAAACGTTTTGCGAGTTGCTTTGACCAAAGTAAGCCATGCAGGATGAGGTAGAAGAAACAGTAATCGTTCTGAAAGTTGTATCGCTGCAACCAGAGCCGGAAATAATCAAATAAACATTATAAGTGCCCGCTGTTGTGTAAGTATGAGTTGGATTTTGCGCGGTAGAAGTGGTGGTATCGCCAAAGAACCAGAAGTAGGTGAGGTTGCTGCCGGTGGAGGTGTTTTGAAAGTTGTAGGCAGTTCCGGTATTGTTGTAGGTAAATGAGGCGGAGCAGGAAGTAGTTGTTGCGAATTTCATTACGGTGGCTTTGTTTGAATTTGCAACATCCTTATAAGCCACATAAGGTTCCCCGCTGTTGCTGAATGCAAGGGAAGTAAATTCTACGACACCTGCCGAAAACCCAGCCGTACCCACATTGACCCAGTTGCTTCCATCAAACTTCATGACGGTGGCTTTTTTTGAATTTGCATCATCCTTATAAGCCACATAGGGTTCTCCGCTGCTGAATGCAAGAGACGTATATTCTGCATCCCCTGCCGAAAACCCTGCCGTGCCCACATTGACCCAATTGCTTCCATCAAACTTCATGACGGTGGCTTTGTATGAATTTGCAACATCCCTGTAAGCCACATAAGGCTCTCCGCTGCCGCTGAATGCAAGAGACGTAAATTCTACGACACCTGCCGAAAACCCAGCCGTACCCACATTGACCCAATTGCTTCCATCAAACTTCATGACGGTGGCTTTTTCTGAATTTCCATCGTCCCGGTAAGCCACATAAGGTTCTCCGCTGCCGCTGAATGCAAGAGAAGTATATTCTATGCCCCCTGCCGAAAAACCTGCCGTGCCCACATTCACCCAATTGCTCCCATCAAACTTCATGGCGGTGGCTTTTTCTGAATTTCCATCGTCCCGGTAAGCCACATAAGGTTCTCCGCTGCTACTGAATGCGAGAGAAATAAATTCTACGCTCCCTGCCGAAAACCCTGCTGTTCCCACATTCACCCAATTGCTCCCATCAAACTTCATGACGGTGGCTTTTTCTGAATTTGCAGAATCCCTGTAAGCTACATAGGGTTCTCCGCTGCTGCTGAATGCAAGAGAAGTAAATTCCACGCTCCCGGCTGAAAACCCCGCTGCGCCCACATTAATCCAATTGCTTCCATCAAACTTCATGACGGTGGCTTTTTCTGAATTTCCATCGTCCCTGAAAGCCACATAAGGTTCCCCGCTGTTGCTGAATGCAAGAGAAGTATATTCAACGTCCCATGCAGAAAACCCTGCCGTTCCAACCGTTTGCCATGTTTGGGCAAAAGTGGTTGTTGCTAAACCTGTTATAAAAAGTAAACAGGTCGCCAACTTTAGTTTTAGCTTTTTCATTTGTGCCGTTTTTTGTTTTGGTGCAAGCAGCATCAAACTTTTAAATATTCTTGCTTTCATGGCTTCTGTTTTTATCATGTTAAAACACAAATTTGATTTCACAATTGATTTGCTCCAACTACACTTTTTCGCTTTTCTCAAAAAATTTCAAGAAATACAGAAACCGCAGAGGGAGCGGAGGTATGCGCAGAGGTCACGGAGAATTCTCTGCGCATCTCCGTGTGTATTTCCTCTGTATTCCTCTGCGGTTTCTGCATTTGCATTTTCATCTCTCAATCAAAATCTTTCGAGTCAAAACGTCATTCTCCATCACCAGCTTCAGCACATAAATTCCTCTCGGCAAGTCCGACACATCGAGCATCATTGACCAGTGGTGTTCAACTTTTTTCAACGAGTACACGACTCCCTTCAAATCAATCATTTCAACTGAAACCGGTTTTTCATTATTGTAATTATCAATGAATAGCCAATCGGCAGCAGGCACGGGGTAGATGTTGAAAGGTATCCCCTGCTCTTCTCTTATTCCCGTCATGATTCTCGCATCGGCACTGTCGCCCCGCACAGGGATGTTGTTCATCTGCCTGTCAAACAGTCTGATTTTTTTCACCCGGAACACATTTGCGAAATCGAACACGTCCTTCCCAATGAGGTTGTCCTCAATCACAAAGCTTATCACGCACACCGAGAGGTTGCCGCCATGATTCCGGGCGTTGGTACGTGATATACCAAACTCCAGTAATGCGGCAACAGTATCGTTCTTCTGTATATATACAGGCTGTCTGCCGCCACCGCCAAACTGGGGATGCGGCTGCGCGCTGACGGTGCCTCTCTTAATAATGGTGGTGTCATATTCAAAAGTGAAAGCAATGCCATACACGGAATCGTTCGCTTCTGCATCGAGATAAACAGTAACTGATGATTGCTCTCCCTGCTGAAACGCTGCACCATTGAGCAGGATCGTTAATGCGGGGTCATCCGGTCCTCCCTGCAAAAAATTCAATCCATTGAAATTGCTGTTGATGCTGTCATAGTTCGACTCAATGGCAGCAACGTCTTCAATATTTACAAAACCGTTGCCGCTGCAATCTGCATAACCAAGATTCTGTGAGTTGGGAAGCGTATCAGTCCACGCCTGCACCTGCTCCTGCTGCCATAGCGCGTTCACCGAGTCGCGTGGATTACCCTGCCTTCCGAAGCCAATGCCGATATTCAGTATGTCGAGATGGTTGGCGATGCCGTCATTGTTGGCGTCACCGGGCCACACCGGGAGTTGGGCGTGGGATGCGCATGATAAAAGAAGAAGAAATATTGCATGAGCAAGCCTCACCCCGCCCCTCTCCAAATGGAGAGGGTGTCCGGGCAACATTCTATCTCCCGAAAAGTAGAAATTGCGCTTTTCTGTATCGTTAGAGTTTGAGATCGAGTAGTTGAACATGAGCAGAGTTTTCGGTCGTTTGCTTATTACAAAGGAAAAGATACGAATCTATTGCGTGAAAGGCAGACAACATTTTAATGGATTTATCAAGAAATTTTGTTAGTATCCTGACTCGTTCCTCCCACGGTAAAGCCTGATTTCCTCTCTGTTTTATCAAAATATTTACGATGTTCCCGATACCGTTAAATGCTTTAAAATGCTACTTTTAGCCCCATGCAAAACAGCAAGCTCATAGAATTGCTAAAAACCTTCAGCGCAAAAGAGTTGCGCGAATGCGGTGATTTTGTGTGTTCTCCTTTTTTTAATTATGATGAAGAAATAATTGCTCTTTATAATTACTTGCGCAAGCTCGCCCACAATTTTTCTCCGAAGAAAATCGAACGGGAAACTGTCTATAAAAATTTATTCCCGAAGAAACGCTATGACGACACGCATCTCAACTACCTCATGAGCTTCCTGCTCAAGCTGATCGAACAGTACATCGGTTATTCGCAATATGCCGGAAATCCCGTTCTTGAGAACATCAACGTGCTTCAATCTTATATGAAACGCGGGCTTGACAAGCATTTCCACAATATCCATAAACTTGCGAAAAACAGGCTCGACACCTACCCGCACCGGAACCTGGAATTCTTCTATTTGCAGCATCTGCTTTCGGAGGTTGACAACAGGAATTTCCTGAGAAAGAACATCCGCAAATTCGATGCGCGCCTTCAGTCGGCTGCAGACTATTTCGACCTTTACCTGCTTGCAAGAAAATTAAAATACTTTGTCGAGATGCAGGATCGCAAGATGACTTTGTCCGCTGATTACAAGCTGAACATGCAGCAGGAAATTTCGGATTACATCGCGCGGAATGATTTTTCCGCACATCCCGGCATCCAGGCTTATTGCATTGTGCTGCAAACACAGGAGAAGCCTGACGAAACAAAACATTTTTTTGAGTTGAGAAGACTGCTGAAAAAGCATCACATTGTTTTCCCGGAGGAGGAATTGCGCGAACTCTACTCTTACGCCATCAACTATTGCCTGCGCAGGGTAAACATCGGGCGCCAGGAATTTCTAAAAGAATTATTCAGCCTCTACAAGGAGACGCTGAAATCAGGGTTGATGTTGGAAAACGGGCAGATTTCATTCTGGTCTTACAAAAACATTATAGGGGTTGCCCTGCGGCTGCGCGAGTTCGACTGGGCTGAAAAATTCATCCGTGATGAAAACGACAAGCTGGCCGAGGAGTTCCGCGACAACGCGCTCCACTACAACCTGGCAGAGCTGAGCTTCTACCGCCACGATTTTGATGCCACGATGATCCATCTCAACAAAGTTGAATTCTCCGACATCTACTACTCCTTCGACACCAAGAAAATGATGATGAAAATCTATTTTGAAAAGGGCGAGATTGACGCGCTACTGTCGCTGATAAATTCATTCAAAACGTTCATCAGGCGCAACCAATCCATCTCTGAATCCAACAAGGTGGCTTATGAAAATTTCATCCTGGTCATCAATCAATTCCTGAAGCACGCGCAACAGCGCACCGCTCCCGAATTACTCGACAACATCCAAAACCTGAAGCCCCTTGCCGACAGAAGCTGGCTGATGGAACAGTACAATAAAAACTTCAAGACTTAAAACGTCATCTCAGATTTTTGCTATCATCACCCGCTCCCATCTGCCATAGATGTCGTCTTTTGAAACGAGGAAGTCAATGCATTTGCGGTAGCGTTTGTTCATCACGTCTCTTACGACATGGATGCCATCGAGGTGGCTGTTGGTGCCTTCCACCCTGAGGCTGTCGCCAAACCGCAGCGTACCCCCATGCTTCGCAAGCATATCCCGCGACACGGCAATCCAGCGGTGTGCGGAAGGATTCATGGTGTCAATCTGGCTCCCATCAGCGGTGATGGTGAAGTCATCATCACATTGCCGGGGATCGGCATGATAGACTGTGGCGGTAACGAAGTAGGATACTTTAGATACCCTTCCCGCCTTCCAGTGATCTTCACCCTGAGAGATGGAAGTAAGAAAACTTAGCATTGGTTGCAAGAGCATGATAACCACTACAGGTAAATGCCTGATCATAAGAATCCATTTTTAGTGAACAAAACTTTTCAGATGGTGGCCTGAGCTTTATTCTTAGATTCTCAGAGTATAACCGGAACGTTATATCATTGGCAAAGCATGGTTGGATAGAACGGTAAGCCAATGTAATGAATCATTTATCTCCGCGCAAGTTTATTTCCATGATTCACTTCTTCAAGTACCAGTTCCCGGATGCGGTTTGCAACTTGCGCCCGTTGCCGAATTGATTATTATACCGAAACAACTCAGGTTTTCGAACGATTGAATTGTAGAATGTTCGGTATTAACCAAGAGTACGTCTCTTCCCTTTGGAAATTCGACTACTCTTGGTATACAAATGCCCGGAAAGTCTCCCGTGTGCTTCAAGTGGTTGGTGAAAACACCAACCACAGGCAATTGCCCTTGGCTTCAGCCAACTGATAAGAGCATCTTACCCTACCTCACCATCACCGCCTTGTTGTAATACGAGCCTTTGCCCGTTTGCAGGCGGTAGATGATCATCCCTTCGGCAGTTGCGTCAGGAACATACTCAAACCTGTACAGTTCGGCAGCCGCTGCGTTGCCTTCGAAAATGGTGGCGAGGCGCTGACCTGAAATGCTGAATATTTCGAGAGTCACTTTGGAATCTTCGGCAAGCGTAAACTCGATATTCAGCCTGTCGCTGAACGGATTCGGGTAGGCTTCAAGCGAAATGCTTTCATTTTCGATTCCGGTGCTTTCAGCTACATCGCCACTCCATTTGTGTCCGCCATCATCGTCATCATCACACGGGTCGCTGCCGCATCTTCCGAGGCGGTCGCCATGCGCCAGGTGACTGGCAACATAAGCCAGCGGCATGCACTTCGTGCGCCCATATCTGCCTGAAGCATGGCATACCATCACCCTTCCCGATCCGGTGCTGCCGCAGCGTATATCAGTCGCGCACACTTCCACGCAATCCACGTCCGTACATCCTGCCGCATCGGTAACGGTCACACAGTAAGTTGTATTCACAGTCGGGCAAACGGTGATGGAAGCTGTTGCCTCGCCTGTGCTCCATGAATAGCTGACCGGAGATGTGCCATTGGCAACAGTTGGCGCAAGGGTGACGCATTGAGCCGGAGGATAGCCGATGTAAACAGCCTGATCCGCGCCAAGGCTTGCATGGAATGGAAGATGCAGGCACCCTCCGTCTTCACACACATCTGCCGTGCAGGGGTTGCCATCATCATCGCATGCGTCAGTGATCACAATATTCAATTCCATCGTATCGGAACAGCCATCGGAGTTCACCACTATCACGGTGAAATCAATGCTTCCGGAAATCGGAATCACTACGGATGAATCCGTTGGCAGATCAGCCGCGCTGACGGAGCCGTCAATGCTGCCGTCACTGAACAAATCGAGGTAGTAAGTGGCTCCCGCATCAACGCCTGTTGAGAGGTTGGTGATGTGCGTTGGCTCACCGAAGCAAGTGTTGTCATAGTCGAACGCAAGCGATGGAATGTTGCTGTGCCTGCATGTTCCCCAAACGCAAAAGTCATTGGTGCACGGGTCATTATCGTTGCAATCGAGCAACGTGAACGTGCATCCACCGTTTCCATCGCAAGCGTCAATCGTGCACGGGTTGCGGTCTTTGCAAACAACGGTTCTGTGATGGCAGCCGTAGTGCCCGTCATCATCGTCATCATGATGCCCGTCATCGCTATGCCATCCTTCATCGTCATCGTCATCATCGTCAAAGCCGCACCAGTCAACAGTGCAAGGGTTGCCGTCATCGCAATCACGTTGAGCATGCGCGCAGTCACCTGTGATGGGATCACAGGCATCATCGGTGCACCAGTCGCCATCGCGGCAATTTTTCGGACGGTTCACGCATCTGCCGGAGAAGCAGGCGTCATCCGTGCATGGATTGCCGTCATCACAATCAGCAACAACAATCGTGGTTGAAAACGTGTCAGCGCAGCCGTCAGGATTCACCACGACCACCGTGATCGGGAATGTTCCTCCGAACGGTGCGGTGGCGGAAGAGTCATCGGGCACTGCTGACGCGGGCAAGGAAGATTCATAAGAGCCATCACTCATGAAATCAAAATGATATACAGCGCTGGGGGCAACATTCGTGGAAGTGTTGGTGACATGAAATTCCGCGCCCACGCAAAGCGGGCTGTTGAAATCAAAGCTCACCTGCGGTGAAATATCTGTATTCGCGCAAACACCGTCATTACATTCATCCACCGTGCAAGGGTCGCCATCATCGCAATCAACAATCTCGATGTTGCTGACGAATGTATCCGCGCAACCGTCAGGGTTCACCACGATAACTGTGAACGGCAGATTTGCTGCAAATGGCGCGGTGACCGATGAATCATCGGGCAAGTCGGAAGCGAGGACGGAGGTATCAATGTTGCCATCACTCAACAGATCAAAATAGTAAGTAGCATTCGGATCAACACCTACAGACTGATTGGTGGCAGTGAACACATCACCGGGGCAAACGGGACTGTTGAAATCAAAATCCAGCACGGGCGCAACCTGAATGTTGGAGCACACTCCGTCCGTGCAGTTGTCAACGGTGCAGGAATTGTTATCGTCACAATCAACAATCACGATGTTGCTCACAAACGTATCCGAGCAACCATCAGGATTCACCACGATGACCGTGAACGGCAGATTTGCGGCAAAGGGCGCGATGACCGATGAATCATCGGGCAAATCGGAAGCGAGGACAGTGGTATCTATGATGTTGTCGCTCAATAAATCAAAGTAATACGTTGCGTTCGGATCAATGCCGGTAGAATTATTCGTTGCGGTGAATATGCCTCCGAGGCAAACGGGGCTGTTGAAATCAAAGTTGAGGTTCGGGGCGGCATTCATACATGCGCCACCAACGCAATCATCCACTGTGCAGGGGTCGCCATCATCGCAATCAACCGGTGTGTTAACACACCCGGTATTGTCGCATGCATCCTGGGTGCATGGATCGTTGTCATCGCAGCGGTTGGGCTGATACGCGCATACAATGCGGTAGTCATCATCATCATCATCGTCATCGTGCCACCCGTCATCGTCATCGTCATGATGCCCCCCGCTTCTCCAATGGCCGTGAGAATGTCTGATGCTGCAAAGGTCAATGGTACATGGATTGCCATCATCGCATTTGGAAGTGTTGACGCATAGCCCGTTCACACATTCGTCAATGGTGCAATAACTGTTGTCATCGCAATTCCTGTCACGGAAGTAGCAGTGCCCTCCCCTGCTGCAGAAATCATCCGTGCAGGGATCATTATCGTCACAAACACGCGGGGTATGTTCGCAAACACCGTTCACGCATTCATCCGCTGTGCAGCGGTCGCCATCCAGGCAGTTCTTTGGGATGTTGCGGCAAACGAAACCGTTGCCATTATCATCATCGTCATCATCATGCCAGTTGCCATAGTTGCGACCATGCCCGTCATCGTCATCATCGTGATGTCCGTGATCATCGTCATCATCGGTGGAACAGAAATCATCGGTGCACGGATCGTTGTCATCACAGGTGCGCGGAGGGTTGGAGCATATTCCGTTGGTGCAGACATCTTCCGTGCACGTGTCATGGTCATTGCAATCCGTGAGGCAACCGTCAGGACCATCGCAACTGAAATTGCAGGGACCGAGACGATCGCCATGAGCAAGGTGAGAAGCGACAGAGCTAAAGTTTACACATATATTGGATGACCGTGGATTCGCAACATGACACACCTGAACCTTGCCGCGCCCGCACGGAGCCGCCACGTTCACCACGCATATCTTGATGCAGTCAAACGAGCGGCAGCCGTTCGCATCGGTTACCGTCACGCAATAGGTTGACGTCCATGACGGGCAAACGGAAATAGAACTTGATGTTTGACCTGAGTTCCATGTATATGTGTAAGGAACTGATCCTCCAGCCACCGCAGGCGAGATCGTAGTGCAGCCAGCGGTTGACGTATATCCTTTATATACTGCGATGTTCGGACCACAGTTCACAACGATACCCGTGCCGGTGTGCTGACAATTTCCAGCAACACATTCATCGGTAGTGCAATCATTGCCGTCATCGCAATCCTTGCGAATACCCGCACAGTTGCAATTGCCGTCTTCAACATCATTTTCCGTGCAGGGATTTCTGTCATCGCAGACAGTGCCGGCAGCGGGGCAGCAACCTTCGTCCACGTCTCCATCGCAATCGTTGTCAATGTTGTCATTGCAGATTTCGGATGGGGCAGTTCCGGGCAAGCAGCTTCCGGTTGCCTCCTCGCAGGTTTCCAACCCGTTGCAAATGTTACCGTCATTGCATTCTGATGGCTCAGACACCTCAACGGTTGTCGTTGCCGTGCATCC
>CAZCXH010000057.1:0-26561 GCA_964502525.1 uncultured Chitinophagaceae bacterium
GTTAAAGGTTTTAGACCTGAAATTTAACCCTCCGCGACAATTTGGTATGCACCCAGATAGGAAGGCCTCGTTGAACTAAATTCCCAAATGTTTAGTTTTGTCGAAAATTTTCAAGTCATGCAAAAGAAAGATTACCTCAGCGAAAAAATTCAGCACATTGATATTGCCAAATACAATGTGGTTCCCCTCGTAGAAGCCATGAAAGACATGGCTTTCCAGTCGAGAAACCTTTACAATGCATCCCGCATTTTCGACATGATGCAAAAGGACAAGGACACTGTGGTGTTCCTTACGCTGGCAGGCTCGCTCATCAGCGCGGGGTTGAAAAAAGCAATCACCACCCTAGTGCAGAACAACATGGTTGACGCCATCGTTTCCACAGGCGCCAACATCGTTGACCAGGATTTCTTTGAAGCCCTCGGCTACTGCCATTACAAAGGGACGCAATTCGTTGATGACCAGAAGCTGCGCGAACTGATGATTGACCGCATCTATGATACTTATATTGACGAAGAAGACCTGCGCGCCTGCGATGAAACCGTTGCCAGGATTTGCGACATCCTCGAAAGGCGCCCCTACTCTTCCCGCGAGTTCATCCTTGAAATGGGCAGATACCTTGAAGAGAAGAAGTTCGCCAAGAGCCGCGAAGATTCCATCGTCTGGAACTGCTACAAGAAGGGCGTACCCATTTTCGTTCCCGCTTTTTCCGACTGCTCTGCCGGATTTGGTCTTGTACATCACCAATATCACACACAGGGTCCCAAAGTAACGATTGACTCGGCTGCCGACTTCCTTGAAATCACCAAGATAAAAATGCAGCACCGCGACTCGGGCATCTTCATGATTGGCGGTGGTGTGCCGAAAAATTTCGTACAGGATATTGTCGTAGCTACCGACATCCTGGGCGAAGAAGCTCCCATGCACAAATATGCCGTGCAGATCACCGTTGCCGATGAGCGCGATGGCGCCCTCTCCGGCAGCACACTGAAGGAAGCCTGCTCATGGGGAAAGGTGGACACCGTAAACGAACAAATGGTGTTTGCCGAAGCAACCATCGCCTTCCCGCTCATCGCAGGATATGCCTATCACAGGCAAAACTGGAAAGCGAGAAAGGAGAAGAGGCTGAATGATATGTTCGCACATGCCGAAGTTTAAGGTTTATAACATCTCCCGCAATTTGCGAATGTGTTTTTTTCCGCGATTTAAGGTCGAAAGACATGTTTTCACCTAAACAAAATCAACCGTATGATTACCTGCGCGGATGAAATGCAAGCCTGAATTGTTCCCGTAATGAAAAAACTCAGGAAACTCCAGTTACTTGTTCTGCTCGCGGTTATCGTGCTTCTTCTCACTGAATTGCTTTTAGGAATTATTTATGATTACCGCAACCGGAACATTGAGCTGATGGATGCGCAGGATTATCCTTACCTGTATTTTCTCTACAATGAATCACCGGGAAGAAACCAGCAGGGCTTCAAAACAAGCTATCCGATAAAAAAGCAGCAAGGCAAGTTCAGGATTGTTTTCACCGGTGGCAGCGTTGCAATGGGCAAAGCTCCTGAAGAATCCATCCAGCATTACCTGGAAGAGATTCTGAATAAGCGGTTCAATACTGGCAGAATTGAAGTGGTCAACGCTGGCGTTTCCGCTTTTGTACTGGAACAGGTTTTCCTGAACATTCAGTTAATCCTTCAACATTACGAACCCGACATGATCGTGAGCCTTGATGGCTACAATGATCTGATGACGTTCCGGCTGAACCGCCAGCATCCATCCGGATTTGAACTTCCGCCACACTACTGGCAGGATTTTAGGGTGATCGAATACAACAGGGAGAAGAAAACCTTCCTCTCGAGGTTTGCATATTTCTTTAGAAACATTTCCGGAGCCATGCGCTACCTTGCGCGCAAAAAATTTGAAAAGAATTACAATTGGGCAGCGCTCAGCGAAGACAGCCTGAAACCATACAGCGCCTGCTATTGGCAAATTGCTGATGACACGCGTGATTTTTGCAGGGCAAAAGGGATTTTATATTACAGTTTTCTTCAGCCGGTGAAATCATACGATAAAAATGCCGCCCAAAACAGCGATGATTTGAAAGCCATGTCGCGGCTTTACAGGCAATTCGAGGATGGAATAAGGGGAAGAAAGTATGCATATTCACTTGCATCTGTATTCAACGAACGCCCCGATATTTTCACGGACGACTGCCATGTGACGCCTGAAGGAAACCAAATGCTGGCGAGGGAAATTGCCGAAAGAATTTCGGATGAAGTGGAAGCTTGCCTGGAAAACTGATTCGATTCGGTGATCTTATTTCAAAACCACCCTCATCAGCACCGCGTTGTGATCGGATAAATCCTTATAATCCTTATCCCATCTTTCCTGGTATTGCCGGACGTGGCGTTCCATTGATTTCACTTTGAAACCATTTGCCCTGTATAAAATAAAATCAATGATCTCTCGGTGGGGCTCCCTGCCAGATCCCGGAACATTCATGTCGTTCAGCAATTCATCAGCAGTGAATTTCAACGCGCCTGAAAATTCTCCATCCTCAGCCGCCAGCATGCCGATCATGTCATGATAAAGCGGAGAGTCTGCCCGTTCCTTGTGGGTGTTGAAATCGCCCGCCAAAAATTGGGGCACTCCCTCCTGCCGGCAGCTATCAACCAACCCCCGGATCTCCCTGTACTGGTTTCGCTTGATGCTGTCGGGTCCGCCAGCTTCAAGATGTGTTCCCAGCAAATGGAATTTCTGTCCCTGCCATTCCGCTTCCACGAGCAATGCGCCCTTCCTTGCAAGGCAGTCGCTTCCCTCACAGTCTTTGAAATCAACCGTGCCCAGTTCCTTCAATGGGATTTTGCCCAGCATCCAGATGCCGCTGTTGGTCTTGATGCGGAATGCGCCTGAATTTGCAGGTCCGGCCATATATGGATAGGTATCCTTCAATCTTTTTCTTAGCTTCCTTCTCGCGCGCGGATCAAAGGCTTCCTGGAAAACGATGATGTCAATCTGGTCGTCAATGATGTGCTGCGGGATCAACTTCGATCTGCGGATAGGCCCCCGGCTGATTTTAAGAAGAAGGCGAGGCAGCATCTGGATGTTCCAAGACAGTATCCTCAGTTCATCCTCGTGAATGGTTTCTTCCTTTCCTTCATATTTTGCCGAGCGGCTTTGGGATAATGATTTTTTCGATACGAAGAGCACTATACAAGCAAACGCTGCAAGAATTACATAATTTTTCATAAAATGATTTTAGGAACAATCTTACCTGAAAGGATGATCTTTCGTTACCGCTGCTCCGTAAACTTCCTTCGTTTCATTATCCTGAACGAAGGCAACGATCCTCACTTCTTCATAATTGATTTCCTTATCATCATTGGTGAAAGTAACATTTACGTATGCAGTCATCCCTTTTTGCATTGCGCCAACGGATGTGCCTTCTGAATTGGGCAGCATCGCCCGCATGATATGATTGAACTCGTTAATGCCATTCACCGACTTCGCTCCGTAGCGTTTCTCATAGTGGATGTTGTTTTCAGTAACAACCACATGCACACTCAGATCCTTGCCCGGAATATCTTCCAATGCCCTGACGTTCACTTTAATGTCAGCCGTACGCGCAGAATCTCCGCCCGCGGAAGATGACTTAATCTTAAACTCCAAAAGAGGTTTTTGATTGTACAGCTTATCAATATTCTGCTGCTTAACGTATGACAGGTGAGAGGCCCCCTTTGAAGGTTCCATGCCATTCATCATGGCGGAAGGGAAACCGCTGAACCCATATAGTTCCATCCTTCTGTCACATGATTTATTGAACGTGTAAAATGGATCAAGGCTGTAATGGCAATGGAAGTTGATGACCGCTATCTTGTTTTCATTCGCCTTCGTGAGCGCCTGGAAGGCAGAATCATACTGCGCGCAGGCGGAACAGGCGGTTTCCACAAATTCTTCAATCAGCACTACCCTACCCGTTTGCGCTGCCGCAGAAAAAACTGAAAGAAGCAATAATGCCTGCGCAATAAAGGACGCGCTGCAAATTTTCACATTTGCGTTAGCCTCACACCGCCCTGGCGCAGGCATTCGAATGCTTTCAGTTGTCATGCCATCGTCCGCTTTTCTTTTTGTTGCATCAGTATCCATATAATTGCGCCACATAATGAAGTTGAAAGATTGAGTAAGTAGTCTGGCCTGCAAATCAGAAACCAAAGCCATTCTAATGTAAAACAAAACTACAGAAAGTAAACTTCAAAGGTAAGTCCATTAATGCCAGCATGGATGATTTATCACCCGAGCCGGCAACATTGGCTTAGAAACTGTTTTAAATTAGGAATAGAGCGCAGATGACGCTGATAAATAAATTTACCCGGGCGAAAATCAGCACTTGAAAATTTTGACGATCATATTTTCTACCAAAAGGTCGCCCTTACAGGGCTTTCAGAGGTCCGTCAGGAACGATCATTTGGTAGAAAATCAATTTCGGACATTGTGCAAAGCCCCATCGGGTCGAATAAGTCTGCTTTCATTGAGGCGCAAATTCTCCTAACTTTGCAACATGCAATTTCTCTATTATCTGCTTCTTTTCGTTCTTGCAATTTCAGCGCTCATAGCCATCCTGCTGGCAACCGGAGTGCTGCATATCGAAGTTTACAAAAGTTCCGACCCTGACGACCTGTCCGAAGATATCCATAATCTTCCCGATGAAAAAGAGGATGATAAAAAAGAATAAGTTTTCTTAACGCCATTTGATGCAACCGGATGATAATGGCACTTTGCCCTTTTATTATTGTCAGCCAGCCTGAACTGCGCAACAATGAAGCGCTGATTTGCCATGAATAAATCCGCCACCGGCAACAGTTAGTGTTACAGCCTGCAGGATTTTGCATTTCCTATGACATCAATCATCTTTTCAATATTTTAAAATATCGCGATCATGACAAAGCTTACCGTGAAATTATTTTGAACACAAAGCCTATTGCATGGATTCCGATGCGGATTATTTGAAAAGAAGAAAATCATTTGCCTTTCTGAAATTTTAAGGGGTTTTCTTATTCCAGTGCAACGTCAATCCTGTTTTGCCGGTTTCCTTAGCTTCCTATTTATGGTTTACACGTTACGGTTTTTGTGAAAAGACAAACGAGAAACAGGAAACATGTAAACCGTAAACCTTTTACCTGACATAAAGAACTGACTCTGCACTATGATTGTTCAGTGTTCTCCTTTTAATCTTTTAAAATATTGCGAATGCTGTAATTTCCTTGCAACCCTCCCGTGTGGATTGCAAGAATTTTTGAGCGTTGCGGAAAAAATCCCCTTTTATCCAAATCATAAATGCCAAACATCATTTTCCCGGTATAAACAAAGTCAAGCGCAATGCCCTGTTGCGATTCAAAATCCTTCATGAACCGGATTAATTCAGGCGTGCAGCGGGCATAACCTCCGAAATGATAAGCGATCATTAATTGGTAATTTTCAAGCTGCCGCCTATTGGCTGAAAGCAATTTATTCAGCTCATTTTCTATAAACATTCCATTCTTAAATACGGGAAAGCCCATCACCCGCATGCCGGGTTTTGACGCAGAGAGGATTCCTGCCATCGTGGTTCCCGTACCGCATGCAACACAGATGAAATCATACTGCTGATTCAACTCATCCATCACTTCCATGCATCCTCTTATGCCTTGCTGATTCGCCCCGCCTTCCGGAATTATCCAACTTTCTCCGAATTTTTCTTTTAGCCGTTGAAGAAAGTCCGGTTCATTTTTTCTGCGATAGCTTTCGCGCGTGACGAACTCAAGATGCATTCCGCATTGCCTGGCTTTGAATAAGGTCGGATTATCGCCTTCCCTCAATTCCTCGCCTCTGATGATGCCGATGGATTTCAATCCGGCAATGCGGCAGGCAGCCGCTGTTGCAGCGATGTGATTGGAATAAGCGCCACCGAATGTGAGTATCGTATCAAAACCCTGGCGCTGCGCCTCCAATAAATTGTATTTGAGCTTTCTCCATTTGTTGCCTGAAACATCAGGATGAATAAGATCGTCCCGCTTCAAAAAAACCTGAACGTCATATTTTCCGAACTGCGGCTCCATGATTTGCTGAACCGGGGTAGGAAGATTTTTTTCAAATAGATAATTAATCTCAGTCATCAACGTCAAAACTATTGCTTTAATCCTGTCCGCAACACGCTATAATATTGTTAAGCGCGCGCAAACTTTTCACTAAAGGGCAGTTCCACTTACTCGCTCTCCTGATGGAGAGTATGTGTTTAACGCTCCGAAGTATGCATCCTGTAACCCCGCGATTTATCGCGTGGACTGGAGTTGCAGGTTCGATTGGCTTTAGCCCTGACATATAAAGTTGTAATCATTCAATCATGGCTAAAGCCATTGGGATGTTTGGGTTATTCTCTTCCCCAGCATGAATGCTGGGGTTAAAGGATGCCCCCATTGGCGCTCAACACATACGATGGAGAGGGCTGGGGTGAGGCGTAAAGAGCAATTTTTAAGAACTGCCTTGTAAGGAAAAGTATGTGCTGATAAAAGTCATATTTCCAACCTGAAAACACCGTTACTTTTATCACAAAAAACAAACGTGAAAAATCTGATTGACAATTTTATAATGCGCTGTTTGATAATGCCCGCTATGTGGATACTGTCATTGCAGGCAAACGGGCAATCTTATGAATCCTTCACCGATCCGCGTGACGGGAAAACCTACAAGACCTTGAATATAGGCGGCAAAATGTGGATGGCTCAGAATCTGAATTTCGAAGCATCCGATAGCTGGTGCTACATGGATAAAGCGGAATTATGCAAAGAGCATGGAAGGCTATACACATGGCCGGCAGCGAGTCAAGCATGTCCCGCTGGATGGAGATTGCCGACAGACGCAGACTGGAAATCATTGGAAAACGCTAATGGCGGACCGGATAATGCGGGAGCCAAACTCATGCCGGGCGGCAGCACAGGATTCAATGCCACATTGAGCGGCATCCGATGCTCGGATGGAGAATTTGTAAACATGGGCATCTATGGAGATTATTGGACTTCCTCGCTGGATCCTGTCGGCAATGTTTATGTGCGTTACTTCTTTGTACAGCATAGAAAATTGTACCGCATCAGTTTTCATAAGGACACCGGGCGCTGTGTCCGATGCATCAGAGACTGACAATTAAAATGAAGAACGAATACAAAGCCATTTAAAAAACTCAAAACCGATAACATGAAAAAATTGATGGTTATTCCCCTGCTCACCGCGCTGCTTTCAAGCGGGTGCCTGATTACCTCGTTCCATCCTTTTTACAAGCCGGGTGACATTGCTTCAAACAACCTGCTTCTTGGCGAGTGGATCAACAAAAATTCGCTGCTCACGTTCTCGCAGATGGAAGGCGCTTACTTCCTGAACTACAAGGATTGCGAAGACCCTTACAATGCGCCAAACGATTTTTCCACCTGCACCATGGCTGATTTCACGGTACATCTGATGAAACTTGGCAATAATTTCTATATGGATTTTTTTCCCAGAAATTACATGAACACGGACAACCTTTTCATCAACCTCCATGTGAAACCCACTCATTCCCTGGCAAAGGTTTCTATTGACAAAGACCAGATCGAGTTCCGCATGCTGAACTACAGTTGGATAACCAACCAGATTGAAAATGGCAAGGATAAACTGGGACACATCAAAATAGACGAGCTTGTCGCCCTGACTGCCACCACGCAGGAATTACAGGATTTCATCCTGAAAAATCAAAATGTGCCGGACTTTTTTGATGAGCCAATTGTCGTCAGGAGAAAATAGCTTCTGGGCGGTTCTAAAAATTCCACCACCTCCAATAATGACGAGCACGTGCCAAAGATTCTGGCTGCCAACGGTCTTGACTGGATTAATCGGATTCTCCATAAAGGGCAGTTCTAAAAATTGCTCTTTTTATCGCCTCACCCCTTCCCTCTCCAGAAGGAGAGGGAGTAAGTGGTAGAATTTTTAGAACTGCTCTAAAGTGAAATTGTGTTTTGCGTTTCCGCGATGGATTACATACCGGGGATGAGCTCAAAACCGGATGGAAAATGTATTTCCAGGGTATTCCGGAAGTTCCAGGGGAAATTAGAGGGTCAGCATATCGTTCAGCCCGGTTTTGATTTGCGAGAGTTCTTCATCGGAAATGGAACCCCACTTTTGAAGCAATCTTTCTTGGGAGATCATTCGAATTTGGTGGGTAAGCACTTCAGATTCGGTTTTCAAACCGTTGATTTTGTTTTTTTTCAGAATGATGCATCCTTTGAAATTCTTGAGTTTGCTTGTGATGGGGCAAACGATTGATGTGGTGGAATATTGATTCATGGCATCACCACTGATGATAACTACCGGGCGTATGCCCTGTTGCTCTCTTCCCTTGGTTGGATTGAGGTTAGCAAGCCAGATTTCTTTTTGTTTCAATCGTCCAGATGTTTGAGATAATCATCCAAGCCCATTTCTGCCAACGACTGATGTTCTTTGTCCTTTGCCATGCGTTTGAAAGACTGGATATATTCCTTTCGCTTTAAGTCCAAAAGCAGTTTCCGAAGCGCCTTTTCGATAAGAAATTTTTTGGTGACATGGAGCTTTGCGGAATATTTATCCAGATCAGACATGATTTGTTTTGGTAATTTGCTTGTATAGACTACCTGCTTGCTCATGGGTTATGCGTATTTACGAAACAAAAATACGCTTTGTAAAAGCGTTATGCAAGTAATATCCATTGGGGCGGCCGTGCGCTGTAATAAACTTATCCCCTCTCCTTCTGGAATCCTTCCGGAGAGGGAAGGGGTGAGGCGATAAAAAGAGCAATTTTAGAATTGCCCTTCAATCCCTTTCTATAAATTCATAATCACATTCTCTTTTTCCGTCAGCCCTTTGTGCATCCATTCTTCCTTCCCGCCTTTATAGATTTTTAAAACCGGGATTTCAACCACACCAAGCTGCTTTGCCAGTTGCTTGTTTTCATCAATGTTAATGCGGATAACCTGAACCTTGCCGGAATATTCCCTGGCTATTTCATTGATCCAGGGTTCCATTTTTTTGCAGGGGCCGCACCATGGGGCATAGAAATCAATCAATACCGTTCCCGAGGCAATCATTTTGTTAAAATCTGCCGATGAAATCTTATCAGGCTGAATTTTCCCGCCCGCCACAATGGGAAGATTACTGCCGCTCCATGACTGAATTCCTCCTTTCAGATCATACACCTCCTTGAAGCCGCTTGCACGCATATACTCAGCGGCTGCCGCACTTCTTGCTCCGGAACGGCAGTAAACAAAATACGTTTTGCTTTTATCCAGCTTTCCGGCTTGCGCCTGAAAATCAGAATTGCGGAAATCAAGGTTCTGAGCTGCTTCAATGTAACCCTGTGCGTATTCTCCCGGAGTGCGCACATCGAGAAGTACGAAATTCTTTGTTGATTGCAGCTTGTCGTGAAATGCCTGCGCGTCAAGCAACGCGCCACCGGATTGCTGCGCGCAACCGGCTGCAATATTGAAGGTCAGGACAATTGAAAGTACGCTTGCATGTTTCATGGAATTATGCGTTCAGATGTGATTCAATAATTTGCTTCAGATAAACGGCAGGCAGCACCCCGGACTGCCTCCATACGCTTGCGCCATTTTTAAACAACATGAGTGTCGGCACTCCCTGTATCTGATAAGCGGAAGCCGCTAGAGGATTTTCATCTACGTCCAGTTTCACAATCTTCGCCTTGTCTCCGATTGTTTTTTTCAATTCATCAAGGATGGGAGCCATCATTTTGCAAGGTCCGCACCATTCGGCTGAAAAGTCAACCAGCACCAATGGTTCCGTTTTGATGATTTCGCTGAAGGTTTTCTCTTTTTTAACTGTTTCCATTTGTTGCTAATTTATTTCGTTAATATTTGTGTCCAATGATTTCCGGTCCTGCCGCACCTCTTTTCCCGTGCTGCAAACGCTTCCATAACATCCTGCAGCGCATCCGAAATTGAAAATCGCCATCGCAGCAAAGTATCCGCCAATAACCATGATCATCCAATGCCTTTCCACCACTGCCTGCGCCATCACGAAACCGCCAATAACGAGGTAAAGAAAGCGCTGGAATGTCCATCCTTTCAAGAATCTATCGCTCATTGCTTTGAAATTTTGTTTTTCAGGCTCCTCCATCCGCCACCGTTATGCACATTTTTAAAGCCGTTTGACCGTAAGATGTTTTTCGCAGATGCGCTGCGGATGCCTGATGCGCAACAGGTGATAACCGGCTTGTCCTTCTTCAGCTTTGACAGGCTGCCGTCCAGATTTTGCAGGGGAATATTTACGGAACCGCTAATATGCCCGGAAGCAAACTCGCCCTTAGTCCGCACATCAACGATTTGCGCGCCATCCTTCAGCAGTTGGGCATAGTCCGCTGCGGGACCGAAGCCAAGCAAATTTTTAAGCGCCTGCATCATGTTTAATCACATTTGCAATAATTCACTTCCATCCAGCTTCCGGCATTGTAAACATTCTCAAATCCAAGCTGCCGGAGCAACTGAGCCGCCATCCCGCTCCGGTTGCCCGAGGCGCAACACAAAACGATGCTGCCTTTCATCCGCCTGAATTCATCAACCCTGCTTTGAATCTCCTGCAACGGAATGTTGACAGACCCCGCTGCATTTCCACCCATGAATTCCCTGCGCGTCCGCACGTCAACGATGATAGTATCGGTGTTTTTGATTAGTTGCTCAATGTTCATGTTATTGAGTGTTTATTTTTTCCCTTTTGAAATTGCCGGTCAGCACCGCACCCATCAAGGCTCCGTACAGCGTGCTGTTAAGCGGCTTTGAAGTGATGGCGCAACTCCCGCTGGCGCAGCCTATGAAATGATAATAAAGATACCCTGCCATAGCTCCGGCAATAATCCCAATCAGCGTTAGCTTGTATTTATTGATAACCCCCATTCATTCAAAATCTTAAAATTTCATTTTCGCAATGCAAGTTTAGCGCTGTGAAATGCGGCAATCGGTGACAAAAGTTACAATTTGGTGCAAGACAACCGACAGAGTTGCCCGTGCTGCCAATGAAGCATCATCCCGGCAAAAGTTAGTTTTTGACAGAACTCCTATAACTTAGCGGCTTCCAAAAATCAGGGAAACAGTATAAAAACAATTACAGAATAAGTATGAAGAGAACTAAAATCAAAGAGGTTCTGGCTAAAGAGCCGGGAGGATCGGTTTGCGTGAAAGGCTGGGTAAAAGCCTTCCGCTCTAACAGGTTTATTGAACTGAATGACGGCTCGAGTCTTGCCAACTTGCAGATAGTGGTTGACTTTGAAAAATTTCCGGAAGATGTAATTAAAAATGTAACCGTGGCATCGGCCATATCTGTCACCGGTGAGTTAATTGCATCGCAGGGCAAGGGGCAAAAAGTGGAGGTTGCAGCAAAGGAGATTGCCATCATCGGCAAGGCAGATCCCGAAGAGATCATGAGCACCATCCTGCAGCCGAAGCGCCACAGCCTTGAAGTGATAAGGGAGCAGGCGCACCTGCGGTTCAGAACCAAAACTTTCGGAGCGATTTTCAGGATTCGCCATGCCCTCGCCTTTTCCATCCACAAATATTTCAACGACAACGGATATTTCTACCTTCACTCCCCAATCATCACCGGCTCTGACGCTGAAGGCGCTGGCGAGATGTTCCGCGTCACCACGCTCCCTCCAATCAACCCACCGATGGCGGACGGGCAGGTGAACTTCAAGGAAGATTTTTTCGGGAAAGAGACCAATCTCACCGTATCAGGGCAGTTGGAGGCTGAACTGGGCGCGCTGGCATTATCGCAGGTCTATACATTCGGTCCCACCTTCCGGGCGGAAAATTCCAACACGTCCCGCCATTTAGCCGAGTTCTGGATGATTGAGCCGGAGGTTGCCTTTTTCGAGCTGGTGGACGATATGGAGATGGCTGAGGATTTTTTAAAATATCTTATCAACTACCTCCTTGAGAACAGCATGGAAGACCTGATCTTTCTTGAAGAAAGGGAAAAGGGCGAAGAGAAAAACCTGCCCCAGCATGAACGCAACGAGATGAGCTTGCTGCAGCGGCTGCGTTTCGTGGTTGACAATAAATTCGAGAGAATCACCTACACGGAGGCGATTGATATTCTACTCAATTCCAATCATTACAAAAAGAAAAAATTTGAATATCCGGTTGCATGGGGAACCGATCTCGCCAGCGAGCATGAACGGTATCTTGTTGAAAAGCATTTCAAAAAACCGGTGATTCTCTACAATTACCCGAAAGAGATCAAAGCGTTTTACATGCGCAACAATGATGACGGGAAAACGGTTGCCGCAATGGATATTTTGTTTCCGGGCATCGGTGAGATAATCGGAGGTTCGCAGCGCGAAGAGCGCTATGACGAGCTGAAGAAAAAGATCAAGGATTTCAATATCCCGGAAGAGAGCGTCTGGTGGTACCTTGATACGCGCAGGTTTGGCACCGTGCCCCATGCCGGCTTCGGCTTGGGCTTCGAAAGGATGATGATGTTCGTGACCGGCATGACCAATATCCGGGATGTCATCCCGTTTCCACGAACGCCCAAGAACGCAGAGTTTTAACGAATGTCCTCCGCATCTGCTACCTGACAACGAAACGTGAGTAACTAACAGCAGGCATAGTGGCTGTTTTTTCCTACTTTTATTTCCATTCAGAATAAAATATTAAAGTGCGTTTAAAACAAATTATTATGAAACATTCTTTAAAATTTGCGATGATCGCGTGCGTGTGCATAACGATGTCATCGTGCAACAAGAAACAAATTGAAATTCTGCAAACCGATTTGAGCAACAGCCAGAATGAGGCGAGCAAGCTCAAATCTGATCTCAGCAATTGTCAAAGCGACCTCCGCCTCAGCCAGCAGCAGGCGCAGAGCCTGAAGGATCAGCTTGACGACTGCAAAGCGCAGCGCGATAAGCAGCTTACTCAGGTTGGTGACTTGACAGTGCTGTCGCAGTCCGCTAACGAAAATATCAACCAAACCCTCAAGCAGTTGGAGAGCAAGGATAAATACATTCAACTGCTGCAAGCTGCACGGACGAAAGCTGATTCAATCAATCTCGCTTTGGCGGTGAATTTGAAAAGCGTGCTGAAGGAAGGCATTGACGACCAGGATGTAGAGATTAAGGTGGATAAAACCGTTGTGTTCATCAACCTTTCGGACAAAATGTTATTCAAAACCGGTAGCCACAAGTTGACCGACCGAGCGAAAGAAGTACTCGGCAAAATCGCGCAGATCATTCAAAGCCGCGAGGGAATCGAGGTGATGGTGGAAGGTTATACCGACAACGTTCCGATTAAAACCGATTGCATTGACGACAACTGGGATTTGAGCGTGAAACGCTCCACATCGGTTATCAGGGTGTTGCAGGAGGATTATAAGGTTGACCCGAATAAATTGATTGCAGCCGGTCGCGGTGAATACAATGTGCTTGCTTCCAATGAAACGGCTGAAGGAAGATCCGCCAACCGCAGAACGCGCATCATCATATTACCGAAGCTCGATCAGTTTTATGATCTTCTGAATCCAAGCAATGCCCCGACAGTGGAAGAGAAAAAAAATTAAATTCCCTCGATGGTTTGCCATTTCAAAAATCATTAGTTACTTTTGCCTTAACAACAATAGCCGGATCCCATCCGGCACAATAACAACGCGAAAGCCGCATTTGCTCACGCAGGTGCGGCTTTCGTATTTAGGAGGTTGCGCATTGCAATAAATCCGGTTTCTGTGGTAATCTTTTTATGCAGGATTAACAGTAAATCTGTATTTTCATTCCTGATTATTCTTCAACATGATTTTCCGGATTATTTTATTTCTTGCTTTGCTTTTCAGCTTAAGCCCGTCCACCTATGCCGGCTCTTTTGATGACGTGGTGGGTGCGAGGGCTTCTGCATTGGGAAATCACGCTTCAGCATTGTCGGATGTTTTCTCCGTTCACAACAACCAGGCGGGCATTGGCTTCCTGAAAAAATTTTCATTCGGCATTGCAGCGAAAAACAAATTCCTCGTCAAAGAACTGACCATTGCTGATGCTGCCGGAGTGTTTCCCACAAAAACCGGAGTGTTCGGATTGGGAATCCATTATTCCGGGACAAGCCTGTTCAGCGAAAGAAAGATTGGCGTTGCTTTTGCGAAAAGTTTTGCAGACAGGTTTTCGTTCGGACTGCAATTCGATTACCTCAGCATGAGTATCAGCGAATACGGAAGTAATCATCTGTTCACATTTGAAGCGGGATTGCAGTTTTTCCTTGTGCCGGAAAAACTGCTGATTGGCGCGCACGTGAACAATCCCTTGCGGATCACCATCGAGGAAGAAACGGACGAAAAACTGCCAACCGTGATGCGCTTCGGGCTGAGCTACATGCCTTCTAAAAAAGTAACGGCACTTGTTGAATTGGAAAAAGATATTGACTATGATCCCGTATATAAATTCGGATTGGAATATCTTCCGATGGATAAACTTGCCCTGCGGGGCGGTTTCAATGCGAATCCGTTCCAGGGATTTTTCGGGGTTGGATTAATTCTGAAGAATCTTACTGTTGACATTTCCTCAGCGTTCCATCCGGCATTGGGAGTGTCACCACATCTTTCTGTTGCTTATGCGATTGGACGGAAAGAATAGGTATCTCCTTTCATTGCGAGCGAGGAACGAGCGAAGCAATCCTTTTATAATTTTGCTTTGTCTTTTGCTTTTTGCCTTTTGCTCATTCCCTTCCTTCGCCCAGAAAAAAGCGTCCAAAGAATATCCTGAATTACTGCGAGAGGATATCCAACAGATTCTCGAAAGCATCTCAGAGGAAACCGAAGAGTCATTCAACTTTGACGCTTTCCTGGAACAGCTTTCGGATATGCTGCGAAAACCGCTTGATCTCAACAAGGCGACATTCGAGGATATGATGAATTTCCGGTTGCTGTCACCGGAACAGGTGGATGCGATTATACAACACCGTGAAAAATTCGGAAGGTTCATCACAATTTACGAACTGCAGGCTGTCCCGCAGCTTGATCTGGTCTCGATTTACCGCATACTTCCATTCGTTACGGTAAAAAGCGATATTGATGATTATCGGGTGAACTCTTTCGGGCAGGTGATGGCGGAGGGAGATTTCGAATTATACCTGCGCTATTCGCAGGTGCTCGAAGAGCAAAAAGGATACACTGCTCTGGATTCAGGCGAGTCAGGCACGCGGTATCCGGGGCATCAGTCAAAAATATATTCGCGCTTTCGATACAGCTTCCCTAACAAGCTGTCGTATGGATTCACGGTGGAGAAGGACGCGGGGGAAGAAGTTTTTCAGGGAAAGCAACCACGAGGATTTGATTTTTACTCCGGTCATATATTCGTGAAAAATGTAAGCGTTTTCAAAAGCATTGCTGTTGGCGATTACGATGTGAAAATCGGGCAGGGGCTGGTGATGTGGTCAGGGTTCGGCTTTGGAAAAAGCCCGCTGGTGGCAAGCATCAAGAAGTCAAGCGAAGCGCTGCGTCCCTATACTTCGGTGGATGAAAACAATTTTTTAAGGGGCGTTGCAACAACTGTTGAGGCGGGAAACTTTGAGATAACCGGATTTTTTTCGCGCGACCGGAAAGACGCCAACATCACGGAGCCTGACACCTCTGATGAAGATGCATTGACCGCGCAGGCGACTTCATTGCAGGAATCCGGGTTGCACAGAACCCCCAGCGAATTGGAAGACAAAGATGCCATCGGGCAAACTGTTGCGGGCGGCTATCTGAAGTACAAAAAACGCGCTTCGCATATCGGTGTATCTGCAGTTCATACCCGGCTCGATGTTGCATTGGAAAGGGGCAATGATCTTTATAACCAGTATGAATTTTATGGCGACAGGCTCACCAACCTCGGAGCTGACTATGCGTTGTTGCTGAAGAACTTTTATTTCTTCGGTGAGTTCGCCATGACTGATAACTGGGCGGTTTCAACGTTGCATGGGTGCATTGCAAGCATTGATCCTAAAGTGGATATTTCGTTATTGTACAGGTACTACCAGCGTGATTACTTCAGTTTTTTCAGTAATCCTTTCGGAGAGTCAAGAAATCCCTATAACGAGCAGGGAATTTATTCCGGTCTTTCCGTTCGTCCGATAAAAAATTTTCAGCTTGACACATACATTGACTACTATCGTTTTCCGTGGCTGAAATATCAAATTGACGCGCCATCTTCCGGGTTGGATTTTTTGGTGCAGCTCACATGGCGTCCGTCTAAAAAACTGGAAATGCAGGGACGATATAAAAATGAAAACAAGGAAGGCAATCAGCCCGATAATGCCGCAAAGCTCGATGCGCTTGCCAACATTGGAAAACAGAACATCCGCTATGGCGTGAAGTATAAGATTTCGGAATCCGTTTCATTTGAAAACAGGTTTGAATATGTTATTTATAATGACGGGATAAAGCAAAACGGCTACCTCATCTATCAGGACATTACGTACAAACCCCTGACATTCCCTGTGAGCGTCACAGGGCGTTTTGCATTGTTTGATACCTATTCGTATGACTCGCGGGTCTATGCGTATGAGGATGATGTGCTCTACTACTATTCAGTGCCGCCACACTACTATAAAGGAACAAGATACTATTTCGTGATCCGTTACAAAGCCACCCGCTGGCTCGACATGTGGCTGAAATTCGGACAGTGGTATTTTTCAAACAGGGACACAGTTGGCTCCGGATTGGATGAGATTGAAGGAAATGTCAGGAGCGAAATCAGGGCGCAGGTGAAGTTTAAGTTTTAGAGAGACCACTCACGGGTCAACATCCACCTCCACCCTCACCGCCCTCCAGTCGGGATTCTGGCGCATCTTCACGATTGAATCCTGAATACGATTCTTATTTTTCTGCAATGCTCCTCCTTTCTGCATCTTCAGCAGCACATCCTGCAGGTGCAAATTTTTCACCATCCCGATTGGAGGAGTGACAGGACCGAGAATGACGCCTTCAAAATTTTCTGCGAGCAATTTCACAAAATCTTTGGCTGCATCAACCACTGATTTTCTGTCCTTATGTTTCAAAACAAGATGAATCAGCCGGCTGTATGGCGGATAGCGGAACTCCTTCCTGAGGTTCATTTCGCGGTAAATGAATTTTTCAAAATCGTTTCGCGAAACAAAATCGAGCACAGGATGCCCGGCATCGTACGTCTGAACAATCACTTTGCTTGCATGATCTTTCCGCCCCGCTCTGCCGCTCACCTGCATCATCAGTTGGAAGCCTCGTTCATTGGCGCGAAAGTCAGGAAAGCCGAGGAGTTGGTCAGCGCTGAGAATGCCGACAAGGCTCACATTATCAAAGTCCAATCCTTTTGTTACCATCTGCGTTCCGACAAGGATGTCGAAGCGTCTGTTTTCAAAATCATGAATTATTTGCTCGTACGATTGCCGCGTCCTTGCCGAATCAATATCGAGACGCACCACGCCCGCATCGGGGAAGAATATTTTTATTTCTTCTTCAATTTTCTCCGTGCCAAATCCCCGGATGCGGATGTCGCTGGATTCACATTCAAGACATTTAGAAAGCACTTCTGTTGAATAGCCGCAGTAATGACAACGCAGTGAATTGAGGTGCTTGTGATAAGATAGGCTCACATCGCAGTTCACACATTTTGGAATCCAGCCGCAGTTGTAGCATGACAGGTAAGGCGCAAACCCGCGCCTGTTCTGGAACAGGATGATTTGTTCTTTTTTTTCAAGCGTTGCCTTGATTTCATCCAGCAGCGTCCACGAGAAGATGGATTTCATTTTGCGCTTCTGCATTTCTTCGCGTACGTTCACAATTACTATTTGTGGCAGTTGCACTCCGCCATAGCGTTCTGCGAGCCTCACAAAACCATACTTGCCCTGTCTCGCGTTTTCATAGCTCTCCAGCGAGGGAGTTCCCGTGCCGAGCAACACCTTCGCCCCGGCTTCATGCGCGAGATAAATCGCTGCATCGCGCGCGTTGTATCGCGGAGCCGGATCAAACTGCTTGAAGGATGAGTCGTGCTCTTCATCAACTACAATCAATCCGAGATTTGAAAACGGAAGGAACAATGCAGAGCGGGCGCCAATCACAGCTTTGTACTCATTGCGCAGCAGCTTGTTCCAGATTTCCACGCGCTCGTTCATGCTGAATTTGGAGTGATAAATTCCGATTGTCTCGCCAAAAACTTCCTTCAGCCTGCGAATCAGTTGGATGGTGAGGGCAATTTCCGGAAGCAGGTATAAAACCTCTTTGCCATTGGAAATCGCTTCCTTCATCAACTCCATGTAAATCTGCGTCTTGCCGGAAGAGGTCACTCCATGAAAAAGGACAACGCCCTTTTTTTCAAACCATTGGCGTATTTCAACGAGCGACTTTTGTTGCCTTTCGCTTAAAACAAATTCTTTTTTCTCAGAAACAACCTCATCCCACCACAGGCGATTCACCTCTTTTTTTCGTTCGTGAAAAATCCCCTTTTGAATCAACTGTTTCAGGGCGGCCGAAGATATACCAGACTTTTCCACCAGTTCCGCTTTGTTGATTTCAGCCGCTCCGGCTTGCAAAAACGCAAGCAGCGCTTCCTGCTGCCGTTTTGCTTTGTTCAGTTCATCTAATGTTTTATTCAGCAACTCCTCATCGCTGAACTCTGGAGCAAGCTCAATGTAACTTTCGGTTCTTGGCTTATACTTCTCCACCAATTTCTCAAAAGCATAAACCGCATTCTTTTCAATCAGCGACTTGATAAGCTGATGCACGGTTTTCCTGCGGGTGATTTTTTCAATCTGCTGAACACTCAAAGATTTTTTTATCCGCAGCGCTTCCATCACAATGAACTGTGCATTGTCAAGCTTCGATTCATCCTCATCCCAATCGGGATGCAGTGAGATATTGGTTTCGCTGTCCAGTTTCAAGCCCTGCGGCATAGCGGCATTCATCACCTCGCCCAGGGTGCACATATAATATTGTGAAACCCATTTCCAGAATTCGATATTATGCGGATTCACCACCGACTCGTCATCGAGCACTTCGAGGATGGGCTTGGGCTTATGCAGTTCAGGCTGATTATTGTGAATTTTTCCAACCAAAGCGGTGTAGATTTTCCTTGCTCCGAACTGAACGACCACCCTCTTCCCGATTCTGATCCGGTCGAGGAATTCCTGTGGAACCTGGTAGGTGAACATACCCGGCACGGGCAGTGGAAGAATGACGTCAGCGAAATGAGGAGTTTGGTTCACAACCGTAAAAGTAAGGGAAGCTGAAATGAGTATGGCGATAATCAGATGGGAGAACGATAGAATCTCTATTTACTTCCTTGCAAGTATCCGTTTCCGGTGCAAAACGCCCCAGTCTTTCAGCGCAAGCATGATTTTTTCCAGCGACATGCCATAGTCAGTCAGTTCATACTCCACGGTGACGGGTTTTGTATCATAAACCGTTCTTGTGATAAGCTGGTTGATTTCCAGTTCGCGCAGTTCTTTTGACAGCATCCGTGCGGTGATTTTAGGAATTTCACGTTCCATCTCTTTGAACCGTTTCTTGCCGAACATCAGCGCGCCCAGGATGGGCAGTTTCCACTTTCCGCTTAAAATATCAAGCGTGTCCTTCATGGGCAACAGGAATTGCGAACATTCGGAATGCGTTGGTTTCTGCTTCGCAGCAGCGGATGCTTTTGCCATAGGGGTTTAATTGATGCTATACCGGAGTATAGCGCTATACTTAGGTATAGCAGTTACAAATGTATATCTAATGTACATAAGTTTGCAACATTAATCATTTTTAAGCACTTAAAACAATCACCAATGAAAAAATTTATTCTCCTCTCTGCAGTTGCATCGTTCCTGTTTTCCTTCACTGTTCTTCAAACGGCAAAGTGGACATCCGACCCGGCTCATGCCCGGCTAGGGTTCACGGTAACGCACCTGATGATTTCTGAGGTGGAGGGGGCATTCAAAAAATTTGATGCGACCATCACTTCTTCCAATGACGATTTCTCCGATGCGGTGGTGGAACTTACGGCAGAGGTCAACAGCATCAGCACCGATAATGACCAGCGCGATACCCATTTGAAGAATCCCGATTTTTTCGATGCCGCCAATTATCCTGCAATCATTTTCAAGAGCGCTTCCTTTGCCAAAATAGGTGAAAGGAAATACCGCGTGAAGGGAAATCTGACCATGCGTGGAATAACCAAACCGGTTGAACTGGATGCGGTTTACAATATCGGTGTGCACCCGATGACAAAGAAAGCCATTGCCGGTTTCAAAGTAACGGGTGCGATTAAACGCTCGGATTTCGGCATCGGCACTTCATTTCTCGCAAATATGATTAGTGATGAGGTGGGCATTAATGCGAATGTGGAATTTGTAAGGAACGATGCGGTTGAATAAGGTGCGTTTTCAGGGAGCAGCAAGGGCGCATCACCGCGCTCTTGCTTTTAAACCATTTTTGACACGACTTTGTTTATTCAGCAAAAAAACTTTTTATGTCCACAAAATACAAAAGCATTGACGCCATTCTCGCGCCTCCGCCTCCGCACATGGTGGGTGACGGCTTCCGGGTGCACAACTTTTTCCCAAGCGGCTATCAGATGGGGCTGAACCGCATGAGTCCGTTTTTTTTGATGGATTACAACTCAAAAGTGGAGTTTCCTCCGAAGGAAACTCCGCGCGGGGTGGGTGTGCATCCGCACCGCGGCTTTGAAACCGTTACGATTGCTTACAAAGGCAAAGTGGCGCACCATGACAGCGCGGGAAACAGCGGTGTAATCGGTGAGGGCGATGTGCAGTGGATGACGGCAGCCAGCGGTGTGCTGCACAAAGAATATCATGAGAAAGAATTCAGCAGGCGCGGTGGACTGTTTCAGATGGTGCAGTTGTGGGTAAACCTTCCCGCGAAATACAAAATGTCGCAGCCCAAATATCAGGGAATCGAGAACAGCCGCATGGGCAAATACCCGTTGCCGGAAGGGAAAGGCGAGGTGGAGATTATTGCCGGAGCATATCAGGGCGTGAAAGGTCCGGCAAGCACATTTACGCCAATCAACATGTTTAATGTGAAAATGAAGGCGGGCGCACAGGCTGAATTTCATTTTCCTGAAAATCACAACACGGGCATTCTCGTTATAGAAGGAAAACTAAAAGTGAACGGCAGTGAGATTGCCGGCACGGACCATTTCGTTCTGTTCAAAAATGATGGTGAAGCTGTTTCTCTTGAGGCGGCTGAAGACAGCATCGCGCTCATTCTCAGTGGCGAGCCGATTAACGAGCCGCTCGCGCCTTATGGGCCGTTTCTGATGAATACGAAAGAGGAAATCGTGCAGGCGTTTGATGATTTGAACAAAGGCAAATTCGGCTATCTTGAAGATTGATTTGCGGGCAAAAATACAAGGGAACTGAGGGCAGGGAACAGATGCGCGGGAGATATTTATACTGTGCGCAGGATAAAATCTTACATTTTCTATTTCTGTTTACAGTTATATGTTTACGGTTTACACAGTTTACGGTTTACGGTTGCAACTTCCAAACTCCAAACTGTAAACCGTAAGTTATTGCTTTCTCCTTTGTTAAAAAGAGTGTAGGACAAATTCAAAGACCGCACCTGCGGTAAAACAATCACGCCTAACTTCTTCATTCAAAGAAATCAGCCCGGACTCCTCCGGTCTGACCGGAGGGCGGGGGTGAGGCTGGATAAAAGGCAGGAGTTTGGAGTGAGATGGAATTGCACTCACCCCCTTCGTCCCCCTCAAAGGGGATGCCTCGCGCGGTAGCAGCCTCCCTTGATAGCGAATCATCCCGATTCTATCGGGAGGGAGGTTGGAGGGTGACAGATTCAAAGATGCAATTTGTCCTACACCCGTTAAAAACATTGCCCCCTACCCTTCTATTTCCTGCTACCTTTGCACTTTTGCAAAATGGACGAAAAAGTTCTCATCATTGATTTCGGGTCGCAATACACCCAGTTAATAGCAAGGCGGGTTCGCGAAATAGGCGTTTACAGCGAGATTGTTCCCTTCAATAAGATTCCAAACATTGATGATGCTGTTAAGGGCATCATTCTTTCCGGCAGCCCCTTTTCGGTAAAAGACAAAAAATCGCCTCACGTTGACCTTGAGATGCTGGTGAACGTTCGCCCGGTGCTGGGCTTGTGCTATGGCGCCCAGCTCATCGCTGAAAAATTCGGGGGTAAGGTCGCGAAATCCAACAAGCGTGAATACGGCAGGGCAAACCTTGACCGGATTTTCAGCAAGCAGGGCGTGCTGAAAAATATTTCAGATAACACGCAGGTGTGGATGTCGCATGCCGACACCATTGTGAAAATTCCCGCGGGCTTCGAGTTGCTCGCCAGTACGCAAAGCGTTGAGGTGGCGGCATTTCAAAACAGCAACGGGCGGTATAAAAATCCGGTGGCGGGATTGCAGTTCCATCCCGAAGTATATCACACTACGGAAGGCAAATCCATTCTGCAGAATTTCGTGCGCGATATATGCGGCTGCAAGAGCATCTGGACACCGCAATCATTCATTGAAGAAACAGTTGAATGGATAAGAAAAATCGTCAATAAGGATAAGGTGGTGCTGGGCTTGTCAGGAGGCGTTGACTCAACGGTGGCAGCGGAGTTGCTGCACAAAGCCATCGGCAACCAACTGCAGTGCATCTTCGTGAACAACGGGGTTTTACGGAAAAATGAATTTAAAAATGTGCTGCACTCCTACAAAGACATGGGTTTTAAAGTGAGAGGCGTTGACGCATCCAAGGAATTCATGAAGGGATTGAAGGGCGTCATTGACCCGGAGAAAAAGAGAAAAATTATCGGAAAAGTTTTTATTGACGTTTTTCAACGCGAAGCTAAAAAGCTGAAAGGAATAAAGTGGCTCGGACAGGGAACAATTTACCCTGATGTAATAGAATCTGTTTCGGTTCACGGTCCGTCAGCCACCATCAAGTCGCATCACAACGTTGGCGGGCTGCCGGAGAAGCTGCACCTGAAAGTGATAGAGCCGCTGCGGTTTTTATTCAAGGACGAGGTGCGGCTCACTGGCTCTGCGTTGAAAATTCCGGATGATATTTTAAATCGTCATCCGTTCCCGGGTCCAGGCCTTGCCATTCGCATTATCGGAGCGGTAAATGAAAAGGATGTGAAGATATTGCAGGAAGCGGATGACATTTATATCACCAATCTGAAAAGGCACGGCTTGTATGATCAGGTGTGGCAGGCTGCAACGATTTTGCTCCCGGTGCAAAGCGTGGGGGTGATGGGTGATGAAAGAACCTATGAGCGTGTCATCGCATTGCGGGCTGTGACTTCCACCGATGGCATGACGGCTGACTGGGCAAAACTCCCTTATAATTTTCTTGCTGAAACCTCAAACCAAATCATCAACAGCGTGAAAGGTATTAACAGGGTGGTTTATGACATCAGCTCGAAACCGCCTTCAACGATTGAATGGGAGTGATGCAGAATTACGAATTACGATTGGCGAATGATGATTGGCGAATTATCGAAGCGGGTGGAATTACCTAATGGACTATGGACTAACCAACAATTCACGAATGAATAAATCGTTTTCTGAGAGAAGCCGCTTATCCCTGTTTCAGGGAAAGGTAAAACTTCCAATACCCATCATCGTGCTCGCGCTTGTTTTGCTGACGCTGCTCGTTGCCGGCTGCGGTTCTTCCAAAAAGGCAGCTTCGCAAACCGATTCCGTTCATCTCAAACCGGTCATCGAAAAGGCTGCGCCCTCCGACACGTTAGCCGGTGATACGATTGTCACCGCAGTCAGACCGCTGATTGACACTTTCGACATTGCGCTGATCCTGCCTTTTTACCTCGACTCAGCAGGGGAAATACCGGACACCGCTGAAGTGAACTATTACAACGAAAGCGAGCTTGCCATCGAATTTTACAATGGCGCGATGATGGCGCTTGAAGAACTTTCAAAGGACAAGCTAAAAGCGAGACTTCACATCTATGATGACGCCAACGACAAGGAGCGCATCAACATGATCGCACAGCTTGCGGATTTCAAAGATCTGGAGTTAATCATAGGTCCCGTTTACAACAACAATCTTCGCATCATGGCTGAATACGCAAAGCATGACAGCATTTATTTGGTTTCGCCTCTTTCCCCTTCCGCCAACATAACGAGCTATAACCCGTTTTACATCATGGTGAATCCGAGCATAGAGGCTCATTGCCGAAAAATTTTCGACTACGTTGTTGCCAACCACCATGACGACAACATCCTTCTGCTCACAAGACACGGCACCACAGAAGGAACCTATGCCGCGATATTTCAGAATTATCTGACTCAGTATCAAACCGAGAGCAATGATTATGCTTTTCAAATTACACAGGTAACCTTCGCGCCAGCCTTTGGGCAGGAAGATGATGCCACCAGCGAAGAGGAAATTGCCGCTTTCCTGAATGATTCAATAAAAAATGTCGTTATCGTGCCATCGGTTGAAAAATCCTACATACACAGCGTTGGAAGAACACTCTATCCGATGGTTGTGCCGCCACAGGATGTTAAGAATCCCGTTAAGTACGACATCACGGTGATGGGATTGCCGGTTTGGGGCGAGCAGGAAGGCATGCGTTTCGATTATGCCCGCAGCCTTAATGTGCACTACACTTCCGACTATTACATTGATCCGGAGTTCTATAGCGATAACAGGGGCTTTTACAAAAGATACGTTGACCGTTATTATACTGAGCCTTCAGAATATGCCATCAAGGGTTATGATCTGATGCTGTTTTGGGGAAGGATGCTTGAAGAACACAATATAGAATTTGACAGCATGATGTGCGTTGAAACTGCAAAGGGCATCCACACTGATTTCAGCTTTGGAATTCATTACGCGCCCCCGAGTCCTTTCGCTTCAATTGACACTTTGCAGGCTGTTCCGCTCACCGATTACATAGAGAATAAGTACGTACATTTGCTCAAGTATGAGGATTATTCGTTGAAAAAAGTGAAGTAATTAATTCGATAATTCAATGATGTCAACCTCCGCTTCCCATCTTTTTGTTTTGATCAATTATCGAATCACCGGATCACCGAATTATCGAATTTGACACATGCGTTTTGTTTTAGTTCTCGCTTGCTCCGTTTCCATCGCCTTTCAGCTTTTCGCCCAAAACAATCTTTCCTTTCTTGGCAGAAAAATATACACCGAAGACCTCAGCGATGTCTGGGGCTATGCTGCAGGTGGTAAAGAATACGCGCTCGTTGGCGCGCGTTCCGGAGTTTCGATTGTTGATGTTACGGATCCCGCAACTCCTGCTGAATTGTTTTTTGTACCAACTGCCGCCAGCGACTGGCATGACTTTGCAACATGGAACGGGTACGCCTATGTTACCAATGAAACCGGTGGCGGCATGACGGTGATCAACCTGAATTTTCTGCCGGACAGCATTCAGTCATCAACAACTAATGGCGGTGTGGGACTGACCACGGCTCACACCGTTTTCACTGACGAAAACGGAATCGCCTATGTCGCGGGAGGCAATATAAGCGCAGGCAGGGGGGTTCTGATGTTTGATGTTGACGCCAATCCGACCAATCCTCCCTATCTGGGAAGATATGATTTCCATTACGTGCATGACTTATTTGCCCGCGGGGACACGATGTGGACTGCCGAGGTTAATGACGGCATCTTTGCAGTAGTTGATGTTTCAGATAAAAGCAATCCGTTCATATTAGCCGACCGGCAAACACCCAACAATTTCACGCATAACACCTGGCTGTCAGATGACGGCACCAAGCTTCTGACCACCGATGAGGTTAATAATGCAACAATCACTTCATACGATGTAACCAGCCTGAGCAATATCAGGGAGCTTGACCGGTTTCAGTTTAATCCCGGCTCCAACTCTCTGCCACATAACGTGCACTATCTGCATGACTTTGCGGTAGCCTCCTATTACCGGGATGGAGTGGTGATTATTGACGCCTCCGATCCTGAGAATCTGATTGCCGTTGGAAACTATGATACATCTCCCTTGTCAGGAGGGGGCTATAACGGGTGCTGGTCAGTTTACCCATATCTGCCCTCAGGAAATATTATCGCTTCGGACATTGAAAGAGGTCTGTTTGTGCTTGCGCCAATCTATCGGAAAGCCTGTTACCTTGAAGGCATTGTGACAGACATCGTCACCGGCCAGCCGGTTAATAACGCTTCTGTGATGATTCTCCCTTCCAACCCGGTTGATTACACCGGGCTTGCTTCGTTCACAGGCGAATACAAAACCGGCATTGCGGACAGCGGAAGCTATTCCGTTCAGTTTGCGAAATCCGGTTATGCCACTCATATTGAAAATAACGTGATCCTCGATAATGGCGTTGTCACGACATTGAATGTTCAGTTGATCCCTTTGATAAATGTGACATTCACAGGCTCGGTGATTGACCTGGCTGACAGCGCGGGAATATCCGGGTGCCGGGTACTGCTGGCAAATTCCTTAAACACCTATTCTGCCATAACAGACTCATCAGGAAATTTTACCATCAACAATTTTCAGTCGGGGGAATACCGGATGTATGCAGGCAA